>JBGUUX010000064.1:0-46601 GCA_045133915.1 Eubacteriales bacterium | reverse complement strand
TGCATTGCGACAGTTTGCGTTCCGCAAACTCCTTGCATAATTCCACCAACCGTATCAAAGATACGGGGTGTCATGGATCTGCATTTTGCATTCTCCGAAGGAGGTATTTATGCCGTCAAATCAGATACAATGGTTTCCCGGCCATATGGCCAAAACACGCCGACTGATAACCGAAAATCTCTCGGCAGTTGATATAGTAATAGAAATACTTGACGCTCGTATTCCCGAAAGTTCACGTAACCCCGAGATACACCGTCTTTGCAAGGACAAGCCTATGCTGACCCTTCTTTCAAAGTCCTCTCTTGCCGATCCCGTGGCATCAGACAGGTGGAGAGCTCATTATCAGAAGCAGGGCAGATACTGTTTGTTCATTGACAGCGTTACCGGTGCCGGCATCAAGGATATAGGTGATGCGGTACGTGAGGTACTGAAAGAAAAAGTAGAAAAATACGAGAGCAAGGGTATGGCGGGCAGAGCCTTAAAGGCGATGATCGTAGGTATACCCAACGTAGGCAAATCCTCCCTTATAAACCGTCTTGCAGGACAGAAGAAGGCAAGGGTAGAGGATAGACCCGGTGTAACAATGACCAAGCAGTGGGTGACAACAAACGTAGGTCTTGAGCTGCTTGATATGCCCGGTGTTCTCTGGCCTAAGTTTGAGGACGAATACGTAGGCGAAAACCTTGCTATAACAGGTGCAATAAAGGATCAGGTCATGGACCTTGACCGCATCACCTGCGCGCTTATTACAAGACTTCGTAAGAGCTATCCTCAGCTGCTCTGCGAGAGATACAAGTTAGGTGACATTTCTCAGTACGACGACCTTGAGGACTGGGAGCTTGCCGAGGTCATCGGCCGTAAGAGAGGCTTCCTTATCTCGGGCGGCGAGGTAAGCTGGGAGAGACTGTCAAACGTTCTTCTTGACGAGTTCAGAGGAGCTAAGATAGGTCGTATCACCCTTGAGTTACCCGGAGAGAGATAATGAACTGGGATTACGAAAATAAATATTTTGCCCAAGGCTACTCGGTAGTCTGCGGCACAGACGAGGCAGGCAGAGGCCCCCTTGCAGGTCCTGTTGTTGCCGCTGCGGTAATCCTCCCCGAGGGGCTTATGATAGAGGGTCTTAATGACTCCAAAAAGCTTACTGAAAAGAAAAGGGAAAAGCTTTTTGACGTTATTATAAACGAGGCGGTAAGCTATGCTATCTGTGAGGCCTCTGTTGAGGAGATAGACACACTTAACATCCTCAACGCATCCCAGCTTGCTATGAGACGCTGTGTTGAAAAGCTTGACCCCAAGCCCGAAGTCGTATTGGTTGACGGCAATATTGCAAGGGATTTTCCCATCATTGCCGAGCCTGTAATAAAGGGTGACGCTCTTTCTCCCTCTATTGCGGCAGCCTCAATACTGGCAAAGGTCACAAGAGACCGTATGCTTGTAGAGCTTGACAGTCAGTATCCCGAATACAATTTCAAAAAGCATAAGGGTTATCCTACAAAGGAGCATAGAGAGGCTGTTATCAAATACGGTCCCAGCCCCGTGCACAGAAAGACCTTTTTGAAATTTCTTGACAAGCAATGAACAAAAAAGAGATAGGCGACTACGGTGAAACTCTTGCAAGGAGATATCTCAGGAGACGCCTTTACCGTATAGTTGAAACTAACTACAAAACCAAGCACGGCGAGATAGATATCATAGCCCAAAAGGGAAGGTATATCGTCTTCGTTGAGGTCAAAAGCCGAAAGGAAGAGTATACCGAGACCTACGGCAGACCAGCCACGGCGGTGAATTACACTAAGCGTGAGCATATCCGCTACGCTATGAAAAATTATATTCTTCGCAATAATATAAAGCATATACCGCGCATAGACGTAATAGAGGTATATTTATCAGAGAAAGGACACCGCATAGAGCATATTAAAAATGCTTTTGGTGCACAAGGATGAGATTATTTGATCTGCACTGCGATACACTCTACGAGATGTATAAGCAGGATCAGAACTTTGAGCACAACAGCTTGAACATAAGCCTTGAAAAGGCAAAATGCTTCTCCGAATATAAGCAGATACTTGCAGTATGGAGCGAAAACACCTTATGCGAGGAAGATTGCTTTAAGCAGTTTCTTTCCATATACGGTATGTATAAGGAAAGGATACCAAAGGACTTTTGTCATATACTTGCAGTTGAGGGCGGCAAAGCTCTTGGCAGCAGGATAGAGAACCTCAGGCTTATGTATGATATGGGAGTACGTTTTCTTACCCTTGTATGGGGTGGGGTGTGCTCTCTTGGAGGAGCTCACGATACCGATACGGGACTAACCGATTTTGGTTACGAGGTATTAAAGGGATGTTTTGAGCTTGGTATAATTCCCGACGTTTCCCACGCAAGTGACAGGATGTTCTGGCAGGTATACGAAGATGCAAAAAAACAGGAAAAACCCTTTGTAGCTACACATTCTAACTCAAGAACGGTACATAATCACCAAAGAAACTTGACAGATGAGATGTTCTGTGCTATAAAAGAGTCTCACGGAGTTGTAGGTATCAGTCTTGAGCCTACGCATACTTGCAAAGGTGAACCCACGGTCAAGGACATATGTAAGCATATTCTTCATTATATATCTCTTGGCGGTGAGGATACAGTCTGTCTTGGGTGCGACCTTGACGGCGTTACCCGCAATATAAAGGATATTCCCGATATCTCACGTCTGCCCAAGCTTTATGAAGCGCTTAAGGCAGAGGGTGTGGATGCGGATAAGATTTTTTATAACAATGCAAATAATTTTTATATAAGGAACATAGAAAAATGAAGTATTTCAGTACCAGAAACTTAAATCAGGAGGGTGTGTCTGCGGCGCAGGCCATCAAGCAAGGTCTCTGCAATGACGGCGGTCTCTTTATGCCCGAGACTATCCCCGCACTTACTCTTGATGATATCACAGCTCTCTCAAAGAAGAGCTATGCAGAGAGAGCGGCATACGTTCTTTCACTTTTCCTTACAGATTATACTTACGAAGAACTTTTAGCCGACTGCTCCGAAGCATACGGTGAAGCACGTTTCAAGGGCGGTGCAGCACCCCTTGCTACACTTAACGATAACACCTCCGTGCTTGAGCTTTGGCACGGCCCCACAAGCGCATTCAAGGATATGGCGCTTCAGATAATGCCCAGACTTCTTTCCCGCGCTCTTGATAAGACAGGCGAAGAGAGAACCGCATTTATTCTCGTTGCTACCTCCGGTGACACCGGTAAGGCAGCTCTTGAGGGCTACCGTGACGTAAACAAGGTGCGTATCACAGTATTCTATCCCGTTGACGGTGTAAGCCGTGTACAGAAGCTCCAGATGGCTACTCAGGAGGGATCTAACGTTGAGGTATGCGCTGTTATCGGTAACTTTGACGATGCGCAGAACGGCGTTAAAAAGATCTTCTCTGATAAGGCAATGGCAGAAAAGCTTAACGAAAACGGCTACTTCCTCTCCAGCGCCAACTCTATCAACTGGGGCCGTCTTGCTCCTCAGATCGCATACTACGTTTCCGCTTACTGCGACCTTGTGGCTGACGGTAAGATTGCTCTCGGTGACAAGATGAACGTATGCGTTCCCACAGGTAACTTCGGTAATATCTTTGCCGCTTATATCGCAAAGCGTATGGGTCTTCCCGTAAACAAGTTTATCTGTGCATCTAACAAGAACTCCATCCTTACAGATTTCTTAAACGAGGGTACATACGACCGTAACCGTGATTTCTATACCACTATGTCCCCCTCTATGGATATCCTTATCTCCTCCAACCTTGAGAGACTTCTTTATCTCATCGGCGGAAGCGAGCGTACCGCAAAGTATATGAAGGACCTTAACGAGAAGGGCGTATATACGGTAGATGCAGATATCAAGGCAGCGCTTGACGCTGAGTTTGCAGGTTATTTTGCAGACGAGGATGAGTGCGCCGCTACCATCAAGAATACCTTTGCAGAGGGTTATCTCTGTGATACTCACACCTCCGTTGCGATCACTGCAGCTAAGAAGTATCAGGCAGAGAGCGGTGACAACACCTATACCGTAGTTGCCTCTACCGCAAGCCCCTATAAGTTTGCGGCAGACGTTTACAAGTCCATCAAGGCGGACGCTGACTTTGCCGACGACTACGATGCGCTTCCCGCACTTAACGAGCTTTCAGGTGTTGAGATACCCGGTGGTCTTGCAACTCTTATGTCAAAGACAGTTCGTTTCGATAAGGTTATCGACGCTGCAAAGATGCCCGACGAGGTACTTTCCGAGCTTGGAATCAACTAAGGTAGAAAATGCATCCTTGGATGCATTTTCTTATTAAACAAAGAAAGGAGTAGCTTTTCATGGCACTTTTTGTCCTTGCCGATACACATTTGTCCATTACTACCCATAAGCCCATGGACATATTCGGCGCACGTTGGAAGGATCATACTAACCGTATAAAGGAAGAATGGGAAGCTACCGTTACCGCCGACGATACCGTAGTCATTCCCGGAGATATCTCCTGGGGTATGAACTTTGAGGAGGCTAAGGCAGATTTTTTGTTTCTTGACAGTCTTCCCGGTCACAAGCTTATCAGCAAGGGTAACCACGACTACTGGTGGGCTACCAAGTCTAAGCAGGATGCCTTCTTTGCAGAAGAGGGCATAACCACCATAAGCCAGCTTTACAACAATGCTTACAAGGTGGGTGAGTTTATGGTCTGCGGCTCCCGCGGATGGTATAACGACGATCACAATGCCCCAAAGGATTCGGATTATCAGAAGATAGTCAACCGCGAGGTTGGGCGTATGGAGCTGAGCATCAAGGCGGCAAACGACCTTGATCCAACTCTTGAAAAGCTTATGTTCCTGCATTTTCCGCCGGTGTTTGGCGACTACGTTTGCGAAGAGATAGTGGACTGTCTTATAAATAACGGAATAAAGAGTTGCTACTACGGACATATCCACGGCAAGTATGCCTGTCCTCCTGTTATCAATTACAGGGGTGTTGATTTTTATATCATATCGGCAGACTATCTCAATTTCAGACCCTTGCTAATTGATTAACAAATTGAAAATTTTGCATTTTTTACTTGACTTTATATTATAAATAAGTAAAATGGATGTGTTATAAAGTTTTTTAGAGATGAAAGGACATTGAAAACAATGGTTAAAGTAAACAACATTGAGACCAACAAGGTAGAATTAGAGTTTACTATTGATAAGGAGAGCTTCGACAAGGCTTGCAACGCTGCATACAAGAAGCAGGTTGGCAAGATCCAGATCCCCGGCTTCCGTAAGGGTAAGGCACCCAAGTCT
This sequence comes from Eubacteriales bacterium, assembly GCA_045133915.1. GTDB lineage: Bacteria > Bacillota > Clostridia > Oscillospirales > CAG-272 > RGIG7300. The sequence goes on along the minus strand of JBGUUX010000064.1, from coordinate 41,292 downwards.
ATGATCGAAAAGATGTACGGTGCAGGCGTATTTTATGAAGATGCATTAAACGATCTTCTTCCTGAGGCTACTGAGGCAGCAGTTAAGGAGGCAGACATCAAGGTTGTCAGCGCTCCCGAGTATGATATCGACACAATCGACGAAAACGGCGTTGTAGTTAAGGCTAAGTTCTTCGTATATCCTACCGTTGAGGTTAAGGAGTACAAGGGCCTTAAGGCAGAGGTTTCCGTTAAGAACATCGTTGCAGCTGACGTAAACGAGGAGCTCAAGAGAGTTCAGCAGAGAAATGCAAGAACTATCGAGGTTACCGACAGAGCAGCTAAGAAGAACGATACAGTAAACATCGACTATGCAGGCTCCGTTGACGGCGTTCTCTTTGAGGGCGGCTCCGCACAGGGCCACGATCTTAAGCTCGGTTCCGGCGCATTTATCCCCGGCTTCGAGGATCAGATCATCGGTCACAAGATCGGCGAGGAGTTTAACGTAGAGGTTACATTCCCCACCGAGTACCACGCAGCTGACCTTGCAGGTAAGGCAGCAGTATTTGCTACCAAGCTCAACTCCATCAAGGTTGAGGAGCTTCCTAAGCTTGACGACGAGTTCGCTAAGGACGTTTCCGAATTTGATACACTTGCTGAATACAAGGCTGACGTTAAGGCTAAACTCACAGAGAGAAACGATAAGGCAGCTGACGCTGAGGCAAACGAGCTTCTTATGGATGCACTCAGAGCTAACCTTGAGTGCGAGGTTCCCGCTCCCATGGTAGAGCGCGAGGCTGAGAACATGGTTCGTGACTACGATACACGTCTCCGTATGCAGGGTCTCGACCTCAATACTTACTTCAAGTATACAGGTATGAACCTTGAGTCTCTGCGCACACAGTTTATGCCCGAGGCTGAGAAGCAGGTTAAGACCAGACTTGCTCTTGAGAAGATCGTAGAGCTTGAGAACCTCACCGCTACCGAGGAAGAGATAGGCGAAGAGTTTGATAAGCTTTCCAAGGCATACGGCGTAGAGGTAGAGAGAGTTCGTGAGCTTGTTGAGGATTCTGCAGTTGCAGACGACATCAAGGTAAACAAGGCATTTGAGCTCGTTCGCGCAGAAGCTAAGATCACAAAGAAGAAGGTTGCAGCTACCAAGAAGGCAACCGATAAGGACACCGAAGAAGAATAATTCATTTCAATCACTTGCATCTTTGGTGCAAGTGATTGTTGCATATAACTATATTTCAGGAGGTAAATAAAAATGGCATTAGTACCAACCGTTATTGAACAGACCAACCGTGGCGAGCGAGCATATGACATATACTCCAGACTCTTAAACGATCGTATTATTTTCCTTGCAGATGAAGTAAACGACGTTACCGCATCCCTTGTGGTTGCACAGCTTCTTTTCCTTGAGGCGCAGGATCCCGACAAGGATATCTGTATGTATATCAACAGCCCCGGCGGCAGCGTGTCTGCAGGTATGGCTATCTATGACACTATGAACTACATCAAGTGTGACGTTTCTACCGTTTGTATCGGTATGGCGGCAAGCATGGGCGCGTTCCTGCTTTCCTCCGGCGCTAAGGGTAAGCGTATTGCGCTTCCTAACAGCGAGATCATGATCCACCAGCCTCTGGGCGGCATGCAGGGTCAAGCATCCGATATCAAGATCCATGCAGACCATATTCTCCGCACCAAGGCTAAGCTCAACGAGATACTTGCGCTTAATACCGGCAAGCCTCTTGCAGATATCGAGCGCGATACCGACCGTGACAACTTCCTTACTGCGCAGCAGGCTCTGGAATACGGTCTTATAGACAAAGTTTTTGATAAGAGAGCGTAATAATTAATGTCAAACGAAAACAATACAAACAACCAGGGTTACCGCTGCTCTTTCTGCGGAAGAGCGGAAAAGGACGTAATGTTCCTCATTCCTTCTCCCGTTGCCAAGGGTACCTTTATCTGCAGTGACTGTGTGGACGCCTGCATGGAGCTCCTCGGCGACTATGCTCCCGAGGCTGTCAAGACCACAGACGGCGGCAAGCTGACCTACGAGACCCTTCCCAAGCCTACAGCTATCAAGGCGACCCTTGACGAGTATGTTATCGGACAGGATGCAGCAAAGAAAGCTCTGAGCGTTGCGGTATACAATCACTATAAGCGTATTCTCTCCAAGGACAAAAAGTCGGAGGACGGCGTAGAGATACAGAAGAGCAACGTTCTTCTTCTCGGTCCTACAGGCGTAGGTAAGACCTTCCTTGCACAAAGTCTTGCAAAGACACTTCAGGTCCCCTTTGCTATAGCAGACGCAACCACCCTTACCGAAGCAGGTTACGTAGGTGAGGACGTAGAAAACATTCTTCTCCGTCTTATCCAGGCGGCTGACTTTGATATAGAGCTGGCAGAAAAGGGTATTATATATATCGACGAGATCGATAAGATCTCCAGAAGAAGCGAAAACCGTTCCATCACCCGTGACGTTTCGGGCGAGGGTGTACAGCAGGCGCTTCTCAAGATCCTTGAGGGTACTGTTTCCAACGTTCCTCCCCAGGGCGGACGTAAGCACCCCAATCAGGACTTTATACAGATCAACACCGAGAACATTCTCTTTATCTGCGGCGGTGCATTTGACGGTATCTCCGAGATAATAGAGAAGCGTAACGGCAGCGGTTCTATGGGCTTTGGCGGCGAGGTAAAGACCAAGCAGGATAAGCAGCAGACCGAGATCTACAAGGACGTACAGCCTCACGATATTATGAAATACGGACTTATCCCCGAGCTTGTGGGACGTCTGCCCCTTATCGTAGGTCTGGAGGGACTTGACCGTGACGCACTTGTCCGTATCTTAAGAGAGCCCAAGAACTCTCTTATCAAGCAGTACAAGAAGCTCTTTGGTATGGATAATATGGAGATAGAGTTTACCGACGAGGCACTCTATAAGGTTGCAGATCTTGCCATAGAGCGTAACATCGGCGCAAGAGGTCTTCGTTCCATCATGGAGGAGATGATGCTTGAACTTATGTACGAGCTGCCCTCCAAAACCGACGTGACCAAGGTCATCGTTAACGAAAAGGTCGTTACAGGCGAAGGAAAAGCCGAACTTATAACAGAATAAAAGCGGCAAGGTGCGCACCAAAACTGCGCTCTGCAGGGTAAGAGTTTGCTCCTATCGTATCACACGCCACAACGAAATTTTCTATATATTAAAAAATGTCCTGTTTTTTACAGGACATTTTTATATTTTATAATTGATGCGCAGCAGATGGCGTTTACGGTAGGTGAGCAGCTATCTTCCTGCCAGATACCGATATCATTTCTTTGGGAGATAAGTTTTTTATATACCTCATGCCTTTCGTCAAGTCCGTATATACACAGGGCATAGAGCAAAAGTGCCGTCATTTCCGTGTTAAGCTGATTTGCCGACAAACCTTTAAGCACAGACGGGATATCTTCAAAAACCGGAATATCTATACCCAGATATATCATTACAAGCAAAGGCAGATCCGAAGTATATTCGGTGGTGTCGGGTATATTTGAGGGCAGATCCGCCACACCGTAGCAATCTACACAGGCATAGGTAGAGTGACGGGTCTTTTCAAGCCAGGAACTGTTTTTCATACAGTATGGACAAAGTCCGTATCTGAATCTGGGCAGACGTATATTAGTTCTTCTCTTGTGAGAGTTCAAGGCTATCTTGTTACCCCGCACAAAATTATCACAAAAAAGTCCCTTGCAGCGTTCGGCTTGAGGGCCCTTACTGCAGATATAATAAAGCGTATCTATAGACGAACCGTCTTCCGAGCTTTTTGCGGGCAATGCACCGTGGATTATACTGCTCTCATCACATTCGTATGAGGGTATAAAACGGGTCAATCCTAATTTCTTCAAAGAATACAGATACAAAAAATCCTTCTCATAACCTCTTGCCGTATACACGGTATCAAGAGCGCAGGCAAGATCATCCTTGTCGTGAGGTGTTCTTTTAGCAGACTCGTTTAACAGCTTGTTCAGGTTACGCATCATTACCGAAGGGTCGTTACCCTCGCAGATATATATTTCGTGTTCACCTTCAGGCAGGGTCATGCGGCCTTCGTAACTGTCGTACTTTATTCCTCCCGTAAAGAGGATAAAAGCATTCATTTTATCTTTTGTCACACGGATGAGCGGCATATACCGATCCGTAAGGTGGTATCTGTTGTTGAATATACTGTGCTTACCTGTATCTACGTAAAAGGTCAGCTTAACTGCATTGAATATTTTTCTTATAAGGATGCCCCTGTCGGAGACAAAATGATCCTCGGCATAAAACAAGCTTATAAGCTCGTCATCCTTGCAACACAGACACCTTGTCAACCAACATCCCTCGTAACCCAGATACTGTGTTTTGGTAAAAGAGTCTTCGGGTATATCAAGAAGCTCAAGGGATACAAGATCACCCTTTATGTCAAAGCCGTCGCATACAAAGGCTGAACTGCGGTGCATATTACCACTCATACTGTGTGAGCTGTCCTTCACCCTGCAGACCCTCAAAGTCTCTTTGGCGGAAGGCTTCGTATACGGCTATCGCTACCGTGTTTGAGAGGTTAAGGCTGCGGAGATTTTCTCTCATGGGCATACGTACACATCTTTCACGGTTGTTATAGAGAAGATCCTCAGGCAGCCCTTTGGTCTCCTTGCCGAAAACAAGGAACACTCTTTCGGGATATTTTACGTCACTGTAGCGCTGAGGCGCCTTGGTGGTAAAATAGTAGAACTCTTCACCCTTGTTTCTTTCAAAAAAGTCGTCTATATTCTTATAATACGTAATATCAAGCTCGTGCCAATAGTCCAGTCCCGCGCGCTTGAGCTTTCTGTCGTCTACCTTGAAACCCATAGGTTCTACAAGATGAAGGGAAGCACCGGTTGCGGCGCAGGTTCTGGCGATATTTCCGGTATTTTGGGGGATCTCGGGTTCAATTAATACAATATTGATGTTGCTCATAGTTTCACCTCCCGTATATCTTAACACTAAAAGGCAGAAATATCAAGTAAGGGTTTACATTTTTATTTGTTTGTGATATAATAGTTTAATATTAATTATGAAAGAGAGAAAGAAATTGGGTATCTTTAATTCAATTTTCGGAAGCTACAGCCAGCGCCAGATCAAAAAGATCACCGCAACGGTGGATAAGATCGAAGCAATGGCGGATAAATATTCTAATATGACAGACGAGGAGTTAAAGGCTATGACTCCCGCCCTCAAGGCAAGACTTGAGGCAGGTGAGACCCTTGACGATATCCTCCCCGAGGCATTTGCCACAGTTCGTGAGGCGTGTGCCCGTGTCCTTGACAAGAGACCCTTCCGCGTACAGCTTATGGGCGGTATCATACTTCATCAGGGCCGTATCGCCGAGATGAAGACGGGTGAGGGTAAGACTATCGTTGCCACTCTCCCCGCATACCTTAACGCGCTTAACGGCAAGGGCGTTCATATTGTTACCGTAAACGAATATCTTGCCCGTCTTGGCGCTGAGGAGATGGGTCGAGTATACGTATTCCTCGGACTTACCGTCGGTCTTATCTGCCACGGTCAGACCCAGAAGGAAAAGCAGGAGGCTTATAACGCCGATATTACCTACGGTACCAACAACGAGTACGGCTTTGACTATCTTCGTGATAACATGGTGCTCTACAAGGAGCAGAAGATGCAGCGCAGCCATACCTTTGCCATCGTTGACGAGGTAGACTCCATTCTCATAGACGAGGCAAGAACTCCTCTTATCATTTCGGGTGAGGGTCAGAAGTCCACCGAGCTTTACGACCGCACCGAAACTCTTGTTGCAAGACTCCGTCAGTACCGTATCAAGGAGCTTGATTCCAAGCAGGAAAACGACGATATCGATGCAGACTATATCGTTGACGAAAAGGCTAAGAGCGTTGTGCTTACCGCCAGCGGTATTGCCAAAGCTGAAGAGTATTTCGGTATTGAAAATCTTTCCGATGCCGAGAACTCTCTTATCTCCCATCACATCCACCAGGCTATCCGTGCTCACGGTATCATGCACCGTGACGTTGACTACGTGGTCAAGGACGGCGAGGTGCTTATCGTTGACTCCTTTACAGGCCGTATCATGCCCGGCAGACGTTATTCCGACGGTCTGCATCAGGCAATCGAGGCAAAGGAGCACGTTAAGGTAGAAAAGGAAAACAAAACCCTTGCTACTATCACATTCCAGAACTTCTTCCGTCTTTACGACAAGCTCTCGGGTATGACGGGTACCGCCCTTACCGAGGAAATGGAGTTCAGAGAAATATACAATCTCGACTGTGTTGAGATCCCCACCAACAAGCCCATGATCCGTTGTGACCACGACGACGTGGTTTATAAGACCGTGGCTGCAAAGAACGATGCTATAGTACGTCAGGTCATTGCCTGCCACGAAAAGGGACAGCCCGTGCTTGTAGGTACGGTTTCTATCGACAAGTCTGAAGAGATTTCCAGACTTCTCAAGCGTGAGGGTATAGAGCATACCGTTCTTAACGCAAAGAACAACGAAAAGGAAGCCGAGATCGTAGCATGCGCAGGTAAGCTTGGCACAGTTACCATCTCCACCAACATGGCGGGTCGTGGTACCGACATTATGCTTGGCGGTAACCCCGAGTTCATGGCTAAGCAGGAGATGCGTAAGCAGGGCTACGAAGAGGACGTTATCGGTCTTGCGGTAGGTTCTTCTACAGACGTAAGCGAAGAAGTCCTTGCTGCAAGAGTTGTATACAAGGAATTATTCAAGAAATATAAAGAAGAGATAGCTCCCGAGGCAAAGAAGGTCTGCGAGGCAGGCGGTCTCTTTATCGTAGGTACAGAGCGTCATGAGAGCCGTCGTATCGACAATCAGCTCCGCGGACGTGCAGGCCGTCAGGGTGACCCCGGCGAGTCACGCTTCTATCTCTCACTTCAGGACGATCTTATGAGACTCTTCGGAAGTGAAAGAGTGTTCAATGCGGTAGAGCGTATCGGTCTTCCCGACGATCAGCCTATACAGGCAGGTATTCTCTCTAACTCTATTGAGAACGCTCAGAAGCAGCTTGAGGGTAATAACTTTGAGAGACGTAAGCACGTATTAAGCTACGACGACGTTATGAATCAGCAGCGTAAAGTTATCTACGCTCAGCGTGACGACGTGCTTAACGGCGCTGATCTCAAGGAACGTATCACCAAGATGATAAGAGACGTTATAGAGACGGCAGTAGGTAACTGCGCTCCTCATCCCGAAGACGAAGAGGGCGTATGGAATCTCGACCCCATTAAGCAGTCCTTTGGCGGACTCTTCCTTGAAGAGGGCGAGCTTGACTACTCCGAGGAGGAGCTCAAGACTCTTGATGCAGATGAGCTTACCGAAAAGCTTTATGATAACGCTATGGAACTTTACGCCGAGAAGGAGGAACTTTTCGGTGCAGAGCAGATGCGTGAGATCGAGCGTGTTATCCTGCTCCGCCGTGTTGATATCAACTGGATGGATCAGCTTGACGCTATGGATGAGCTGAAGGGAAGCATAGGACTTCATGCGTATGCACAGCGTAATCCCATATCCATGTACCGTCTTGAGGGTGCGGATATGTTTGACGAGATGATCGCTACCATCCGTAACGAGACTGTACGTGCCGTGCTTTCGGTTCGTCCCCGTGAGGAGATCAAGCGCGAGGCTGCAGCTAAGGTAACCGGCGAGGGCTTCGTGGGCGCAGGTGACGGTACCGTCAAGAAGAAGCCTGTGGTTAAAAAGGCGGCTGATAAGGTTGGCAGAAACGATCCCTGTCCTTGCGGCAGCGGCAAGAAGTACAAAAAGTGCTGCGGCGCAAACCTTGAGGAATAAGAACGAATAGAAATAAGGAGTCTGTTGTCATTTTAACAACAGACTCCCTTTTTGTTTGTGTAAAAGTACGATTTTTTTGCGTAGTGTTGCATTTTTTGCGAAATATGATATAATAGATGTGTATTGTGTTTATTTAAGGAGAGGTAGTATGTCCCTGTTCAAAAAGGCAGTTAAATGTATTTTTGTTGCGGTTGTTCTGTGTCTGACTGTTGTGGTTATGGGCTTGTCCCTGTCGGCGAAAGTGTCGGATAGCAGAACTTTTTCCTTTGGCATGAGCGTAGATGCGCAGGAACTGGTAACTTACCTTGAGCAAAACGCCAAGGATTGTCCCAAGCGCATCGATATTTCAAGATTCGGTATACCTTTTACAGACGAAAATCTCAACTCCTTGCAAGAACTTGTGTGGCATGGAACTCCGATCCTTTTCCATGTTGACGGAGTGGGGTTTTCCGGCTCAGGTGGTATGGTACAGTATATTTATTTCACATATCATTATGATGCCGATACCTATCAGCGCATGTATGACCAGTGTGTCAGAGCTGCAGAACGTATGACTGCGGATCTTAAAAACAACAAAGCTGTTACCGATGTTACAAAGGCTCTTATACTCCACGACCGTATAATAGCCAACTGCGAGTATGATCTTTTAGGCGTATCCACAGGCAACGTCAAAAACGAAAGCCGAGAGATGTACGGAGCGCTTGTCAGCGGACGCGCAACCTGTCAGGGTTATGCCTATGCGTATATGTATCTTCTCGACGAGGTGGGTATAGAAAGTTATATCTGTTCCTCTGCGGCTATGAATCACGACTGGAACATAGTTATTATCAACGGCAAAAAATATCACGTAGACGTTACCTTTGACGATCCGGTAGAGGATATTACCGGCAGGGTATATCACAATCATTTTATGCTTTCCACGCAAGCATTGAAAAAGGCAGATCATAACTACGGTGATTTTGATGCTTCCCCCACCGATACCGCTTTTGATAACTATTATTGGAGAAACTCCGAGTCCGAGTTTGTTATGGTCAACGGGGATATATATTATATCAACAATACAAACGAGACCCTTAACAAGCTGGGTAACCCCACCCCTCTTGCAAAGCTAAGCGACGTATGGAGCACCTCGGGTGGAAACTCCTATTGGCTCGGTAACTATTGCCGCCTGTCAACAGACGGTGTTACCCTGTTATACTCTAAAAGTAATGCAATATATTCGTATAACGTTGCAACCGGTGTCTCCAAGGTGATATATACGCCCACTTTGTCCGGCGAGGCTAAGAGTATTTACGGCTTTAAGTATGACAAAGGCTATCTTGTTATAGACAGATTTAACAGTCCTATCTTTACTTCATATACCAAGCAAAAGTATCAGATCAGAGTTCCTTATGATGTAGAGGCACCAACTGTTTCTATGTCCTATACCTCCAATATAGCCGCATATCAGACAGTTAACTTTGGTTTTAGTGACAACAACGGTGTTGCGGGATATTATTGGGGCACTAACCCTACGGTAACCAAAAACAGCTATACCCCCGTTTCAAACGGCAAAGCAACCGAATACGTTTCAAAGTCGGGCACCTATTATCTTGCGGCGACTGATAACGCAGGTAATATATCAAACCCCACGTCTGTTACCTTCTACGCCACAAGGCTTGAGACCGACGGAGGAAGGATCGCTACCTCCACCGTAATATCTCCTAAAGGTGCGACCTTTGTTTTGCCCACGCCTGAAAGAGACGGATATGAGTTTGTGGGTTGGTCAAAAAAATATACCGATAACGGAGAATATTTCAAAGAGTATACCCCCGCCGCTGATTCGGTGTTATATGCTATATGGAAATACACAGGGCAGCAGGGAAGTAATTTCGATCCTTCGGATTACGTTAACCGCTTTGTGGACGTATCCGACAATGCTTGGTATGCCGATGCGGTGGCATACTGCGCTCAGAGAGGTTATATCAACGGTATCAGTTCTAACGTGTTTTCTCCTGCAGGAAATCTGACCCGCGAACAGTTTGTGCTGATACTTGCAAACTTTGCCGGTGTAGACTCTGACAACTATAAATATACAAATAGCTCAATGAAGGACCTGCCTGTGGGCAGATGGTACAGCGGTGCCGTATCTTGGGCTGTTTTGGAAGGATACGTCAAGGGTGTTGCTCCCGACCTGTTCGGTCTTCATCAGTTCATTATCCGTGAACAGCTTACAAGACTTATCTACGTTTATGCGGTGGATACAAGCGTAAACGTAGAAGGCAGAGCGGATCTTACCCTGTACAAGGATGTGTCAAGCCTTTCTGATTGGGCATACGAATCTATGAGCTGGGCGGTAGAACAGGGTATTGTTACAGGTATGACGTCTGATACTCTTCTCCCTAAGGGAAACGTCACCAGAGCGCAGACTGCAAGGATATTTATGCTGTTTGATAAACTTAACAAAAAATAGAAATTATACTATTGACAAAATCGGTAGGTAATGTTATAATATTCACAGTATTTTGAAATAAAATATAGAGAGGTTACTATAATGAAAAAGTTTATTGCTATGATTATGGTAGTTGCAATGATGTTCGCTATTGCAATTCCTATGTCTGCTGAAGTCAGCCCCAAGCCCAATGTTAACGTTGAGACCGGCGTAGTTCCCGGTAACGGCGGTGAGATCGACAAGGTAGTTAATGCTGACGGCACTATCACCATCACCATCAAGCCCAACAGCGGTTACGATTTCGTTAACTGGGAGATCACCGGTCAGTACGAGATCAAGGGTGACAAGACTGACAAGACCATCACTATCAAGCCCATTACCGACGTTAAGGTTCAGGCTGTTATGAAGGCTCAGTCCACCACTAAGCCCGTTGTTAAGCCCGGTACATCTTCTCCTTCTACAGGCGTTGCTCCTGTTATGATGGCTGTTGCTTTCGTTGGCTCTATGGCAGCTGCTGGCTACTCCTTCAAGAAGAGCAGCAAGTAATTAACAAGCATTTTAAGACCTACCTCTCAACGGGGTAGGTTTTATCATTTAACGAGGATAATATGAAAGATTCTTCAAAAAAGATAATTTGGCGTGTGCTGGGTATTCTCTTTACCCTTGTTGCCCTTGGGTGTGCCATTCTCTTCTTTCTCAGCCTCAGAGGCTGTGAAGGGAATATCTCCGACATCAAGGATCCTGTGGACACAAAGGACGTGGTTACTCTGCCTCCCGATACCGCTGATACTACCGCCGAGCCTGAGCCCGAGCCTGAGCCTGAAGTACCTATAATTACAGGAGAGTTGCCCTCGGAGATAGATGCAAAGTACGACGTTAACTTTGCTGATATGTACGGTATCAATCCTGATATCCATGCGTGGATAAACATACCCGGTACTCCCATAGACTACCCCGTACTGCAGAGTCCTGCAAGCGAGCTTTATTATGAGCGCCGCAACTATACGGGAGATTACAGCGTGTCGGGATGTATATTTACTCAATATTTTAACAGTATTGATTTCACCGACAGAAACACAGTTCTCTACGGTCACTATATGCTTGACGGTACCTTTTTCGGATCTCTCCACAATTATAAGGATCCCGAGTTTTTTGAAAAAAACAGATACGTTTATATAACAATACCCGGTCACGTGCTGGTGTACGATATTTTTGCAGCATACGAGACAGACAACCGTCACGTTCTTACCCTTTGTGACTATTCGGATGACGAAGACTATCTCGCATACCTGCAGACCTGTCTCAACCCTCCCACTATGAGCAGAACAATAAGAGAGGGCGTAGAGCTGACTGCTGACGACAAGATCATCACTTTGAGCACCTGTACCTCGTATTATACCTATACCAATCGCAGATATTTAGTACAGGGGGTGCTTGTAGCTGATGTCGAAACGAAATAATACAAAAAATACCGGCGGCTCTTTGACAAAAAAGAGAAAGGCACGCAAGATAATACTGTGGATAACTCTTTCAATTCTTACTGTTTTCGTTGCTTTGACGGTTGCAGGAGCCGTTACCGTCGGAGTTTTATACAACAAGGGTAAGGTATCTATGTCCAACGAGGAGATCAAGGTTACCGCTCCCGAGGGTGTTGAACTTATTGACGATGGCGCCGAGGTGCATTATAAGGGCGGTAAATATAACTTTAATAACAATCTCACCTCTATACTTATAGTGGGTGTTGACAAGGAAAGTGTAAACAACGTCGGTGACCTTGGTTATAACGGACAGTCGGATGCGGTTTTCCTTCTTGTGGCGGATACCGCAACGGGAGAGGTGGATCTTATCAACGTTTCCCGAGATTCTATGGTAAACATAGACGTTTATACGCCTGACGGAACCTACGTTACCACCAGAAATATGCAGCTTTGTTTATCATATGCTTACGGCAAGGATGATGAGGCCAGTGCCCGTAACGTGATGAAATCTCTGTCTGAGCTTATGTACGGAATTCCGATAAACTCATATTTCGTCATGGACTTTGCTGCGGTAAGGGCGTTGTCCGATGCTGTAGGCGGAGTACAGGTTCCTGAGTATAATGCCAATTATTCTAAACCTACAGGACGCACGATAACCGTATCCGGCAGATCTGCGGTACAGTACGTAAGATATCGTGATACCACCGTACTCGACTCCAACCTTGTTCGTATGGAGAGACAGAAGGCGTTTATCAGTTCTTTTGTAGCTAAGACGGTTGCTTTGACCAAACGTAATATAAAGACTCCGCTTAATCTGTACAATACGGCTCAGGGCTACGTGTTTACCGATATCGGCGCAGATGAGGTAACATATATGGCAGCCAACTTTTTGGACGGTGTGGCAAATATGGAGTTCCATAGTGTTCCCGGTACTGTAGTCAGGGGCGAAAAGTATGCCGAATATCACGTAGACAGCGATGGACTGTACGAGCTTGTACTGGATGTGTTCTACACTAAAGTCGGGTAGTTAAATCTTTGTTTACAAAGAAGAACGATTCCTGAAACAAAATCATAATCTAAGGTTTAAAATTCTCTGTTACAATTTCTCTAGCAAAATTTTGGAGAAGGTGACCCATGAACGAAAACAGAGTGCCTACTTATGGTGCGGTGGTTTCTTCCATAGATTATGAGATGAAACTCAAGAGACACCGTTGGTTCAAAAAGCACGGAGCTAAGCTTGCTATAGGAGCTCTGCTTTTTGTTGCGGCAATAGTGACATTGACAGTATTAACATTAATATAATTAAAAAAGATGCATCTTAGGGGACGTACTCTAAAGGGCGGTTTTAATCGTTTGTTCCAATTGCCCGATACACTGCAGGACAGCCAGCAATCAAAGAATCTAAGTAATTAGATTTCCAAAGCAAAACTATCCCCACCGAGAAATCGGTGGGGATTTTTGTATTGCAAAATCACTGTTGTTGTGTTATAATACAACAAATTCTCTATATATAGTTTACTATATAGAACAATTATAAAATTTGATAAGGAATTAGGCAAAATGGAAACTATTAAATCTCGTAAAACCTTTTTGGATTTATTGCGAATAATAGCATGCTTTTTCGTGATTGTGAATCATACGAACAGTGGAATTTTTCTTAGCACTACTCCGCAAAATTTAACATGGTTTGTTTCGCTAACATACTTTTTTATCTCTAAAATAGCTGTTCCCATTTTCTTTATGATATCAGGATACCTTTTATTGAATAAAATTGATAGTTACAAAAAATGCCTGCAGAGAATTATACGTATTGTTACAGCTTTAATTGGTTGTGGGTTTATTTATGCAATATATAATACTTATTATATGAATCCTAACCCCTCTTTTATAAGTGCTATCAAACGATTCCTTGCTGTATATATTACATCACCATCAAATGCCCTATGGTATTTATATACATATTTGGGCATTTTATTTATGTTGCCTTTTCTTTAAAAAATGGTTTCTCTTATGACAAAACTTGATTACCATATATTTTTTGCTATTTCAGGATTATTCTTTTCTATTCTACCAATACTAACTCACTATAGTCATCTAATTACTGTGAACGCTAATTTTCAGTTGCCACTATTTGGAGGATATATTTGTATGCTTTTTGTCGGCCAATATTTTTCGAAATTTGGAATCAAAAAAACAAGGAGTGGTTTCTGTGTTGCGTGCGTGTTATTTGTTACGATGGTAATATTTAATGTTATAGCAACATATTTTGAATATCAAAAATCAAGTTCTAGTTATTTGTTTTTTGATGACCGTACTTTCTTCCCTATATTGTTACAAAGTGTTTGCGTTTTTTATTTAGTTTCATTCGTAAAAGCACCTGAACAACTTGCGAAAATCATATCATATATAGGTTCGTGTACTTTTGGTATATATTTACTTTCAGATATGAATATAGGTTTATTAAAACCAATTTATGTAATGGCATCTTCCTATATGCATCGTTTTTTTGCCGTTATAATATTTGAAATTTGTATTTTTATAATTGGATTAATTGTTGTAGCACTTCTTAAAAAAATACCTTTTATAAAAAAAGTATTATAATAATCAAGAAGCGATTAGCTTTTATAAAATATTTCCCACTTTTGAGTATTACCACACAGGCTGCAATTAGTTGTGAGCAAGGTTAAGGGTTTTAGGTTCTCCTAACAAGTGGAAAATGATATACATTTTCCCTGCTTGCTATGGCATAAGACAAAATTAAGAGCTATGTAGAAATTTTCTACATAGCTCTTTTACTGTCCTTTACTGTACGACCCCTACGATGCATCTTTTTTTGTTTTTGTATTTACGCTTTAAGCTCCTGTACGGTCTTGGGGATGTCGCTTGAACCGAATACCGCAGAGCCTGCAACGATAACGTTTGCGCCTGCGTCCTTTACTACGTGAGCGTTCTTGGGAGAAACACCTCCGTCTACCTCAAGCTCTATATCTCTGCCGCATTCCTTGATCATAGCGGCACACGCCTTGATGTTGTCAACGGTAGCCTCGATAAAGGACTGACCGCCAAAGCCGGGTTCTACCGTCATAACAAGAATAAGATCAACACGGTCAAGGTAGGGTCTTAGTATCGCGGGCTTGGTGTTGGGCTTGATAGAAAGACCTACCTTCTTGCCGTTGGCCTTGATACGGTCGATCGCGGCAGAAACGTCAAAGGTGCTTTCTACGTGGATGGTAATAAGGTCTGCTCCCGCCTTTGCAAAATCGTCGATATAACGGATAGGATCTGTTATCATCAGGTGCACGTCAAAGAAGAGCTTTGAATACTTACGGATAGCGGAAACCACGCAGGGACCGAGGGTTATGTTGGGGACAAATATGCCGTCCATAACGTCTATGTGCAGATATTCTACGCCTGCATCCTCTACCTTTTTGATCTCACTCTGCAGATTTGCAAAATCGCAGGCAAGAATTGAGGGTGAAATCTTGATCATTTTATTTTCCTCCGAAATTTATATCAAATTATTTTTATTACAATGTCATATTGAGAAATATCTCATAAAATACTATAGGAGCAGTAAAGCTCAGATACAAGGTATACCGCCGAATTTTAAAATAACGGAAGTGTAAGAAGTTTCGGTATGTCCTGTATCTTTAATATAACCGTTGAAAACCGCTTCGGCGGTTTTCTCCTTTTAGTTTCGTATTACCAAAGCTACGCAGTGAGCTGAAATTCCTTCCAGTCTTCCGGTAAAGCCAAGCTTTTCTTCTGTCGTTGCCTTGATACTTACGCGGGAGATATCAATACCCATAGCATCTGCTAATTTTTTTCGCATTGCCTCGATATGGGGAGACAGTTTAGGCTTTTGCGCTATAACGGTGGCGTCGATATTTGACACCTTGTATTCTCCCAACAGGGATACGCAGTGCTTTAACAGTTCAATGCTGTCTGCGCCTTTATATCTGGTATCGGTATCGGGAAAATGCTTGCCGATATCACCTAAAGCCAGAGCTCCCAGCAGAGCGTCGCTTACCGCGTGACAGAGCACGTCGGCATCTGAGTGACCCAGCAACCCTTTTTCATATTCTATCTCCACGCCGCCGAGAATAAGCTTTCGCTCTTCGGCAAAGCGGTGGACGTCATATCCGTGACCTATACGTATATCCATCATTTAAGCAGCACCTCTGCAATATGTATATCTTCGGGAGTAGTTATCTTAATGTTTTTATATCCGCAGTCCACCATCTTGACCTTTGAGCCTAAAAACTCTACCAAAGCATTGTCGTCGGTGGCTTCGTAACCGAGCTTCAGGGCATAAAACGCAGCAGCTCGGTAGAGGTCGGCGCGGAATATCTGGGGTGTTTGAGCAGCCCATACCTTTGAGCGGTTAGGCGTGGATACAACAAAACCTTCCGAGTTTGTTATCTTTATGGTGTCTTTCACCGGAGCGGCAGCGCTTGCCGCCTCGTGAAATCTTGCCTCATAAAGTACCTTTTCTATGTTTTCGGGAGTAATAAGGCATCTTGCTCCGTCGTGTATAGCGACAAAATCGCAGTCGTCGCTTACGGCCTTAAATCCGTTGAATACGGATTTCTGTCTTGTGTCGCCGCCCACTACCACTCTTCGTATCTTTTTAAGGGCGTATTTATTTATAAACTCGTTGTATATTTCCTTTTCTTCGGCCTTTGCAACTATTATAATGTCCTTTATGCACTCGGCTTTTTCAAAGGCAAGTATGGTTCTTACCACAACGGGGATACCGTCAAGCTCCATCATCTGTTTGGTGGTGGAGGTGCCCATACGGCTTCCGCTTCCTCCGGCTACTATTATGGCGGTAACGTGCTTTGCCTCTCTCTTGGGTACGAACTGTTTAAGTAAACTTTTAAGTTTCATTTGTTACTCCGATGAATATAATATATATATTATATCATATTAATTTAAATTTGTACAGATAATTAAAAAAAGTCTTAATTTTAGATTGAAATATTATAATAAATATGTTACAATATATACGGAGAAATGTTTTTTGGAGGAGCATATGACGAGGCTGATCAACTGGATAGGCAATTTGTGGACCTATTTTATCAATCAGATAAAGGCTATGGGAATAGCGGACATCATCGATATATTATTGGTGTCGGTGCTGATATATTATATTTATAAATTCATCCGTGAGCGCCGTGCAGGTAAGCTTGCGGTAGGTATAGCAGTACTTGCGTTTATAACTATGCTCAGTAACGCTTTTGAGCTTAACGTCGTAAGCTATTTTATGCAGAATATCTTCCAGGTCGGTCTTATTGCCGCCGTTGTAATATTCCAGCCTGAGCTTCGCTCACTTCTTGAAAACGTAGGCGGCGACTCTATCAAGAGACTCCGCAGTCTCGGTGAAGTAAAGGAAGAACAGCAAACTCTTATGTTCGTAAACGAGCTCTGCGAGGCGGTAGGTGAAATGTCTATGTCAAAGACAGGTGCGCTTATCGTCATAGAGCAGTCCACCAAGCTTGGTGACATTATCTCTACGGGTACCGTGATCAATGCGGACACCTCCTCAATGCTTATAAGAAATATTTTCTTCAACAAGTCTCCTCTTCACGACGGCGCGGTAGTTATCCGCAATCAGCGCGTATACGCGGCAGGATGCCTTTTGCCCCTGGCTACAAAGAATAATATCACAAAGGAACTTGGTACCCGTCACCGTGCGGCTATCGGTGCAAGCGAAGCAAGTGATGCTCTGGTTATAGTTGTTTCCGAGGAGACCGGAACCATATCCCTTGCTCATAAGGGTCATATGCACAGAGGCTACGATGCGGTAAGACTTAAGGCAAAGCTCGACTCGTTGTTTATACAGGATAAAACAAAGAAGAAGCCCATCATAAACATAAAGAAGGGTATACAGAAATAACAGGGAAGGGAGAAAAAATATGGCAAACAGAAATGACAGTATAGTTCTGGGCGCAAACGAAGCGGCTGCGCGTAAAAAAGGACATAACATTCTCCCCAAGATAGTCTCGGTTATTCTGGCGTTTATCCTTTGGTTTTACGTTATGACGGTAGAGAGCCCCATACATCAGGAGGTTTATCGCGGTATACCCATTCAGGTCTTACTTCCCTCCAGCGGAGAGCTTTCTATATATTCAGGTTATAATGTGACCGTTGACGTTACCGTCAGCGGCAAAAAGAGCGATCTCAATCAGATATCGGCAGAAAGTTTCAAGGCTACCGCCGATGCCACCGCATATACACAGGCAGGCAAGTATTCCGTTCCCGTTGAGATACAGGTACCCGGCGGCTTTAACCTTGTGGATAAGTCTGTCAACCTGCTTTCGGTGTATCTGGACGCCAAGGCTACCACCTCCGTCCCCGTACAGATCAAGCTTACCGAGTACACTCTGGCTGAGGGTCTTGAGCTTGGAGGGGATACAGATATCGACAAGAGTGCGTCCGAGGTATTTCTTTCCGGACCCAAGTCTATACTTGACACAATAGAAACAGCCCTCGTTACCATACCCTGCGGTAACGTAAGTTCATCTATACGTGCCTCCGGTAACGTACAGTTGTTAGATACTTACGGCTCCGTGGTATCCAATCCCTACGTAAGTGTGGGAACCTCTACGGTGGACGTTCGTATACCCGTATATATGTCAAAGGATATAGGATTAAGGGTGGACTTTAAAAACGGGCTTCTTAACGAGTTAAACAGCACTGTAAAGCTTTCACCCGATTCGGTTAAGGTAAGAGGCCCCGTTGAGATCCTGTCGGGTCTTGAAAATCAGATCATTGCAACCATAGATGAAAAATCCCTTACCTCCGAAAAACTGAGTATACCCCTTTCTCTTCCTGAGGATGTCACCTGCGTCGACGGTATACAGACGGTGGACGTTACCATTACACACAACGGAACGATCACCAAAAGCTTCACGGTAGGCGATATAAAGGTGGAAAATCCCGAAAATCTCAAATATTCGCTCTCTCTTGACACGGTCAACGTTACCCTGCGCGGCAAACCTGAGGATATTGCCAGGGTAACGGCAGAGGATATAACACTTACCGTAGATATGTCCGAGCTTAAGGCGGGAGCGGGAAGTGTCACCCTGCCGGTAAAGGTAGAGGTGCGCAGCACATACGCCAAGAGCGTTTACGAACTGGGCGAATACAATATAGTGGTAACCGTTAAATAATGAAAACAATAGTATTTAAAAATATACGACTGCCTTACACAGCCCCCGTGGGCGAGGCAGTCGATATTGCCCTAAAAAGGGCAAAAGGGATCGGAGTAAAGATAACGGATCCCTATGTATATAAGCGTTCTATAGACTCAAGACATAAGGACGACATCCTTTTTGTTTATTCAATTGCGGCAAACTGTGAGCACGTAAACGATAAGCAACTTAAAAAAGCTGATGCAAGCCTTGAAAAGGATGGTTGGAGCGTACCTTGTGAGGGTAAAGAGGAACTTACCGCAAGACCCGTGGTCTGCGGATTTGGTCCTTGCGGTATGTTTGCTTCGCTTTTACTTGCAGAGCAGGGCTACCGACCCATCGTTCTTGAGCGCGGCTCTGCAGTTAAGGCAAGAGCCGAAAAGGTTGATGCCTTTATGAAAACAGGTATCCTTGATACAAACTGTAATATCCAGTTTGGCGCAGGCGGTGCGGGAACCTTTTCGGACGGAAAGCTGGTCACCCGTATATCCGATCCTGCCTGCAGATACGTATTTGAGCGCCTTTGTGAGTTTGGAGCTCCGGAGGAGATAATGTACGATGCCAAACCTCATATAGGTACCGACAAGCTGCTCTCCATCGTAGATGCTATATCTGAGAGAGTTATTGAGCTTGGCGGTGAGATATATTACGATACTACCCTCAGAAGAATAAACAAAACCAACGGACGTGTGACCTCGGTCACCACCGATAAAGGCGATATCGAATGCGGAGCTCTGATATTGGCTATAGGTAACTCTGCAAGAGACACCTACAGATATCTTATCAGCCAAAACTACGTTGTTGAGCCCAAGCCCTTTTCTGTCGGTGTGCGTATAGAGCATTTAAGAGAGGATATAGACAAGGCAATGTACGGCGATCACGCAGGAGATCCGTTGCTTGGAGCCGCACCCTATGCATTTTCAAAAAGAGTAGGGGAGGATGCGGTTTATACCTTCTGTATGTGTCCCGGAGGCGAGGTCATTGCTGCAGCCTCGGAGGAAAATACGGTAGTTACCAACGGTATGAGCCGTTATGCCAGAGACAACGTAAACTCCAATGCGGCAGTAGTCGTATCGGTGCGTAGCGACGACCCCATAGCTTATCAGGAGGCTCTTGAAAAAAGAGGCTATGCGGCAGGGGGAGGCGGATATTACGCTCCCTGTCAGTCGGTAGGAGATTTTCTTGACGGCAGTGTGTCGGGACTTCCCACAAGGATCCGACCCACCTATATGAACGGCAAGGTAAGAGAATACGACCTTAACGAGCTGTTTGAGAGCCGTATATGCGATATGCTTAAGTTAGGTATCACATCCTTTGACCGTAGTCTCCCCGGCTTTGCGGCAAGGGACGCTATACTTACAGGTCCTGAGACAAGAACCAGTGCCCCTGTTAGGATAACCAGAAATGAAGAATATCTGGCTCTCGGTACAGATAACCTTTACCCTTCGGGAGAGGGAGCAGGTTATGCGGGAGGTATCACCAGTGCGGCTGTTGACGGACTTCGTTGCGCCGGTGCTCTCGTTTCAAGATATAAACCCTTCTGAACGCTATAAATTTTGGTAAGTACTTGCAATTTTCGGCGTACTTATGTTATAATATACTTTACCCTTGAAAAAACAATAGGGCAATAAACAGATAAAATTTACCCACATAGATTAGGAGACTCACCATGCGTAGATGGCAGTTTGCTTATGACAACAGAATAGACGAAGCTGCCGTCGGTACTTTATGCAGTGAGCTTAATATACTTCCCGCTACAGCAAAACTTCTGTGGCAGAGAGGATACACCACGCCTGAACTTGCAGGCAGATTTATCAGAAGCGAGGACAGCTTCTTCCACGATCCCTTCCTTATGGCAGATATGGATAAGGCGGTAGACCGTATCCTTACTGCCTATGACAAAAAAGAAAAGGTGATGATATTCGGCGACTATGACGTGGACGGCGTAACAAGCGTGTCCACCCTTTACCTTTTCCTTCGCTCAATAGGAATAAGCTGCGATTATCATATCCCCAGCCGTATCGGCGAGGGCTACGGTATCAGCACCCCTGCAATAGATCAGATAATAGAAGACGGCTATACACTTATGGTCTCTGTAGATACAGGTATCACAGCCTGTCAGGAGATAGAGTATGCCGCCCGCCGCGGACTTGAAATAGTTGTTACCGACCATCACGAGTGTCATTCTGATATTCCCAAGGCAGTGGCGGTAGTCAACCCCAAGCGTCCCGACTGTCCTTATCCCTTTAAGGAATTAGCAGGCGTAGGCGTTGTGTTTAAGGTAATAACCGCCCTTCGTATGAAGCTTAACGAACGTAAGGGAATAGACGAAAACCCCTTCCGCAGTATATGTAACGAATATGCGGATCTTATAGCAACAGGTACTATAGCCGACGTTATGCCTCTGGTAGACGAGAACAGACTTATCGTAAGTATAGGTCTGCGCCGTATGGAGACATCTCCCCGTCTTGGTATGTCAGCCCTTCTTGAAAAAGCAGGGGCAGGCAAAAACAAGCGTATAAACTCAGCTACGGTTGGCTATACTCTGGCTCCCCGTATAAATGCGGCGGGCAGACTGAGCGAGGCGTCCATTGCCTGCGATCTTATGCTCACAAACGACCGCAAAAAGGCAGATTCTCTTGCTGAGACCCTGTGCGACTTTAATGAGCAGCGCCGTGCAGAGGAAAACGCCATAGCCAAGGAAGCGGCAGAGATGATAGCTCAGGACTATGACTTTGACCGTAATCCCGTTATAGTTCTTGCCAAGGAAAACTGGCATCACGGCGTTATAGGAATAGTTTCCTCAAGGCTTACCGACAAATACGGATTGCCCACCATACTTGTTTCCTTTGACGAGGACGGTATGGGTAAGGGAAGCGGCAGAAGCGTCAAGGGACTTAACCTTGTGGAGGCTCTGTCTAACGTCAGCGACACCCTCGAAAAGTTCGGAGGTCACGAGCTTGCGGCGGGTCTCAGCGTAAAGCGTGAAAATTTTGAAACCTTCTGCGAAAGAATAAACGAATATGCCCGTGAGCATTTTGATCATGATGCTCATTCACTTACCTGTACGGCAGACCTTGTGCTTGACGCAGAGGATATAGATCTCCGTCAGGCAAACGAGCTCTTTCTCTTAGAGCCCTTTGGTACAGACAATCCTGCTCCCGTGTTCGTTATCTGCGACGCTACGGTTACAGAGATCAGAGGTATCGGCAACAACAAGCATAGCCGTATAGGCATCACCAAGGGGAACCGTGCCTTTGGATGTGTTTATTTCGGTATGTCCCCCGAGGAGGCTTCCTTTAAAAAGGGAGACAGGGTGGACGTGGTGTTTTCTCTTGAGATCAACGAGTACCGAGGTGTTACCACACCTCAGATCAATATCCGTCATATCCTTCCCGACAGAAGAACTGTTGAAAAGTATGACGAGCAAAAGCAGCTTTACCGCGCTGTAAAGAACGGCGCCCGTTATCATATCACCGACGAGATATTACCTCAGCGTAAGGAGTTCGCAGCTCTTTATACCTATATCAAGCGCTGTGAGAAGAAGGGAGTGTTTACCCTTTCAGAGCTCATTTCCGAGAGCAATCTTACAGGTGAAAACAAGATATGCAAGCTGAGATTTATGCTTGATATATTCACCGAGATGAAACTTCTGAATATAGAAAAATCAGAGGATGACTTTGAGGTCAAATATAAGATAGGCTTAAGATTTGTCCGTGGAAAGGTAAATCTTGATAAGTCGATATTATTACAGAATCTAAGATCAAAGCAGGATAAATAACATGGAAGACAAATATGCTCCTATAAGTAATTTACTTTCCGCCCTTGAAAAGACAGGGAAGAAGTATGATATAGAAAAGATCAAAAAGGCATATCTCCATGCTGCCGAGTTTCACGAGGGACAGTTCCGCCAGAGCGGTGAGCCCTTCGTATACCATCCCATTGCGGTAGCGGAGATAGTCGCTACCCTTGAGCTTGATACAGACTCCATCTGCGCGGCTCTTCTTCACGACACCGTGGAGGACTGCGGCGACAAGGTGGACGTAGGACAGATCCGCCGTGAGTATGGCGAAGAGGTCGCTATGCTTGTTGACGGTCTGACCAAGCTCGTTCAGATCCCCTTTGAGGATAAGGAGGATGAGCACGTAGAGAACTTAAGAAAGATGTTCCTCGCTATGTCAAAGGACATCCGAGTTATCTTTATCAAGCTCTGCGACCGCCTCCACAATATGCGTACGCTTTCTGCAAAGAAACCCGAAAAGCAGAGGGTGACCGCCCTTGAAACCATGTACGTTTACGCTCCTCTTGCACACCGTCTCGGTATGCAGCGTATCAAGCAGGAGCTTGAAAACATATCCCTTTCCTACCTTGACCCCATAGGCTATCAGCAGGTAAAGGAGGATATCGAAAAGCGTTACGGTCAGAGCCGCGACTTTATCGAGAATGCAAGAAATTCTATCACCGATAAGCTTGAGGAGGCTAAGCTCAAGTACTCCCTTGAGGGTCGTGTAAAGACCGTATATTCCATATATAAGAAGATGTTTGAGCATAATAAGAGCTTTGAGGAGATCTTTGACTTTTATGCTCTTCGTATAATAGTAGATACAGAGCTTGAGTGTTATACCGTTCTTGGTATAATCCACGATATGTTCAGAAGTGTCCCCGGCAGATTTAAGGACTATATCTCCACACCCAAGCCCAATATGTACCGCTCTCTTCATACCACCGTTATCGGACGTGACGGTATCCCCTTTGAGGTGCAGATCCGTACCTGGGAGATGCACCGTATCGCCGAGTACGGTCTGGCAGCTCACTGGAAGTATAAGACGGGGGCTGAGAGCCGTGCCGAGATAGATCAGAAGCTTCAGTGGGTATCTAAGCTTATCGACGTTGAGGATGAGACCAACGACCACGATGAGTTTATGCACGCTCTGAAGATAGATATATTCCACGACGAGACCTTTGTGTTCACACCCAAGGGTGACGTTATAACCCTGCCACAGGGCTCTACCGTTATCGACTTTGCCTATGCTATCCATTCGGCTGTAGGTAACAAGATGGTAGGCGCCAAGATCAACGGTATGATAGTGCCTATCGACCGCGTTCCTCAAAACGGCGAGATCGTTGAGATACTTACCTCCAACGCCTCCAAGGGCCCCAGCCGAGACTGGCTTAAGATAATCAAGACAGGCGAGGCAAGAACCAAGATAAGACAGTGGTTCAAAAAGGAAAAGCAGGCAGAAAACATCCTTGTGGGCCGTGCCGAGATAGACAAGGAGTTCAAAAAGTTTAACCGTCCTTATACCGAAGAACAGCGGGAGGAGATACTTGCAAACGTTTCCGCACGTATAGGTATACAGAGTGTAGAGAGCCTCTATAATACCATAGGCTACGGCGGTTTAAGCATGAACAAGGTAGCCTCTAAGCTCCGTGACGAGTTTGACCGTATAGTTAAGCCTTTAGTACAGGAGACTGTAGAGGTAGATATAGAGAGCCTTAACGCCAAGGCGACTCAGCAGCGCAAGACCAGCAAGAGCGGCGGAGTTATCATCGACGGTGTCGACGGCTGTATGGTCAAGTTTGCCAAGTGCTGTAACCCCCTTCCCGGTGACGATCTTATCGGCTTTATCACCAAGGGTTACGGTGTTTCGGTGCACAAGCGCGACTGTCCCAACGTTACCGCCAATATGCAGAAGCCGGAGTACGAAGGCAGATGGGTCAGCGCTTACTGGGAGCAGGGAGCAAGCCTTATGGGCACCTCTTCTCAGTATTTCGAGGCAATGCTGCGTATCTATGCAAAGGACAGCATAGGACTTCTGGCGCTTATTACCGTGGCACTTGCGGATATGAGAGTAAACCTTGTATCTGTTTCCAGCCAGAAGAGCGGCGGTGACGACGTAATAATTAATCTTACGGTAAACGCCAAGAACCTTGAGCACGTTAACAGTATCGTATCAAGGTTAAAATCTATAGATAATATAAACGACGTAACGAGAGGATACGGCTCATGAAGGCTGTGATACAGAGAGTCTCCCACGCCGCATGCCATGCTTTGGGCGAGGTAACGGGAGAGTGCAAAGAGGGACTGCTTATTCTTTTAGGTGTAGCTCAGGGCGACACCGAAGAGGATGCGCGACTTCTTGCCGAAAAAATTTCAAAGCTTCGCATATTCAGCGACGAAAACGATAAACTGAACCTTTCGGTAATGGACGTGGGAGGTTCCATACTTGCCATAAGCAACTTCACTCTTATGGCTAACTATGCCCACGGCAACCGTCCCGACTATATGGCGGCAGAAAAGCCGGAGAGAGCAAACCAGCTCTACGAGCATTTTATGAAGCTTCTCTCTGACAAAGGTATCCCCGTAGGCAAGGGAGCCTTCGGCGAGCATATGGAGATAGTTACAAGTCTCCACGGCCCTATCACCATAGTTATGGAAAGTGAAGTATTGAAGAAAAAGCGGTAATGAAAATAAAGATTTTGTCCTTTCGTGGATAAAATCATCTATAATTTTGCATTTTTCATTCCGAATATTATTTTTTGGAGTCAGCAATGATAGTTAATATTGACGGTAATATCAACAGATTTTACGCGCAGACCCTATGTATGGTTTTCTTTCCCGGAGCAAAGTTTGCTGAGGATGAGATAGCCACTGATAACACTCCTATAGTAGATCTTATACAGCGTGACACAGACGAAGGCTGTTATGCAAAAGCTACCATTACGGTGGGCAAAAAGTCTGTGACCTGCGAACATACAGAGCCTTATTCCGAGGCTAACGTAAAGATAAGAACAGAAAAGGTTGCGGTAGGCGCAGCCCTCTTTAAGGCGGGAGAAAAGTTCTTCCGTATCTCTCCCTCCTGGGGTATCTTAACGGGTGTTCGTCCCGCAAAGATAGCAAGAGACCTTCTTAACGGCGGGCTTGGTCTTAAGGAAATGAAGACTATACTGACAAAGCAATATTTTGTCAGCCCCAAAAAGGCAACCTTGCTTGGCAACATAGCCAAGAACGAGAACCGTATCATTAAGCAGATGGGAGATAACACCTGCAGTCTTTATATCTCCATCCCCTTCTGCCCCTCAAGATGCTCATACTGTTCTTTCGTTTCTTATTCCACTAAGAGATTGCTTTCGCTTATTCCGGATTATCTTGCAAAGCTGCTTTATGAGGTAGAGAACACCCTTAAGCTTATACGTGAGCTTGACCAGCGTCTTATTGCTATCTATATAGGCGGCGGTACCCCCTCCATCCTTACCCCCGATCAGATGAGACTTCTCTTAGGTGTTATAAGAGAAAATGCTGATATGGACCACGTTAAGGAATTTACCTTTGAGATGGGCAGACCTGACACGGTGACCGAGGAAAAGGTAAAGGTAGCAATGGAATACGGTGTAAACCGTGTCAGCATCAATCCTCAGACCTTAAACGACGCGGTGCTTGAGACCATCGGCAGAAATCATACCGTAGAGCAATTTTACCGTGCGTTTAATATCGCAAGGGATAACGGCATACAATGTATCAATACCGACCTCATTGCAGGTCTTCCCGGTGAAAGTCCTGCCAGCTTCCAAAAGTCGGTGGACGAGATACTTAAGCTCAGACCCGAAAACGTTACATATCATACCTTCTGTGTCAAGAAGGCGGCTGATATCTTAAAGGACGAGGGCAACGTATATTCACCCTTTGATCCCGACGTGGGCAAGTGTGTTGACTTTGCTCAGGTCAATGCAAAGAACAACGGTTATATCCCCTACTATATGTACAGACAAAAGAACACCGTGGGTAACTACGAGAACGTAGGCTATTCCTTACCCGGACATGAGGGTCTGTATAATATATACATGATGGAGGAGATACATTCGGTGTTTGCCTGCGGCGCAGGTGCGGTTACCAAGCTCGTATCTCCCAACCGCGACACCATCAAGCGTGTCTTTATGCCTAAGTATCCCTACGAATATCTTTCGGACAAGGTTACCGAGGATGATATACAGAAGACATACGACAGCTTCAGAGAGTTTTACAACATCCATTTTAAGGAGCAGTAATGAAGAATAACAAAGTTAAAAAGGCGTCGAATCTTTTTGCATCCGGCGTATTTGCCCTTACCGTGGCAAACCTTGTGGTAAAGCTTATCGGTGTATTCCTCAAGGTTCCGCTTAAGGCTACCATCACCAACGTAGGTATGGGTTACTATAACGTAGCCTATAACGTTTACGTATGGCTGTTTATGATAGCTACCACAGGTATTCCCGTTGCCATTGCAATGATGGTCAGCGAAAGCCGTGCCAAGGGTAATCTCAGAGAGCCAAAAAAAATATTCCGTGTAAGCCTTGCCGCTCTTACGGTCATCGGATTTGTGGGTATGCTTATAATGATACTCGCCTCCGGTCTTATTTCACGGTTTTATGATTCTGTAGGGCAGCAGTACGCCATTATATGTATAGCGCCCACGCTGTTCTTTATCTGTATAGCCTGCGCTATAAGAGGCTTCTTCCAGGGTCATCAGAATATGATTCCTACAGCGGTGTCCGAGGTCATAGAGGCGTTGGGTAAGCTTATAGTGGGTATTGCTCTTGCTACTGTTGCAATGAATTATATCCCCGACAGCGATCCCAATAAATTTGCCATTGCAGCAGCTATGGCGATCTTAGGTCCTACCGTCGGCGTGGCTATAGGTATGGTATACCTTATCTTCAAAAAGATATTCTTTAAAGAAGAGCTTTACAATACCGAGTATCTCAGAGAGGACAGCTATACAATGCCTGTTCGCTCTAACCGCGAGATACTCAAGAGACTGCTTGTTATCGCTATCCCCATAACCCTCAGCTCCTCTGTTATGAGCTTTACAAACGTTGTGGACAGTATGATAATCTCTAACCGTCTGCAGTTTTTGGGTATCGAGGAAATCGCCAGAAACGATATGTACGGCGCGTTTACCACAGAGGTAATAACTCTGTTCAATCTCCCTCCCGTGCTCATATATCCCATTTCGGGATCTATAGTACCTTATCTTTCCGCTCTGCTTGTCAAGAACGAGGAAGGTAAGATAAAAACACTTCTCAACAGCTCACTGAGAGTAGCGTCTCTCATTGCATTGCCTTGTGCTTTAGGTATGTCCGTACTTTCCGAGGCTGTTATCACCCTTATTTTCGGTGATTGCCACGTAGACTCTCCCGGACTTCTCAGTATACAGGCTATAGCGGTATTCTTTATGGCTATGCTCTCTATGAGCACATCCTTCCTTCAGGCATACAAGCTTGAGCGTAAGCCCATCATTTCTATGATAGCGGGCGCTACCGTAAAGATACTTTCCAGCTGGTTCCTTATAGGTAACGATAATATCCGTATGTACGGTGCGCCTATCGGCTCTCTGCTTTGCTATATTACGATAGTAATATTCAATTTCTACTTCGTGGCAAAGCATATCGGCTTTATCCCCAGCTTCCGCAAGGTATTCTTAAAGCCTCTCTTTGCTTCGGTTCTTTGCGCAGGCTCAGCTCTCGGCGCATACAAGCTTCTTGAAGGCTTTATCGGAACAGGCAGAATACTTACCGTGATCTCGGTTATGGTTGCGGCTGTAGTATATCTTTTTGCTATCCTTCTTATAGGAGCAGTTACCAAGGATGATTTTGACATCATACCCAAGGGCGAAAAGATCTATTCATTATTAAAGAAAACAAGGCTTGTAAAATGATAACTCTTGAAGAACTCAAAAACAAAGAAATATATACCATGGACGATCTCTGCGAGATAATGAAATATCTTCGCGTAGGCTGTCCCTGGGACAAGGAGCAGACCCACGAGAGCATACGCACCTGCTTTATAGAAGAGGTGTACGAGGTATGCGACGCAATAGACAAAAAGGATCCTGACCTTATGTGCGAGGAGCTGGGTGACGTGCTTCTGCAGGTGGTATTCCACGCGCAGATGGCAGAGGAGGAGGGTGAGTTCACCCTTGCCGACTCTGTAGACGGCATCTGCCGTAAGCTTATCATCCGTCATCCCCACGTTTTCGGTAACGTAAAGGCAGATACCACGGGCGAAGTGCTTACCAACTGGGATAAGATCAAGGCGGATACCAAGGGTCAGAAAACCGTAGCAGATACGGTAAGGGACGTTCCCAAAGCGCTTCCCGGACTTATGCGTGCGCAAAAAACGGCAAAGCGCGCTGCAAAGGGAGACAGCTACGAGCTTGAGGAGCGTGAGCTTGACTTCGACTCTCTCGGCGAAGAGCTTTTTAAACTTTGCTCTGCAGCACAGAGAGCGGGAATAGATGCAGAAGAGGCTCTGACACGATATTGTGACAGATTTATTGCAGATTTTTAGCAAAAAAACAAACAAAAATAGAAATATTTTGCCAAAATCTATTGATATTACCGAATGATAGTGTTATAATAGATAGGTAATAAAACTAAAATACTACAGAAAGGTAATTAAAATCATGATGACTAAGGCAAATATCGTTGACGCAGTAGCAACCAAGACAGGCGTAACCAAGAAGGCAGCAGAGGCAGCAGTTAACGCAGCTCTCGAGGCTGTTGTTGATGCTCTCAAGGCAGGCGACAAGGTTCAGGTATTCGGTTTCGGTACCTTCGAAGTTAAGGAGCGCGCTGCTCGTACCGGTAGAAATCCCCGTACAGGTGAGACCCTTGAGATCGCTGCTTCCAAGAACGTTGGCTTCAGCGCAGCTAAGGCTCTTAAGGACGCTATCAAGTAATAGTAATAATTACGCAGCTATCGGGAATCCTTAAGCCAAGGATTCCCGATACTATTTTAAGGAAAATGAGATTAGATAAGTATTTAAAGATATCAAGAATAATCAAGCGCCGTACCGTTGCTAACGATGCCTGCGATGCAGAGCACGTACAGGTAAACGGCAGACGCGCAAAGGCATCCTACGACGTTAAGGTAGGCGATGTTATCGAGATAAGCTTCGGCGAAAAAACTCTTAAGCTCCGTGTCCTTGAGGTCAAGGAGCACGTTGCCAAGGCAGATGCCTCGGGTATGTACGAGGTTATAAACTAAATTCTTGCCGCATATAAATGTGATATCACATTTACGGAGGCAGGATATGAAGGAAAACAAGGAACATCAGTCTATATCGGTGACCGATCGCTCGTCGGCTCTGCTCACGGGAGTGGCAGAGGTAATAAGCTATGACGAAAATAATATCGTCATGTTGACCAATATGGGACAACTTACTCTTGACGGCGAGGGGTTGAATATAGTACAATTAAACTTAGGCGAGGGCAATGTATCTGTAGACGGACGTATAAACGCTTTTTATTATATGGAGCAGAGAGAAAAGAAGTCGCTTTTCTCCCGTCTTTTCGGATAGGTCATGGCATATAGCTATGCACAGATATATACCTTTATCCTGTATTCGGCGCTTGTAGGCTTTGCCTTAGGCGCGGTGTACGATATTTTTCGTATTATCCGTATAGCCTTTCATATGTCGGGCAGAGCCGGAATTACGGATGTAGTTTATTTTGTCTGCGACATACTGTTTTTTGTTATCGCAGCAATAGTTTCGGCAATATTTATTTTTCACGTCAATAACGGACGTATCCGCGGGATAGCTCTTTTTTCTTCTCTTGCGGGATTCATGATGTATTACCATACCGTAGGCAGACTTGTAACTATGCTGTCAGGACTGATAATAAGAACGGTATACCGTATTTTGCGCTTGATCTTTGGGGCGGTCTTGCTTCCCGTATGGCGCTTTACGGTGGGTGTAAGTGATATTATCTACACCCAAAGACAAACAAAACGAAGGATAAGAAAATTCAAAAGGAAAGGATGTTGAACTGTGACAAGAACAAATATCTTTGTAAGGATAGCTGTAATTATCGTTATAGTTGTCTGTCTTATTACAATTTTAAAGCTGCAGATACAGTTCAACAAACTAAACGAGGAACGGAAGATCCTCTCTGCTCAGGTCGAGGAGTACGAAGAGGATATCGAGGAGCTTAAGGCAGAGATAGAAAGACCCTTTGACGACGAATACGTTATCCGTGTTGCCAGAGAAAAGCTGGGCTATCATCTTCCCGACGAGATCATATATTATAACGATTTAAATTAGTATGAGAAACGTAATAGTAACAGGTGGCAGCAGAGGAATCGGTGCCGCCATAGTTCGCCGCTTTGCCGAAAACGGCGACAACGTGGTTTTCCTATACCGTGCAAACGATCGCGCGGCGGCAGAGGTGGGTGTACCTTGTATCAAGGGTGATATCCGTGACCCTGAGGAGGTCAAAAAAATGATAACAAGGGCAGGGGACTACCTTGGAGGTATCGACGTCCTTGTTAACAATGCAGGTATCGCTCAGTCCGCTCTTATGAGTGACATTACCGATGCCGACTATGCCGATATGATAAACACAGACCTGTCGGGAGCCTTTTACTGCTGCCGTCAGGCTATTCCTTATTTTCTCCGCAATCACAGCGGAGCCATAGTTAACGTCTCATCTATGTGGGGTGAGGTGGGTGCATCTATGGAGGTCCACTATTCTGCGGCAAAGGCGGGACTTATAGGACTTACCAAGGCTCTGGCAAAGGAGCTTGGTCCTTCGGGTGTGCGTGTAAACTGCGTCACCCCCGGTATGATAGACACAGATATGAATAAGGGGTATACAAAGGATGATATCCGTGCTATCGTTGACGAGACTCCTCTTGGACGTATCGGTAAACCCGAGGACGTGGCAGAGGCGGTGTTCTTCCTTGCTTCTGATAAGGCAAGCTTTATCACAGGACAGGTTCTCGGTGTTAACGGGGGATATGTTATATAATCAAGAATATAAAGTAAAAAACACAGTTGCCAAAGCAACTGTGTTTTTTATTTCAATCTTACTTTTTTGTTTAGATACTCGTACTGCTTCTTTACGTCCTCAGGTGTGACGTATGCCTTTTCGGCATAGCGTACGGGGGTGTAAAGGCCGAACAGCTCGTGCTCGGTGTCGTTTTCGGCAACCTTTTTTTCAAGCTCGCTTGGAGTATCGTAGCTGTGGCAGTTACCCTTCTTTTTCTGCTTATACTCTATAAGCTTTACGTACATAAACCTTATACGCTCAGCGTCTTCGGTAAGAGAGTTAAAGCGTTTTTTAGTAATAGGCTTTTCCTTCTTCCGACGGACACGGTCGTCGCGGATGATGATGTTGACCTCGTCCTCTGAGCGGTGGCGGATGTTAGGCTTGATACCAAGCTTCTGTCTGACCTTGTCTACGATCTTTTTTAGCTTTTCGGCAGCGTTGAATATAGCCTTAGTTAAACGTCTGTAGAGCTCCCGTCTTATCTCTTTTGTAAAGAGCTTGCCTATATTATAGAGGGTAAGCGCGATACAAACGTATCCAAAGAAAGCGCAAAACTGACGGACGTATTTATAGATAGGGTCAAGAGCTACCGAAAAGTAGATCAACAGTGCCGCAAGGGATACAAAGAGGATGACCAAAGCAAATCTCTTTTTGCTGAAAACTATCTTCTGACGGTTGGGGTCGATATTCTTATTTCGCATTCTTATCACTCCTTCCCAAAGGAACAATAAGGTTCACAGAGTTTCTGTTACGCTTAAGAGCCTCAAGATGAGCCTCTATCTCAGGGTCGGTGTATGCCGAAAATACAAATATCTCGGTATCGCTCAGTCCCGATTCTATAACTCTTGCAAGAAGGGTAGTGAAGGAGTGTGACGCCGCTATACGAACCTGGCTCATACCGCGGAGCATATCTCTTGCATGCAGCTCGCCCGAGTGCATGGGGAAAGAGAGTCCTTCGTTTGAATCGTTCTGCGTAGAGTTGGTATACAGTCCCAGACGGTAGCCGTTGTCACTCATAATACGGATTATATCCGCAGTATAGGACATGGAGTTCTCCATCATCAGGTTAAACTCTGCCGAAGGGATTGGATCAAGGGGATCGGTTGCAAAGTTTATGAATATCATAAAGGTACGGTTAGAGCAATAGTCAAGGGCGTTGACCCTAAGGGGTTGTGCCGCCTGAGCATATGCCTTTGCCGTCTGCTTAAAGTTTATCTGGTTAAATGGGTCACCAAAGGTGTAGGGACGGACTCCCGTAATAGAGAAGGGGTCCTTAATGAGCATACGCTTGGTTATGCTCTCGCCCATAAGCATTCCCACGGGATTGGGAGAGGTGGGGGTGGCAAGGATCCTTGGGTAAACGTAGAGGGTAGACTTACTTTCTACCGTTCTCATCGTACCGGGCAGATGTATAACCGCTGTTTCAAGCTTGTATACTCCTCGCTTGGTACAGGTTACGGTGTGCTTACGCTTGATCTCCATATAGGGCAGTATAAAAGAAAATCTGCTTTCAAAGCGCTGCATAGCCGACTTGTCCTTACCCTTAGGAGCACCCAGGTCAAGCTGCGGGAAGAAATAGCTCTCAGCATATGCTTTGAACAGGGGAAGCCGTGTGGGGTTGTATATGCGTTCTGTCATGGTAACGCGATCCCCCTCGTATACACCGTCCTCGCTGAAGGTTCGCTTATACTCAAGGCGGTCGATTATGCGCTTGCACATCTCACGGTAGACAAGCCAACCGACAAACCCCAGTACCACAAGTCCCACTATGACCGCCGCCAGTATTATTACGGGCAGGCTTATGGTGACCGTGCTTCCTGCGTGACTCATCTCTTGGAATAGAATATCTCGGGCTCGGTGGGAACGGTAACTGTGGCGAGGATATCCTCTATCACAGCCTTGTCATAATCCTTCTTGATACGGTGGCTGTTATGGAGGATAAGACGGTGGGCAAGGGTAGGTATTGCCGCTTTCTTGATATCGTCGGGCAGTACGTACTCTCTGCCTGCTATTGCCGCAAAGCCCTTTGCCGCCTTCATAAGCGCGATAGCGCCACGGGGGCTGACACCCAGAGCCACACCCTCCATATCTCTTGTAGCCTCAACTATCTTTGTGATATAAGCCACAAGGTCGGGATGTACAAACACAGAGGCAACCTCCTTTACAAGGAAGGGGATCTCGTCTGCTGTAATAACGGGAACTAACTTGATGTTGTTAGGCTTACCTGCAAAGCGCTCAAGGATGGCAATGCTCTCCTCGGATGTAGGATAATCCATTGAGGTCTTAAATAAAAATCTGTCAAGCTGCGCTTCGGGCAGAGGGAACACACCCATGTTCTCTACAGGGTTTTCGGTAGCTATTACCATAAAGGGATCGGGGAGCTTGTAGGTGGTACCGTCTATGGTAGCCTGATGTTCCTCCATACACTCAAGAAGTCCGGACTGTGTCTTGGGGGTCGCACGGTTGATCTCGTCGGCAAGAAGAATATTTGCAAAGCAGGGACCGGGAATAAACTCAAAGTCACCTGTCTTCATATTAAAATATCTTACGCCTGTGATATCACCGGGCAGAAGGTCGGGGGTGAACTGAAGTCTTGCAGACTTGCAGTTGACAGAAGCAGCAAAAGCCTTTGTCAGTATGGTCTTACCCGTACCGGGTACGTCACAGATAAGCATATGACCGCCGGTAAAGAGGGCGATACACATAAGGTCCACTACCTCGTCCTTGCCGACTATGACGTTTGCTACGCTTTTCTTTATTTTTTCGTATGCGAGAGAAACTTTACTCAATGTTCTGTCTCCTTGTACTTGTTTTTTTAATAAAGTTATTATATAATATTATAAAATCATATTTAACAACTTGCAATGACTATTTGCAATATTTTTTGCAATATTTACAAATGGAGGTAAAAATGAAGGAATTTCTCTCCTGCGGAAGAATAGTAAATACCCACGGTGTGGGTGGTATGATAAAGATAGAATCATGGTGCGATACACCCAAGGTTCTTGCAGGTCTTAAGACTCTGTATCTTGAAAAGAACGGCGAATATACTCCCATCAAGGTTGAACGTGCAAGCGTTCATAAGGGCATGGTGCTCTGCAAGCCCGAAGGTTCGGATAGCTTTGAGACCGCAATACTTTACAAAAATAAGGACGTTTTCTGTAAGAGAAGCGATCTTAAGATACCCGAGGACAGAGTGTTCATCGAGGATATTTTAGGACTTTCCGTAATAAACGCAGACAGCGGTAAGGTATACGGTAAGCTGGTACGTGTTATAGATAATCCCGCAAACGAGATATATGAGATCGAGACCGAAAACGGTATGGCGTATATGCCTGCAGTGCCCGAGTTTATCGACCGTATCGAGCTTGAGGCAGGAATATTTGTCAGACCTATAGAGGGTATGTTCGATGAGATTTGACATTATGACCCTTTTTCCCGCTCTTGTTGACGGAGTTCTTTCCGAAAGCATCATCGGCAGAGCAAGACAG
This sequence comes from Eubacteriales bacterium, assembly GCA_045133915.1. Lineage (GTDB taxonomy): Bacteria > Bacillota > Clostridia > Oscillospirales > CAG-272 > RGIG7300. The sequence goes on along the minus strand of JBGUUX010000064.1, from coordinate 6,049 downwards.
GCGGGGCTTATAGACGTTGCCGCCCACAACATCCGTGACTACTCCAAGGACAAGCACCGCCGTGTGGACGATACCCCCTACGGCGGCGGTATGGGTATGCTTATGGCGGCACCACCCGTATACGATTGCTATGAGGCAATAGAAAAGCAGGGAAAAACAAGAACCATATATATGTCCCCCAAGGGCAAGGTCTTTACACAGAAAAAGGCAAGAGAACTTGCCGAGTACGATCAGCTCATCATCCTCTGCGGTCATTACGAGGGTGTTGACCAGCGTGTGCTTGACCGCATTATTGACGAGGAGATATCTGTAGGTGACTACGTACTGACCGGCGGCGAGATACCCGCTTGTATAGTCGTGGATGCGGTGGCAAGACTTAAGGACGGAGTTCTCTCGGATCCCGAGTGCTACGAAAACGAAAGCCTTTGTCAGGGTATGCTTGAGTATCCCCAGTATACAAGACCCTATGATTTTATGGGCGAAAAGGTTCCCGAGGTTCTTTTAGGCGGCAATCATAAAGAGATAGAGAAGTGGCGTTTTAAGGCTGCGCTTGAGTTAACCAAGAAACAAAGACCCGATTTGTTGTAAAATTAGGTAAAAATAACCTAAAATAGTCTTAAGAAAATGTTAATATTATTGCATTTTAGCAAAAAAGAATAAATCTATTGATTTTTGAAAAGCTATTTGTTATAATACTTATATAAATTTTACAAAAAATAATTATATTTATAGAGGAGTGCATCAAATGATTACTCGTGACGTTACAATAAAGAACAGTGTAGGTCTCCACGCAAGACCCGCAACCTTCTTCATCCAGAAGGCTAACCAGTACAAGAGCACGATCTGGGTAGAAAAGGACGAGAGACGCGTTAACGCAAAGAGCCTTCTTGGTGTTCTTTCTCTCGGTATCACCAAGGATATGAGCGTTACACTCATTGCTGACGGTACTGATGAGGAAGCTGCGCTTAACGGACTTGCTGAGCTTATCGATAGCGGCCTTGAGTCTGTTCTTTAATTATAAACACAGATAACGAACGAGCAGAATCAGCCCTCGGCTAATTCTGCTTTTTTCATTTTCTTATATGGATTTACAGGAACTGCGCAAACGAGCAAACGAGCTTCCTTCATCTCCGGGTGTATACCTGATGAAGGACAAAAACGACAAGATAATATACGTGGGCAAGTCAAAGGTCTTAAAGAACCGTGTTTCTCAGTATTTTAAGGAAACGGGGCATCATGATTTTAAGACCGCAAAGATGGTCTCAAACGTAGACCACTTTGACTATATGCTGACCCATACCGAGATAGAGGCTTTGTCTCTTGAAAACAGACTGATAAAGCTCCATAAGCCGAAATATAATATTCTTCTTAAGGACGACAAAAGCTACCCCTATATCAAGGTAACGACGGGGGAGGAATACCCCAGACTTCAGTTTGTGCGAAAGAGAAATAACGATAAAGCCAAGTATTTCGGTCCTTATTCGGGAGCCACAACGGCTTATTCCATCATCCGTACTGCACAGCGCTCCTTCGGTATACCCAGATGTACCAAGGAGTTTCCCCGTGACATAGGTAAGACCAGACCCTGTCTCTACTATCAGTTGGGGCAATGCACGGGCGTATGTACCGGCAAGGTATCAAAGGAAGTATATAACGAAACGGTCAAGGACCTTTTGGCTTTTTTGGGAGGTTCTTTTTCCGAAGTAAAAAAGTCCCTTGAGGAAAAGATGTACTACGCCTCCGAAAATCTCCTTTTCGAGATGGCGGCGCAGTACAGAGATTCTATCAAGGAGCTTGACACCCTTTGGCAAAAGCAGAAGGTTGTGGGTGCACCTGATGCCGAGTATGATATAATATCTCTGTACAGCGACGAGGTATCGTCCTGTCTTGCGATATTCTACGTTCGCGACGGCTGTGTTATAGACAACGAGCGTTTTATCTTCGGGGCAGATCAGATCATCACCCCCGACTCTGTTGCGGCGTTTTTATGCGATCTTTATACCAAGAGAGAATATATCCCTAAGAATATTCTTATAGGCTTTGAGCTTGATGAGGAAAGTGACGAAATGCTTACTGCCTTTCTCAATGATAAGGCAGGCTACCGCGTATACGTCAAGTATCCTGAAAGAGGAGATCTCAAGTCCCTTTGCAATATGGTATACGATAACGCCAGACAGTATGCAGGACAGTATAAGGCGGATACCGAGCGTGACAACAAGACCCTTATTAAGTTAGCTTCCATGCTTTCACTTGAGGTGGTGCCCGAGCATATCGAGGCATACGATATCTCTAACTTCGGCTCTGATAATATCACAGGCGGCATGATATCGGTGCGCGACGGTAAGTTCTGCAAAAAGGATTACCGTACCTATAAGATCAGAGGTACGGGCGATGAGCAGGATGATTACGCTTCTATGAGGGAAACTATAGAGCGTAGGCTCTCTCATACCGAGAGCACTTATCCCGATCTTATCCTCCTTGACGGAGGCAAGGGACACGTTTCCACCGTTAAGGCTTTGCTTTGTGAAATGAATATCGACATCCCCGTTTTCGGTATGGTCAAGGACGAGTTCCATAAGACCAGAGCCTTAACAACAGAGGACGAGGAGATAAGTATAGCAAGAGAGCAGGCGGTATTCCAGCTTGTGTATAAGATACAGGAGGAGGTACACCGATTTACTATCAAAGCTATGTCGGGTGCCAAGTCTAAGGCTCTGACCCATTCTTCCCTTGAAAAGATAGAGGGTATAGGTCAGACCAAGGCAAAGAACCTCCTTGCTCATTTCAAAAAGCTTGCGGCAATAAAGGAAGCAAGTGTAGAAGAATTAAAAGAAGTAAAGGGCATTTCCGAAAATAATGCCAAAGATATATTTGATTATTTTCATCAGGAGAAATAAATTATGATGCGTATAATTACAGGAACAGCAAGAGGAACAAAGCTCCAGACTCTTGAGGGTGAGGCTACCCGTCCCACCTCCGAGCGTACCAAGGAGTCGGTCTTCAGTATGCTTCAGTTTGATATCGAGGGCAGACGTGTCCTTGATCTTTTCGGCGGTTCGGGACAGATGGGTCTCGAGGCGCTTAGCCGCGGTGCTGCATCCGCTACAATAGTTGACCAGTCACCGGATGCGGTAAAGATCATCAAGGCTAACGCACAGAAGACCAAGCTCTTTGACCGCTGTGTTATCCTTACCAAGGACTATAAGGCATACCTTAAGGGAACAAAGGAAAAGTTTGATATCATCTTCCTTGACCCTCCCTATGATACCAATATGCTTGCCGAATCTATGAGGATAATCCTCGAGCAGGATATGCTCAACTACGGCGGTACCATCGTTCTTGAAAGCGGTAAAGACGATATTCCCGAGTACGGCGAGCTCACCATGCGCCGTCACTATAAGTCGGGCAGAGCGTACGTTACCGTTTTAACTAACGAGATAGAAGCATAATTATATTATAGTGCAGAGTGCAGAATGCAAAGTGCAGAATTGAGGAGATTTTTGCCGCCTATGGGTGTCAAAAATTTCATTAAATCGTATACAGGTCAGTGAAAATCGAACGGACAAGTGCAAAAAATGCAGAAATATGATCGAATGAAGATTTTCGACCTTAAGGGAGAAAATCCACCATAATTCTGCATTCTTAATTCTGCATTCTGCATTTTACATCTGACTGAATGGAGTGTATCAAAATAATGAAAAAAGCAGTCATTCCCGGGACGTATGATCCTATAACCAACGGTCATATGAACCTTATACAGCGTACCTCGGCTATGTTTGACGAGGTTATCGTTGCCGTTGTATATAACCCCTCAAAAAACAATATGTTCAGTCTTGAAGAGCGTAAGCGCTTTGCGGCTGAGGCTTGCAAGGACTATCCCAACGTCCGTGTAGAGGCCTTTGAAGGTCTGCTTATCGACTTTGTCAAGCTGGAGAATATCGACGTTGTTGTCAGAGGTGTCCGCAATGCTAGAGACTTTGACTACGAGTATGAGCTTGCCCAGATATATTTTCTGACAGGTGACGGACTTGAGACGGTGTTTCTGCCCTCTAACGGTGCCAACGCCCACGTAAGCTCCACTATGGTACGTGAGCTTATCAAGCATAACAAGCCCTGCGATGAATTTATTCCATTTACAATGGAATAAACTGAGTGCAGAGTGCAGAATGCAGAGTGCAGAGTTAAGGTGAGTTTTCTCCTTTCAGGTCGAAAACTTTCATCATAATTTTGGTTAACTGTGTTTTGCACTTTGTTGCTTTGTGGTTTGTATGTTGTTTATATCATTACGTAAACAGTTCATTCAAATTAATAAAATTAAATGGAATTTTTGTTGCATTAAGGCAACAAAAATCTCCTCAATTCTGCATTTTGCATTCTGCATTCTGCATTATTTAAGAGGTAAACTATATGTCAAGTGATAATAAACGATATCCAACTCTCCATATTAACGCAACTCCCGCTGATTTTGCCGATACCGTGCTTATGCCGGGGGACCCCAAGCGATCTGCTTTTATAGCTAAGGAATTTCTCACCGATGCCGTTCTTGTAAACGACGTCAGAGGTGTTCAGGGCTACACAGGTCTTTACAAGGGCAAGCGTGTTTCCTGTATGGCAAGCGGAATGGGTATGCCCTCGATGGGTATCTACAGCTACGAGCTCTTTAACTTCTTTGACGTTAAGAACATTATTCGCGTAGGCTCTGCAGGAGCTTTTCAGCCGGATATGAATTTAGGGGACCTTGTTTTTGCAATGAGTGCATCAACAGATTCTAATTATTTAAAGTCTTTCGGACTTCCCGGTGACTATGCTCCTACAGCCTCGGAAAAACTTCTGTTTGATGCCGTGGCTAATGCAAAGGTAAATCGACTTCGTTACTTTGCAGGTAATATAGTATCAAGCGATATCTTCTATAATCCCGACCCCACGGTCAACAGCCGTTGGGCAGAGATGGGCGTGTTGGCGGTTGATATGGAGGCGGCGGCTCTCTATGCCAACGCGGCAAAAGCAGGTAAGAACGCTTTGACCGTACTTACCGTGTCCGATCAGCTTGTTACCGGCGAGCATATGTCAAGCGAGGAAAGGCAGACCTCATTTGCGGATATGATAACCTTGGCTTTAGATATAGCGTAAGAGAATTTTGTACAGGAAATTTTCAAAGGAGTTGAAAGTGTTGAAAAAAATCATTCTTATACTTATCTCTTTCTTGTTGATCATAACGATGACCGCGTGCTCGGTAAATAAAACCGTCGCTGATCCTGAAAACACCGAGGAGACCGACGATATCACCGCTGAACGCGTTGCGGACGGAGAAAACTCGGAAGAACCGGTTGCGGATGATACCGCCGAAGTGATCAGCGAAGAGAATATTATAACGGTTGGCGGATCGAGCGCGATGTATATTTCTACCGACGTTAAGGGCATATACATATATTCGGACTTAGCCGTGAGAGCACGTTACGTTAAAGATATAGATACTTATGCCGAGGAAGGAACGGGTATGCCTGTAACAGTTGCCGGATTTGAAGTGCTTGAGGTGCTTAAAGGTGAATATAACGACGATGTTATTGAGGTTAAATATTGTGGCGGTATCGTGCCTATGTCCGAATACCTGCAGGCGTTGAGTGAATCCACACTGAAAAAAGCAGGTTATGACGGCTATACGGAAAAGGAAATAGAAAGCAAATTTGTTAGATTTATAGAAAGTGATCCTGCGGTGGAGTTTACTGCAGATGAGGAATATCTGCTGTTGTTGGAATATCTTCCTGAAAGCGGTGTGTATAATATTCTTTGTGACGGCTACGGTGCACCTGCCATCAAGGATGACAAGGTATATAACGTCGTTAAAGACGAATACGTAGCTATGTCTGAGATAAAAGCGATAACTCAAACAGAGCTTCAATTTGCCTATGAGGCTAAAGAGGATTGAATAATTAAGGATGATTGAGATTTCTCAATCATCCTCTCAGACTGTCGAGAAACCCACGCATCGGTTAAGCCAAGCGTGGGTTGATTTCGTATATATTGAAAAATAAGGCTAAAAGTGTAGAAA
>JBGUUX010000063.1:0-12408 GCA_045133915.1 Eubacteriales bacterium | reverse complement strand
CGAGTGACAGGGATCGAACCTGCGGCCTGATGGTCCCAAACCACCCGCGCTCCCAGCTGCGCCACACCCGGATATATATTCGATTTTTATTGTTTTTGCGTGGAAGTGGGACAAACTGTGGTCAAACGCAAATTCCACACTTTTTTGAGTTTTCGTAAAGTGCCGAAAGTCCGCACCGTTAAAGGCTTTTCGGGACTTTTGCAAAATCTCGGCTATGACTGCTAGACACGCTCCCAAAGCATACACGCTACCATTGCGTCACATCTCGTACTATCGGCAATTATGTATTATACCAAAACAAAATTGCGGTGTCAAGAGCTTTGGGGCAGGTTGATGTATAATATCTCTCTTCACCTTGACAATTTTATATACGGTATGATATAATTTATTGATAGATAAACAGTATCGATAAGGTTTAGATATCGTTTACCGTATGTTCCTATAAAACTATTAAATGACCTACAGAAAACGGAGATTTTCTTATATGTCTAAAAAATTAAAGATAATGCATATCATCAGCGGCGGTGACAAGGGCGGTGCAAAGACCCATATGTTTGCTTTGCTGGATGAGCTGTGCAAAATTGCTGACGTTACCGTTGTTTGTCTTATGAAGGGTGTCTTCTACGAAGAGATCCTTGAAAGAGACGTACGTACAGTACTAATGGAGCAGCATACAAGATTTGATTTCTCGGTAAAGACGAAGCTTGAAAAGATGATAAAGCAAGAGGGCTTTGATATAGTCAATGCTCACGGTGCAAGAGCTAACTTTATAGCTATGTTCTTAAACCAGAGAAAGCTGGGTATACCCGTCATCACAACGGTACACTCCGACCCTCTGCTTGACTTTGATACCATCACAAAGAAGCTGTTCTTCACCAATATCAACATATTGGCTTTGAAACGTCTTGACTACAAGATCGCAGTAACCGACTCTCTCCACGACCTTCTTGTTGAGCGCGGATACTCTCCCAACAATATCCGCACCGTACGTAACGGTATGGATTTTGAGTCTGAGGAGACCCATTGCACAAAGGAAGAGTTTGCAGCTCGTTTTAATATTCCCTATGATCCCTCTAAGGTATATTTTGGTATAGCAGCCCGTCTGGTGCACGTTAAGGGCGTTGACCAGTTTGTAAGGATCGCCGCAAAGGTCCTTGAAAAGACAGACGATGCCCGCTTTGTTATCATAGGTGAGGGTGAGGACGAGCCTATGCTCAAGGCTCTGGCAAAAGAGTTAGGCGTTGAGGATAAGATCTATTTCCTTGGCTTTGTCAAAGAGGTATACGATTTCCTTAACTTTGTTGACGTCAACATGCTGACCTCATTAAGCGAAGGTTTTCCCTACTCTATACTTGAGGGTGCAAAGGCAAAGAAGGCTACCGTTACTACTGCTGTAGGCGGTATTCCTCTGCTCATACGTGACGGCGAAAACGGCTATATGTTTGAGTCGGGAGATATCGACACGGCTACCGAAAAGCTCCTCGATCTGATCGAACATCGCGAAAAGCTCACCGAGTTTGGTGAGAAGATATACGTTGATGCCAAGAGAGATTTTTCCAACAAAACTCTTGCCAACAACTACTACGCAAGCTATGAAAGCTTTATAAGAAAGTTCAACCGAGATAAGAAGTACGATATCCTGCTCTCAGGTTATTACGGATTCAACAACTTTGGTGACGATATGGTGGCGCGCACACTTATCACCGAGCTCAAAAAGCATAACCCCAAGCTTGAGATAGCGGTACTATCCAATAACCCCAGATCAACTGCCGTTTCCCTTGGTGTTGATTCTATGGAAAGATATAACCTCATCAAGCTTGCGCGCATGATAAAGTACAGCGACGTATATGCCTACGGTGGCGGTACACTTTTAACCGATATCACCAGCCGTAAGTCCCTGCAGTATTACACCACTACCCTTATGTACGCCAAGCGTAAGGGCCTCAAAACTGCTGTTATAGCAAACGGCCTCGGTCCCTTCGTCCATAAGACAAGTGAAAATGCGGTAAAGAAGATACTCGACAAGGTGGACGTGCTTGCCTTCCGTGACAACCACTCCTTTGAATATTCAAAGAGACTGTCGGACAACATAGAACCCCATCTTACCGCTGACTTAGCTCTTCTCTTTGAGCCCTCAAAGGAGGCTATGAAGAAAACTCAGCATTTTCTTGCGGCAAATAAGCTCAGCGCAAAGGATTATTTTGTGGTGTCTCTTCGTGAGTGGAGAAATATTCCCCGTGATTACACCGCAACCGTTGCTGCCGCCTGCGATTATATTGCAGAAAAGTACAAGCTTGTTCCCGTGTTCGTTCCTCTGCAGCCCTCCAAAGATACCCGTATAAGTGAAGAGGTTGCGGCAAAGACAAAGGCAAGAAGCGTTGTAGCATATGAGGTAAATGACGTAGATAACGTATGTGCTCTTATCAAGGATGCAGGATTCACCCTGGCAATGCGACTCCATCCCCTTATCTATTCTTATTCTGCGTCTATTCCCTTCCTTGGTCTTTCCTATGACGAAAAAGTAAGCTCCTTCATCAAAGAAGTAGACCGTGACGATTATCTTGACGTTACAGATATCACCATCGAGCCCCTCAAGAAAATGATCGACAAAGCGTTCACCGATAGTAATAACTATGAATCCCTTGATAATATGAAGAGCCGAGCGAAGAAGAATATTGAATTGCTTTCTGAATTACTTTAATTAACGCAATAAAACCCTGTGCTTTGCACAGGGTTTTATTTTTGTTCGATTACCCAATATTTATCCTTAGTCATACCGATAACGATATCCCCTTCTCTATCGGTTCGGTGGATCTCGTCTAGATAGCTGTTGAGTACAGCTAAAGTCTCTATATGCGGATGCCCGTAGCTGTTTCCCTCCCCTACAGATATAAGAGCTACCTCGGGAGAGACAGCATATATAAATTCCTCGCTTGAGGATGTAGATGAGCCGTGGTGTCCTACCTTAAGGATCTCGCAATCCAGCATGTCCGGATAATTTCTAAGGACAAACTCCTCGTTTTTCACCTCGGCATCCCCTGTGAACAAGGTATCTATATCACCGTAACTGACCTTCATGACAAGGCTGATACCGTTGGCATCCTCCGGCTTATATCGGGGACCGGGTGAAAATATCTCTACCGTTACGTCACCTATAACGAACTTGTCTCCCGAACAGGTGTAAACAAGATCACTACCCTCGTAATCTACCGCCTCCATCAGTTTACGGTAACAGGCTGTGTTTTCGTAATAGTCGGGCATGACTACGTTTTCTACCTTATAGCGGTTGATAACGTCGTCCGCACCGCCTATATGATCCTCGTGAGGATGACTGAAAAATGCATATTCTATCTCATATACCCCCATAGCATCGAGATATTCAAGTAGCTCGTCGGCGTGATCTCCCGGACCTGCATCTATAAGAATATCGTGATCTCCGTTATCTATAAATGCGGCATCTCCCTGCCCTACGTCGATCATGTGTACCGAAACCTCAGCATCAGAAAGACTGCCTGAACCGGGAAGTATGTCATCAGACATATCGAAAAAGATATATACTATAACAGCTATTATAACTATAACGGCAAGCATTATCTTTGTGGCAGGAGTCAGTTTTTTATTTTTGCTCATCAGAATCTCCAATCAATTTATTCATACCTCGGCAGAGAAAAAACGCAGGAACGGATATCACAAACCATACCGCAGTAAACAAAGGACATATCTGCCCCATTATATTAAAGGGCTGATCCGAATAATCCCAAACCGAAAGTCCCATTTTACGGTTCACAATACAGCCGATACAAAACTCCACCATGGTTATAATAAGCGCTCCGAATATGCATTTTTTCCACAATCGCATACCGCAAAACCGACGTTCAAGACAGAACATCCCTGTAAGGCAAAGTCCACCCGCTATAGCCATACTGATATGGGTATAGCCGCGCCAAACGATTTCCATAAGACTGTAGAGTATCCCGCCTATGGCAAATATCACCGAATATTTTTTCATTATATCACCCCGAAATTATAATAGACATATTTTCGGAGTGTTACACGTATTATAGCATATTTTTGATATCAAATCAACCGCTTGACAAAATGAAATTTGTATGATATAATGCAAACAGAACATTTGTTCGATGTGGTAAAAAAGAGCACCTTAAAGGTGTTTTGGTAGATCACCGTCGGGTAGTTCACTACAGCAGAGCCTTTGCTCTGTTGTGTATATATAAGAGAACATTTGTTCTGTTTGGCGTTTAGCAGTAAGTTGTTGCTTAGCAAGAATGACCTGTTAAACAACAACTTACACGAAAACAAACCTCAACCGTAACGTTCTATATGATAAAAAAGTCATTTACTTCGCAGTTAAGAAGTCGAGCTAATTCCGGAAGAAAGGTTATATCAGGATAGCACTCTTCCCTTTCCCATTTTGATATTGCTTGCGGGGATACACCTATAAGAGTCCCGAACTGCTCTTGAGTCAGGCAATGAGCAGTCCGGTATGCTTTTATCTTGTCGGATATGATTATCTTATTCATAACAACCAGTAGATTTCCTTTTCTCTTGACATAATTCCGAAGGCGATCATTTCCCGTCTGACGGTACAATGATCTTCGTGGAATCGATGGATTATATCATTTACCTCGGGCTCAGCATATTTTCTGCCCGGCTCAAAGCTTTTGGCGATCTCCTTTAAGACTATCTCCCGCTTTTTTCGCTGTGTGGGCAGCTGTGTCAGTCTGCCGTATTTGAAGAATCGGGATATTACCTCTCTGTTATACCTTTCATCAGCACCGAGTGTACTGCTGTTATCCTTTATCAGCTCATACAGCGGTTTGTCAAAGATCTCACGGTTGAGAGAATAGATGATATAAAACTGAGAACGGCTGCAATTTACGATACCTGCCGATTCCATCTTTTTAAGATGATAGCAAACGGTAGCGGGAGTAAGTCCGATATCGCAGGCTATCTTCTCCACATAAGAATCCTCTTTCATAAGGATATTAAGTATCTTTAGCCGAGTCTCGTCAGCAAGAAGCTTTAATAGTTCAAGTTTTTCTTTCATAGGCTTTCGCCTCCTCTGTTCTGCCACGCTTGGTTAAGACATTCTATGGCAAACTCAAATCCGCCGATACGTTCGGTAAGCTCGACCCTTTCCCAATCGGTGGCGTTCTGTCTCTTCACTTTGAGCTTTGCAAGTTCTCTTTCTGTAAACTCCAACATTGCATAATACAAACTAAAATCGGGCTTTTCATTCGGTGCGGCAGATTCATACAAAGCTAAATATTCGCCACACTCCTTGAAAATTTCATCAAAAGGTTGAAGCAAATAATGAGAATATTCAATGTTATGCAACTTTCTGCAACGATTATTATTGTGTACGGTGCTGTGAATCAGCGATACGGAAGCATAGCGGTATTTGGCACACTTATATTCTGCAATTTTTTCTTTTTTCTGTAGCGGTGTTTTATCAAGGAAATCTGTAAAATCACAAAGTCTTTTACACTCCTTGCCAAGCAAATCATTGGCTATAAGAAAAAATGCAGAATCGCCTATTATCTTTCCGTTTGATACCTGAATTGGATATTCGTTGGTTTTTCGTTCCCAACCCTTATCAAGTGCACTCAGCGCAAAGCGGTAACCTTCAAGCTTTTCTTTGATCTCAACGCCTTCCCAATCGTCAGCTTTCTTGAGTTTTTCGTTTAGCTCCTCGATTTTATCCTCCGTATATGCCTTTATACCGTAGTATAATTTATATTCCTTTTTTTCGTCTTCGTGAGCATCGGTATACAAAGTTAAATATTCGGAATGTGCATTAAGACTCGTTTCAATATCTATATGTGTACAACCGCACTCGATCACGTTTTTACCGTGGAAAAGCATATTGGATATACGGTGAAGAGCAGACAGACGGTATTTTGCACATTTATATTCGACTGTCCTTTTTTCTTTCTCTTCCCTGTTTTCATCAAGTTCATTACAGAGCGATTCAAAAGGCTCAATTTCCTTATGGATAAGGTTATACGCTGTTTCATAGAATATATTTTCCTTCATTTTCAAACCTCCCACCGTAAGTTTGGATAGATATTATTCTCTTTTCTCCATTCCTCCCAAGCTTCAAACACGCGTTCCACCGATCTTACCTTTATCTGAAATTCAAAAATATTCTTTTCGTCTCCGCAGGATCTTGCCGCTGAAAGCTCTGTCTTATAGCCATCGTATATCTGACTGCGCATAAACAGCTCTGCCTGGATTGCAGACAACATAATCATCCGTTCTTCATCATCAAGCGACATATAAAGCTCATAAATATGAGGAAAACAATTCTGCATTATGTTTTGGCAGATGGGAGTTCTTAGCTTAAGTACCGCTTCTCCTTTTTCGCTGTTGGTTGCCGTCATATACAGACACCCCGCGCGCATACAAAGACTGTACATTCCAAGTTCGATTTGAATTGCCTTTTGCTCTGTTTTGTGTTCCTTGGATACAGAATCGAGACGTGATCTACATTCCTCACAGAAGCTTTTTGTTATATCAACAAGTGAATTGTATATTTCGTTTACGTCCATTGTAATACTCCTTTGATCTGTCAGTTTGGATGAAACGAACCGTTACTGAATATAGGATCATATGCGATTGAAGGAGGGCGTCATGAAGATGACCCTGTTCAGATTCAGCGTAGGTCCGTTCCTTCCGATTTGGGATCCCTGTACTGTTATGATACACGTCTAATCACTTTCCGTCAATAGTGTTTAGATATATTTCTAATCATTCTACCAATGGTTGTAAAGCACCTATAAACATAAAGAACAGCGGTTATCCGCTGTTCTCCTACGAAAATTATATAAGCTTGGTTACTCTTTCTACCGCTGCTTTGTAGCGATCGCTGTTAGATACGGCTCTGAAGTTCTCCCAAGGTCCGTATGGTCCTATAAGTATCTGTGCCACCATATCAGGTACAGGGGATATAAGCCATTCCTTGTCTCGTTTTATGAGATTAAGCAATGGTGTATTGTATTTAAGCTCTGTACCGTTGGGAAGCTCTGCTATCTTGACCAAAAGCTCTACGGCTTCTTCCAACTCGGTATATCCTTCCTCGGTGTTACCCAAACCGAACTCTGCCGAGGCTAAGCGGAATTTAACAAAAGCTCTGTGTCTCATCCAGGCATCAATATCTGTAGATGTATCCCTCATAGAATCTATCATACCAAGGATAGCAAGGTTTGCTGCCTTATTATATTCGGCATCATTCTTCTTTTTGAAGCCCTTTAAGAATATCTTTGTCAGTCCTTCTATAAGATTCTCCTGTGCTTTTTTGTTAAAGGCATCGGTCTGTCCCTGATATTCGTAACGGTTCAAGAGAGCATCATCCGGAGTCATATAGTCGTTGCCTAACTGTTCAAGCCAAGGCTTGCAAGCGTCCTCGTCGGTTTCGATGTCCACCATAGTTACCCTTGTATTGTGCTTTATCCAGAACTCGGCGTCACTTGCACAGATAAACTCAGCAAATTCACGCAATTCGAATATATTCTTTGAAGCCTCCTCGGCGCCGAGAATATGATACTGACGGAGGATATGATACTTGATCTGAGGTTCATAGGGAAGCTCTGACATAACCTTGCGCATTTTTGAGATTTTCTCCCTGATATCTTCTTCACCTAACATATCAAGACTAAATACGTTCCTTATTTTGTTTTCAACAGATTCATTATCACATCCAAGCAGTATGTCGGTGCTGACGCCAAAATACGCAGCGATCTCGGGAATAAGCTCAATATCCGGATATGCGGCACCGTTTTCCCAACGGCAGACCGACTGACAGGTAACACCAAATTTTGAAGCAAGCTCCGCTTGGGTAACATTTTTTTCTTTACGAAGTTTCTTTATTGTTTCTGAAATTGCTATCTTCATATTTTTCTCCTTAACTGAAAATCGGATCCGTATCTATATTATCTATCATTTCACGCCAAAAATCAATAACCGAGAAAGGAAAGGTCGTTAACCGTTGAGTGAATTTTGTACAGAACAATTTAATAAACGCCGTACTATACTGCACTGTGACCTTAATTCTTTCTTTGCTTCTGTTGAGGTCAAGCACCGTCCCGAGCTTAGAGGTAAAGCGGTAGCGGTGTGCGGCTCAAAGGAGGACAGACACGGTATCGTACTTGCTAAGACCACCGAGGCAAAACGCTTTGGTGTAAAAACAGGCGAGGCAATATGGCAGGCTAAGGCTAAGTGTCCCGATCTTATAACGGTTGAGCCTCATTACCGTTGGTATGACGAATACTCGGATGCGGCAAGAGAGATATACTACCGCTATACCGATCAGGTAGAGAGCTTTGGTATTGACGAATGCTGGCTTGACGTTACAGGCAGCCGTCTGCTCTTTGGCGACGGAGTGGAGATAGCCGACAAGCTCCGTGAGGATATGAAACAGGAACTTGGACTGACTATTTCGGTTGGTGTTTCCTTTAACAAGATTTTTGCCAAGCTTGGCTCGGATATGAAAAAGCCTGATGCAACGACCCTCATAAGCTACGAGAACTTCAGAGAAAAGGTCTGGCCTCTGCCTGTTGACGAAATGATGGGTATAGGACCTGCCACAAAACGAAAGCTGGCAAAGCACGGAATATACACCCTCGGCCATTTGGCAAGGCTGGACATGGAACTGTGCCGCCATATACTGGGAAAGGTAGGTGTTGACCTGTGGGTCAGTGTTAACGGAATGGGCAGCGACAGGGTGTCGGATTTTTTTGACAGCTATCCCGTTAAAAGCATAGGCAGAGGTAACACCTTTCCTCATGATCTTGTCACAAACGAGGAAGCGAAGGTGCGGCTATATTTTCTATCGGAAGACGTGGCATACCGCCTGCGCTCGGAGGGATTGTCAGCCACAAAGGTACAGATATGCGTCAAGAATGAAGACCTTATCTGCCGTGATATTCAGGCTCCCCTGCCCTATCCTACCCAGAGCTGGGCGGAGATTGCCGAAAAGGCGTATGAGATATTTATAAATAACTATAGCTGGAAAAAGAACGTCAGAGCTCTGACGGTGCGTGCCATAGATCTTGTCCCCTCCGATATGCCCTATCAGACAGACTTTTTCTGCGATCAGCATAATCGAGAACGTGAGCTTACACGGGAGCTGTCGGTGGACCGAATACGGGCAAGATACGGAAACTCATCCATTGAGACAGCCGCCTGCTTTTATTACCGTCTGGGAGCTCACGAGCCGGGGGACCGATTTGATACTCTGCCTAATTTTCAGAACTGCAGCACTTGAAAATTCTTTTGATATGTGATATTATATTAAAAACATTTTTCACGGAGATAAAGTATGTTCTACGAAAACGACCTTGTTGCAAGACAGATAGAAGCATTGGTACAGATAGCTTCAAAGATACTCTTTGGATCAAACTGTGTAAGTTATGAGAAAAAAGGAGACGTCACCGACGAGCTATACGATCATATAAGCTCACTTATAGAGGAAAGAGAGTTCGGTGAATGTGAGGATATTATATACGATAACTTTGATCTGTCAAACGACGAGTATCTTGTTCTGGCTATAGACTATTATCACCGTCTCAATGCCTTTGACGACGATACTCTAGAGGAGGCAGACTTTGACCGTGACGAGGTTCGTGACGGATTGATGGATTTTATGCGTAAGTGCGGTATTCCCGACGATGCAATGGCCGTATAGTAAAAACAAATGTGTATATCAAAAAAAGGAGTTGCAATGCAACTCCTTTTTGATTAAAGTTTCTTTTTAACAAAGATAAACGCTATTACAGCTATAACTGCCGCACCTATAGCAACAGCTACTCCCATATCGAAGGTCTGGGCAGCATTGCCACCTGTAGTGCTGCCTGTAGCAGCCTTTTTGGTAGTAGATTTGGTAGTTGTCTTCTGTGTGGTAGCCTCGTTCTTCTTTTCTTCGGTTACCGGCTTTGTATCCGTGTCACACACCTTTTCGGTTTCGGCAGTGGTAGTATCCACGTTGGTAGTCTCAGCCGTTTCACCGTTACCTTCCATAGTAAGAGTAATTCCGTAAGCCTTGAGACACACACCGGAAGAAAGATATCCCATAAGTCCGTCTGCCAGAACGTGACCGCAAGTAGCGAAGCGCTGGAAGGTAGCTACATCGCCCGATTCGGGATCAACGAATCTATCCATATATATCGCCATTGCTCTATGCTGTGCTCCGCCTGCATAAAGCTCAGCAGGAGTTACGGTTATATCACCAAAGGACATATCCTCTGCATCCTGACAGATAAAATCCCAAGGGATAAACGCCTCAAAACGCCAACCTGCGTCTGTGGTCTGTCCGTTTACCTTAACTTCTGCTGTAATATCACCGCTACGGTTATGACCGCGGAACATACGGCAAACGTTACCTTCAAAGATACCCACCGAATACCAAGCGTTATAGTCGTTGTTGGCAAGATATCCTTCATAAAGAAATCTGCCCAGAGGGTCTATGACAAAAGTAAAGATATCTCCGTTATAGCCGTAGACTACCTCGTTTTTGATATTGAAATCGTTTTGTACGTTATCGATATCATCCTCGCCTGTTGACAGAACAAAGCTGTTGTCAAGGATATCTGCGGCATAGTAGAGTCCGTCCTCGTCATATGCGTAGTAGAGGTAAAAGGACTGAAGTATATCGTTGGTATTGCCGAAGGTTGCCATAAGATCCTTATAGGCATATACACCCTCAGACCAGCCTTCATTAGCATTTATGCTTCCGTCTATTGCGGGCGTTGACATAGGAACGTCGATGTTACCTACGTCAGCTTGCATGTTTGGGTTAGCGTATACTGTCATGCCGAGGCAGGACAGCAAAAGTAAAAAACAAATTAATTTTTTCATAATTGTTACCCTACAATAATCTTATAGTAGTTAAACGATTCATCATCATACTGTACGCAGAAGCAGGGGCCGGTCCCTGCACCCATCAATCGAGTGTGAAGTCTGTTGTTCGTTTTTGTTTAGTTCCCTATATATTATCCTATTACTATTTTATAATAGTTATAGGATTCATCGTTATACTGAACGCAGAATGTGTAGGTACCCGGGTCAAGAGTAACCTCTATTGTACCGTCAACAATATTTGAAGACTTAAGCGCACGACTTCCCTTTGCAGCCTTAATACGGGATGCGGTGGTATACTCGCCCTCGGCATAACGAAGAACGTTAAGTCCCTCAAGCTCACCGAATGTCACGGTGTTACCGTCCTGCTCTACCGTAGGCTTCTTCTGCTGTACGTCGTAGTGGAAGACCTTGATATAGCCGTTGTTATATTCGACTATAACGGTCACCCTTCCCTCCTGTCTGTACTGAACCTTGTATTCCTCTGCGCCCTTGATGGCGGTCTTTGCAGAGAAGTTACGCGCACCCTCTGCCGCCTTGACCTCACCGGTAGTATTCCACTCGCCGTATGCAGCTCTGATGACCTTGACGTCCGGAATATTGCCTACCGTAAGCTGTAAGCCGTTTATATCAAAGGTAGGCTCGTCTACCGTCAAGCTTTCGTGGAAGAGCGCCACACTTCCGTCGTTATAGCGAATAAGGATAGTATGAACCCCGGGTTCGTATACGGTATGGGTATAGTCGTGCTTGCCTGCGATCTTTGCGGCGGTAGCACTGAATATATATCCGTTATCCTTGATCTCACGATAGGTCTGATATTCGCCCTTGGCGATATAAAAGTCCTTGACGTCATAGAGATCGTGTATTGTTATCTTAACGCCATTCATTGTTACGGTAGGTGTAAAGTGGGTCATATCCGCACGGAGAAAGTATTCCTTGCCGTCTGTAGTTCTCACCCAGAAGGTGTATACACCGCCTGTAGGCATTTCATATACAAAATTGCCATCAAGAGTGTATTTTACCACTAAGGCATTATTGATAGCAACGTTACCCGCTGCCGCCTTGATCTCGGAGCCCTTGGTGTATTCACCCAAAGCATATCTGATATCCTTGATATTGGAGGCTGCAGTGATAGTAACGACATAATTATCCACGCTAAGCTCGGGGAGTGTGTTGGGACCCACCGTAGGTTCGGGGTCAAGGTGGTCAAGTATACCGTCGCCGTCGTAGTCAACGAAACTGCAACCGTATCCTAAAGTAAACTTATTACCTTTATGATCAAAGAGCCTCGTTACCCTGGGACCGTAATTGAACTTTACTCCCTCAACAGAAGTATTCTCAAGTATCAGAGTTGGAGTTGCAAGGTAGCTTACAGTCTGCAGTGCCTTGCCGTTAAGTATAACCTTACCGTTACTTATACTGCATCCGCTGTAAGAAGTACTGTTAAGATTACCGCCGAGATAAAGTACAGAATCGGGTTCACTCATTAAAATATAAGACTGTCCCGAGCCGTCACTGTTCAAGGTGATACCGCCC
>JBGUUX010000062.1:0-39066 GCA_045133915.1 Eubacteriales bacterium | reverse complement strand
TCTACACTTTTAGCCTTATTTTTCAATATATACGAAATCAACCCACGCTTGGCTTAACCGATGCGTGGGTTTCTCGACAGTCTGAAGGGACTTCATAATCGAAGTCCCTTAATTTTATTTAGAATAGCACTTATCAAGGAACTTATCGTTATTAACGATAAATCTCTCGTGAATACACTCACCTACGAGCTCTCTTTCGTCATACGCCTTGATATCAAACACCAATCTTCTGCGGTCGATCTCGGTAAGAGTACACTCACACTTAACAGTCATACCTACGGGAGTTGCCGCAACGTGTTTGAGCTCAACCTTGGTGCCAACGGTAGACTGACCGTCCTCAAGATGAGGCAGAACACACTCGGCGGCGCAAAGCTCCATAAGTGTAAGAAGCGCAGGAGTGGAAAAAACTCTCAGGCTTCCGCTTCCAACCGCAGATGCGGTATTGTTTTCATCACATATAACTTCTTTTGTATTTTTCAATCCGATCTCTAACATAACGTCCTCCGAAATTTTTATACTTCATTATAGCACAACATTCAACCTTTTACAAGTAATATTGACTATAGTTGAAAAAAATGATATACTAACCTTATGGAATACGTTTATTTAACAGAAACAGAATCAACAAACAAATATGCAAAGGAACTGGCAAAAAGCGGAGCTAACGAGTTTACCGTTATCATAGCCGACAGACAGACAGGCGGATACGGCCGTATGGGACGAACATTTCATTCTCCCGATACGAGCGGTCTGTATATGAGCATTGTCTTAAGACCAAAGCTATCCCCCGAAAAGACTCTTTATATCACAACAGCCGCGGCAGTTGCCGTATCAGAGGTGATTGAAGAAATAAGCGGCAAAAACGTAGGAATCAAATGGGTCAACGATCTATTTATAGACCAAAGAAAGGTCTGCGGTATCCTCACAGAAGCGGGATATAACGGTTGTTGCTTAGACTATGCCATACTCGGTATAGGTATTAATATATATGCACCGACAGAAGGTTTTCACGGTGATATCAAAGACATAGCGGGGGCTGTTTTCGACACTCCTGTTGATATAAGAGATAGACTTGCCAAAACTATCGTAGAAAGATTTTCCTATTATTACAAAGACCTTGAAGAAAAAAAGTTTTTGTCCTATTACAAAGCTAAGAATATAGTTATGGGTAAAAACATCAAGGTAATAAACGGTAATGGCTCTTATAACGCAAAAGCGCTTTCAATAGACGATGAATTCCGTCTTATAGTTGAGGATGAAAATAAAAAAATCACCGCCCTTGACAGCGGTGAAATATCGATAAGGATATGATAACATGAAGAAAGTATTTTTGATCATAATTACGTTTATACTGGTGCTGAGCTTCTGCTCTTGCGTATCAAAAGATAACGCACAGTCTCCTGACTTTTCCGACTTCACCGTATATGATTATAACAACAACAAAGTATCTCTGTCAAATAAATTAACCGAAGGTAAGCCCGTTATATTCAACTACTGGACCACCTGGTGCCCCTACTGTCTTGAGGAGATGCCCGATTTTGAAGAGGTATACAAGGAATACGGCGATAGAGTCAACTTTATGATGATCGACGTCAACGGCGGAGGTAACGACACCATCCCCGAAGCAAAAGCTTATATAGAAAAAATGGGTTACACCTTCCCTGTTTATTTTGACACCGATCTGTCTGCTGCCTATGCTTACGGGGTAGGTTCATTCCCCACCACCGGAATCATAGACTCAGAAGGTAAACTCTATTACTGTCAGGCAGGTATGCTTACTAAAGACAGACTTACAACATTGATAGAAGATATATTAAATTGAGGATGCATAAGCATCCTCAATTTTTTATATAATAATTATTCTGTTCTCAAAGCAACTACAGGGTCTTTCTTTGCCGCACTTCTGGAGGGTATAATACCTGAGATAAGCGTTAAAAGAACACTTATAACAACAAGTATTACCGCCGCAGGCAGAGGCAGGAATGCCTTAAGATTTGGGATGTCGGTAAGGGCGTAAAGTATGGCGTTGATAGGTATGCACAGAAGCGCCGTTATAACGACACCAAACATACCTGAAGTAAATCCCACGATCATGGTCTCTGCATTGAACATACGTGAAACGTTACGCTTTGATGCGCCGATCGCTCTGAGTATACCTATCTCCTTAGTTCTCTCCTGAACGGATATAAGGGTGATAACACCTATCATAATAGAAGAAACGATAAGGGATATTGCAACAAAGGCAATAAGCACGTAGGTAATAGCATCAATAATGAGCGTTACCGAATTCATCATGATTCCAATGTAGTCGGTATACTTGATCTCGTGTATCTCGTCTCCAGAAGCGTTGTAATCCTTAAAAGAAGCGGTTATTACATCCTTGTTCTCAAAAGAGGAAGCAAAGATGTTGACAGCAGAAGGTCTCTCCAGATCAAGATAACCGAGCTTTATAAGGTTATCTTCATAGGTGGAATCAGAGAATGTCATTATCTCATCATAGTATCTGCTGTACTGCTCGTCGGTAAAGGTCTCAAGCTCAGAAGCCAATCCCATAAGAAGCTGCTCAGGCGGCATTTGTGCCATCTGTTCAGCCACGCCTTTGGCATACTGAATTTTTATCTGCTCTGCCATAAGCTTACTGAACATCTCGTCAAGCTCCTCATCGGTCATAGAAGCAAGATAGTCGGTTATTTCATCCTTTGAAACACTCATCTGAGAGCCCATTCCCTCGACAAGCTGAGCTTCAATATCCTCACGGCTCATTGCTGCAAGTGTGTTATCGATCTGTGTCTGCACGTAATCAGGCTCAGGAATAGACTTGATAGCTATATATGTCTTTGCCTTTTGCGCAGGGTCAAGAGAATCTATATAAGCACGGAGATCCTCTTTTTTCTCAGAATCGGTCATTTCCCCGTTTTCGGGCTTGAAAGGCAGACCTGTAAGGACATCGGTATCAGCAGAATCAAGTTGAGCTTCAATAACGGGAGAATCCTTAGCCTCTGTTATAACGTACTCGGTAAGAGCCTTGGTATAACCTATAGAACCTGTCAACATAGGAGCTGAACTGTCTTCGCTGGGTCTTATAATACCCGAAACCTTAAGTGTAACACCGCTGTCATAAAGGTATCTCAAACCCGCATCGGTATCTCTGAGGTCGGTATAAGTACCGGTAAGTTCATCATATACGTAACAAGACGAGTTAAGGATAGTTCTGTATTCACGCTCGCATATCTCCTCGTAGCTCCAGCTCTGAGAAATATTCTCTATATGCTCGCCCTTCATTGTTGCATCGATCATCTTATCGATACGCTCTTGAGGAATAAGACCGAGAGCATAAAGTGTAACGTCGTCAAGCTCGTGATTTTCATCAAGAACAATAACTATCTCATTATAATCGTTAGGCCAGGTACCGTATACGAGGTCATACTGCTTTTCAAGGATCTCGTTTACAGGTGCGCCGTCCTTACCGGGAAGAAGCTCCTGCCAGAGCTTAGGAGAAGTCATAGTCATAGAAGCCATGGGATTGTTACCCATCATCGACTCCATGGCGGATACGTCCATACCGATATACTCGCTCATGATCCTTCCCATAAACTCCTCAGTATCGGCGTGAATGATATCCCCCTCGACATTCTTGGTATAGATAAGCATCTCAAGATCATAGGAATACTGAATACCGTTGATTGCATTGCCAAGGTCGCTGTCTTCCTTATCCATCTCAGAAAGAAGATGCTCGTTAAAGCTCTTAAGATCGTTTTCGGTCTCTTCCATGTTGTTCATAGCGTTTACGATATCAACAACAGCTTCTTTTTTATAGACCTTATCCTTTTCGTGCTCTGATGCCTCGGCGGAAACGTTCATAAAGGTCTCCATAATAGTACCAAGCTCCATGGTGCTGGCCTCAAGGGTAAGAGGATAAGATGACAGTGTCTCTTCCTGTATTGAATCGATATACGCCGTCGTACCCTGGGAAACCGAAAGTATCAGCGCAATACCTATAATACCTATAGATCCTGCAAAGGATGTAAGAATAGTTCTTCCCTTCTTGGTAAAGAGATTCTTTAAGGAGAGCATAAAGGAGGTAAATAAAGACATCGAAGGCATCTTTTCCTTTTTAGGCTTTTCGTTTCTCACAAGAGAAGCCTTCTCATCCTCGCTTAAAGGCATAGAGTCAGAGGTTATTCTACCGTCAAGCATACGTATGATACGCGTGGAATACGCCTCAGCTATCTCGGGGTTATGGGTAACCATAATGATAAGACGCTCATTTGATATCTCCTTTAAGATATCCATAACCTGCTTACTTGTCTCTGTGTCAAGAGCGCCTGTAGGTTCATCTGCAAGGATAATATCAGGATCGTTTACAAGGGCACGTGCTATGGCAACTCTCTGCATCTGTCCGCCTGACATCTGATTAGGACGCTTCTTCAACTGATCTCCAAGACCTACTTTACAAAGAGCTTCCTTTGCCCTTCTTCTTCTCTCAGACTTTGATACACCTGACAGAGTAAGAGCAAGCTCTACGTTAGAAAGCACGGTCTGATGCGGGATAAGATTGTAGCTCTGGAAAACAAAGCCTATCTTATGATTACGGTAGCTATCCCAGTTACGGTCACGGTAATCCTTAGTAGAAACACCGTCAATAACAAGATCGCCCTCTGTATACTGGTCAAGACCACCGATAATATTAAGAAGCGTGGTCTTACCGCAGCCCGAAGGACCAAGTATGGAAACAAAATCATTACGTCTGAACTCAAGGTCGATACCCTTAAGTGCCGCAACAGTTTCGTCACCTGATATATAGTTTTTTACAATACCTTTTAATTCAAGCATATATATCGCCTTTCTGAATCTATTTATCTACTTATATCTTATCACGGTTATATCGATGATACAAGCACTTTCACATATATTTCCACCCGTCTTCACATACTATTCAGATAATCGGTGAATTTGGCAACCGCATCAACACAGAACTTATCCACAAGCTCCGGCGGAAAATCAGGAGAGGGTGTAGTCTCAAGCGAACGGTCTCGGTCACGGTTGAAAACCAGATAACTTTTTATCTTTTCAGCGGGAAAAAGCTCGATCGAGTTATATTTACTCTCGTCTACCTCACACATTTCTACCCAGATATCTTTAGACCATTCTACGTTCTTATATATATGTGTACCTATAAGTCTTATTTGCCAACGGTAGTCACGGAACCAGCATTCACCTTTATAATTACGCTTATGCTCCGCCATTGGTCCCCTATCCCACAGCATATCAACGTAGAGGTGTAAAAGTACACCAAGCTCGTAGGGATTATTAAGGTCGAGAGTTTTGGCAAACTCGGTTAGTTTTGCTTCCCTTTCTTCACCCTTATATATTCTTAAATGACTCTTATCCTTTATCTCACGTATATCCATACAATCGGGCGCTTCATTACCGATATAAAAAGCAACGTCAGCGTTTGGATCATATAATTTAGCACATACTAGGTGCATCATCGCACATGGCATCTTAAAATCTCCTATTTATAAAATATCTCCATATCTTCTCCCTCTCTCCAAGGTCCAAACGCCTCGTTTACGGGATTTAAGAATATAGGCATATATTTATCAAAGTTCTCAGCCTGAGGCATTTTTGATACCTCTTCGGGAGTAGCCCAAAATACCCTGCCCTCGTCGGTAGCATCTAAAAGCTCACCCGAATACTCACACGTTCTGTAGCAGAATACTATATATCTGTCATCTGTATCCTTGTTACACCAATGTATAACACCGCAGGATTCAAGATTACTAATGTCAAGTCCGGTCTCTTCTTTTATCTCGCGTACGGCAGAATCTACAAAGCTCTCGCCGGGCTCAACGTGTCCACCGGGAAAAGTTACACCCTTCCAGTATTTGATCCTTTCCTGGACAAGTATACGTCCGGTGCTCTTATCCTCTACCATAACCATATTGGTCAATTCAAATTTAGGCATAATTACCTCCAAATTTCGTTACATTATATAATATCACCAAAATATTAAAATTTCAAGATATCAGTTGACATATAATACTATGCGTTGTATAATATATTACAAAAGGAGGTATCAGTATGGATATTCAGCTTAAAAGAGGATTTATTGAAATATGTGTATTAAGCCTTCTCTCCAAAGGAGATTCTTACGGATATGCGCTTATACGAGACGTATCTGAGTGTGTTGAGATATCTGAATCAACGCTCTACCCTATTTTGAAGCGTCTCGAGAGTGCAAAGCTGCTGACGGTATACTCTGAGGAATATAACGGTAGGCTGAGAAAATACTACACCATAACCGACGGAGGACGAAAACACCTCCGCGAATTTCCCGAAGAGTGGCGGGAGATGACCAAAATATATAACTTTATCAAAGAAAACTCTGTGGAGGTGCAAAATGGATAAGAAAAGCTTTTTAGATGGATTAAAAAAATCGCTCTCTTTTCTCCCCAATGACGAGCTTGAAAGAACTATAGCTTATTACAACGAGATGATATCTGACCGTATAGATGCGGGAATGAACGAGGAAGAGGCGGTTGCCGCAGTGGGCAGTATAGATGAGATCGTAGACTCGGTACGTGCAGAGGGCAACTATACCTCCACAGTCACAACCCCAAATAAAAAAAGAACCGTTATCAACGTTATGCTCATCGTAGCGCTTGTAGCATTATATTTTGCTTTGGTATGGGATATTATCCTCACCGTTTGCTTTGCCGCTTCAGCCGTTGGTTGCCTTATAGCAGCGTTTGTATGCATAGCAACTTTAGGTATTCCTGCATTCTTAATATTTATAGGCGTTACGTTAATACTGATAGCTTTGTTCCTTGCAACAATACCTGTCGCCTCATATATCAAATTTGGCATAAGACGTACAAAAGAAGCTATAAGGAGGTAATATAATGAAAAAATATATAGGTCTTTGGATAACCGCAGCGGTTCTGCTCTGTCTCGGTATATCAATTACCGTTGCAGGAGTAGCAAGCGGCGCAACACAGATAATCAAAAACTCTGACGGTATTTTTGATAAAATTGCAGAGTTCATGGATAACAATATAATAAAACATCATCTGTCCAACGAGATCATAGAGTCCACAGATATTGAGGGAGAGATACAGAGGCTCAATATATACCTTGAAGGCTTTGCGATATCACTTAAACCGACCAACAAAGATGATATTAGCATAAAGTACACTAATCCCAACGCCGGCGATATAAATATACTCAACGATAACGGCATTATAACCATAGAAGGCGTAAATACCTACAATCACTTGAACAACCTTCCTGTTGAGATATTTGTACCGATCAAGTTCTCTCCCGAGGTCATCATCGAATCGGAACACAGCGCGGTATCGGTTGAAGATCTCACTCTTGATTCCCTCACATGCAACACAACGAACGCCGCAATATCGGTAGAGGATATACACTGTGCTGCTAACGTAACTCTGACTACTCTCGATGCACTTATAAACGTTGAGAGTGTCTATGCAGACAATATAAGCATCAATTCGGATATAGGAATTGTTAACTTCGATTCCCTACTCTTCAATCAGCTTAACATTACAAATGTGACAGGTGCGATAAACGGTGAACTGGAATCAAGATCGTTATACACCGTAACAACGACCAATAACGGCACGACAAACACAGTAGGTACCGGAGCCAGGGTAGTTAATATTACAAATGACACCGGTATTATCAATATAGAATATGATAACTAACAAAAAATCCCCTCGAATGAGGGGATTTTATCATTTTAGTTAATTAACCGAGATAGTAGTTACCGAGAGCATCTGCTGCCATAATAGCCGCATAAACGCTGTCTGCAGTAACGGTAAAGGGCATGTTGTGAATAGTCTCACCTTCAACGGACGCTGCCTCTGCAACCGCTCTGATCTTTTCGGGAGTAACCTCCTCGATACCGAGCTCACGGAGTGTAACAGGAAGGCCTGCTTCGATACAGAAAAGGATAACCTCTTCAAGCTCTTCAGCATTCTCCATAACGAGCTGAGTAATGGTACCAAACGCTACCTTCTCACCGTGGTACATGTGATGACACTCAGGAAGAACGGTAAAGCCGTTGTGAATAGCGTGAGCGCCTGCAAGGCCGCCGCTTTCAAAACCGATACCGGAAAGAAGAGTGTTAGCCTCGATAACCTTGTTAACTGCAGGGGTGCAAACGTTTCTCTCAAGAGCAAGCTTTGCATCAATGCCGTTATCGATAAGTGTGTTGTAGCAGAGCTCAGCAAGAGCGAGAGCTGCATTGGTAACTGTACCGCCTGCACATGTACCGGAGTTAGAAGCTGCGGTAGCTCTTGCCTCAAACCAGGTTGCAAGAGCATCACCCATACCGGATACTGTAAGTCTTGCGGGAGACTTAGCAATAACATCGGTATCCATAAGAACAAGGTTGGGGTTAGCGGGTAAGAAGAGGTACTTTTCAAATACGCCTTCGTCTGTGTAGATTACGGACAGTGCGCTGCAAGGAGCGTCTGTGGATGCGATGGTAGGAACGATAACCACGGGAAGCTCACAGAAATAAGCTACAGCCTTTGCGGTGTCAAGTATCTTACCGCCACCGATACCGATGATAACGTCACTACCCTTTTCTGCAACTATCTTCTTAAGTCTCTCGATCTCAGTCATAGAGCACTCACCGTTGAAGAAGTCAAAACCAATACTTGTTGTATCAAAGCTATTTTCGATATCCTTGCCAACACGCTTGTAACCGGACTCGCTGATAAGAGCGAGAGCGTTCTTACCAAGCTTGGAAACGTACTCACCTAATTTTTTTAATTCACCTGCGCCCTGAACGTACTTAGAAGGGCTGATAAGGATGCTTGCCATAATATTCCTCCGAAGATGTTACAATATATTATGATTATATTTTACACGTCGAATAAAAACTATTCATCAACTAATTGTTAATGCTTTAAGAACCATTCTTCAAGTTCGGTGGCAGAATATACTATATCCCAACAGTTATGAGTTACACCGGAATATATTGTAAGCTCTGCCCTGCCGCCGTTACGGTTGATAGCGCTTGCCATTGACAGGCTGTCGTGAACGTCAACCGAAGGATCACAGTCACCGTGATAAATACGGCAAGGGAGATCTTTTAGTATACCGCCGTACCAGTTAATACCGCTGCCGCATATAGGAGCTATAGCAGCAAAGCGTTCAGGCTCAGCCTGTGCCATAAGGTAAGTACCGGTTCCACCCATACTGATTCCCGTAAGATAAATACGTTTCTCATCAATAGGCAGACTATTACATATATAATCAAGAAACTTGTGAAGAGACTCTACGTAATTTCCCCAATATTTCCCCTCAGGGCACTGAGGGGAAATAAATATAAAGGGATATTCGCGTCCTTGCTCAACATGGTATTTCATATATCCGTGCTTTGCAAGCAGATCAAGATCATCGCCACGCTCTCCTGCTCCGTGAAGAAAAAGCACCAAGGGGTATTTTTCTTTTTCGTTATAGTCCTTAGGCAGATACTGTATGTACCCAAACCCTTTATAAGTATCAGAGATATACTTATGCTTGGTATACATTATTTTCTCTCCTTGGAGGGAATAATAAAGATGAATATAAGTGAACTTACAAGCAAGAGATAGGGGTAGAATAAAAGCGGGATAATATCAAATGCAGAGAGCTGGCCTCCAAGCTCAGAAACAGCAGAAAGCGCTACGAGCATCTGTGCACCGTAAGGAAGTATCGCCTGGAAGATACATGAGAATGTATCAAGAATAGATGCTGCCTTTTTGTTATTTATTCCGTAGTTTTCAGCAATATCTCGTGCAATAGGATTAGCCATAACGATAGCGACGGTATTGTTAGCTGTAGCAATATCAAGTATACCAACCAACAGTCCCATACCTAACTGACCACCCTTTTTTCCCTTAAATACCTTCTTTATTCCGTAGAGCAATGCATCAAAGCCGCCAAACTCACGGATAAGTGCGCATATTGAAGCAACAAGGATAGTAACAACGATAGTCTCAAACATACCCGACGCTCCGGAGCCCATGTTACCTAAAAGCTCGGTAAATGTAAGAGAACCGGTTGCGAGCATAATAACAGAACCGGATACTATACCTATCATAAGTACCAGGAACACATTGATACCGATTATACCGCCGATAAGAACGAGCACGTAAGGAATGATCTGTATAAGGTTATAATCATGTGCGATCTCACCGCTTATCTCGGTATTGAAGGACATTACAAGTATGATTATAAGAGAAACCGCAGCTGCAGGAAGCGCTATGAGGAAGTTCTCTTTAAACTTATCTCTCATATGACATCCCTGACCGTTACACGCAGCAATGGTTGTATCCGAAATAAATGAAAGGTTATCACCGAACATAGAACCGCCAACTACCGTAGCAACACAAAGTGCAAGGTCAAATCCGGATGCATTCGCAACGGCAACAGCTATAGGTGTGATAAGTGTTATTGTACCAACAGACGTACCCATAGCAAGGGATACGAAGCAGGCTACCATAAACAGTACCACAACGGCGTTCTGGGGCGGGATAACAGACAGCATAAAGTAAGCAACGCTCTCTGCAGAAGCTCTGCCAACCACACCGACAAATATACCAGCCTCAAGGAATATCAGGAGCATGGTGATAATATTCTTATCACCAACACCCTGACCCATTATAACAAGCTTTTGATCAAACTTAATAAGCTTGTTCTGTAAGCAAGCTACCAAAAGCGCTACAAGAAACGCAACTACTATCGGAATATTATAGAATCCCATCGGGATCTTTAATATGTATTCAAATAAAATTCCAAGCCCTAAATAAAGCACCAGAAATACGCCTATAGGTAAAAGGGCTCTTACTTTACCTTTGTTCATTGTTTTACCTCTAAACAGTCAAAAGACTGATTTTTAAACTTCCTTCTGTAATTCAAGAATGGTATCTACCATTATATGGCCTGTATCCTCGGACATATTTACGTAACGGTCAAGAGTTACCTCATAGCCGCCTTCCGCAAAAGCGTGCTTGGGAGCAATATATCCGTAGCAGCCGTTAGCAAGCTCAACGTTAACGTTTTTATCAAAAGCGGAACCGTTCTTGATATCAAAGTTAAGCTCAGCAAACATCTCACCGGGAGCACCGTTGAAGACAATATCACCCACACGGATGACCTGAAGCTCAACGTTCTCATTGAGGATAGGATTCTCACGCAGGTTTACCATACACTTGGCATAAGAGCGCTCCATAAGGTCGTTGTCACCGGTAGAAGGCTTTTCAAATCCGTCCTCTTCCTGTACCTCAAGCTTCTTGATATCGCCCGCAAGGTACGCCTTACCCCACTCATACTGCTCGTCTGTAGGCTGACGGCGGTCAATTACCTTTACCTTTGAAGCAACTGCAAGCTTCTTTACGTCCTCGCAAAGAATGTTCTTATAAACACCTAAAACGTCTGCCGCAAGTATACGTCCGCACTTGATGTGACCGTTTTTACCGAAAACGTGTCCTCCACGGTAGTCGATATGGGTGATATCACCGCAGAAGCCGTTCAAGAACAGAGAGATTACCTCCTCTCCCAGCTCCTTCTTTATGCAACGGGAAAGCTCACCGGGATAGTCAGCGGAGAATGCAGTACCGCCGATCATATCAAGATGGTTTGCAAAGCAGGTAATAACCGCAATGGTATTGCAATCAACATCGTCTATTCTGATAACGTTAAACTCGGGATCAACGGGGCCTGCTTCCTTTACATTAGCAGGATTGCATATACCCGGCCATGTATGAGCCTGACCGTCGGTCTGCCAGAAACGACGGTTAAAGGCGAGCTCGTGCTCCTCACCTCTGCCGTAGCCGATGTGACATTCCTTTCTATGCTTGTATGCAATATAAGCGCAATCAGCAGCCTTGTGACAGGTAATGCGGATCTGCTCGTCGTCAACGATACTGAACTCGTCGTTATGCTCCATAGGCTGTCCTGTATGGGTATGAGTACCCGTAACCATAAGATTGGTTCCCTTGACGCCTGTAAGTTCCTCAAAACGATCGCGTACCAATTTTGTCATAAGTGCGTTTACGTGAAGGATGTCAAGAGCTACAAAGCCTGTAACAACCTCACCGTTATCAAAGATCACCGCCTTAGCATAGAGCTCGTCGAGAACATCGTCAGCATATCTGAACTGAAAATATCCGGGAAGAGTTGTGCCGATAGGGGGAGTTATCTGTAATTCATAAGCACCGCAAAGCATATTTATATTCTCCTTATCTCAGATTCTTAAAAGCTTCGCTCAAACAGTAGCGAAGGTCACAGAGGTCAAGCTTAGGCTCATTTGCTGTCTTGAAATGCTCAAGAATATCAATGAATGCCTGACGCATGATAGAATGGTTACGAAGATATACGTAAGAGTTTGCTTCAATACGTGTATCCTCAACGGTAGACATAAAGTCCTCGTGAAGCTTGATGATATCTTCAAGTTCCTCGATGACCTTGTTACGGCTGACAGTACCGTCATTGTAGCCGTCAGAAAGGTCTACCATCCTCTTATATTCGGTAGCATAAGTGTAATAGTGCTTAGCTATAGCATACCACACCTTACCGAAATAATTATCGTATGAGCCAAAGAAGTCCATAGCCGCCTCAGCCTTCTCAATTGTGGAATTGAAATATGCTATATACTTATTCTTCTCGGCATAGATCTTCTTGTATGCACCACCGGGGAAGTTACGGGGATACTCTTCGTCAGGTGTAACGTATGTAAACCAATAATACTCAAGGCTGTTCATTAAGTTAACCTCGGTATCGTTTACGGTAAGAGTAGCCATTATATCAAGAGCATTCTTCGCTTCCTCTGTTCTTTCAGGAAAACGGGTAGCCGCATAACGGGCGAGGAATGCGTCATAATCGTCTACAGTATCTACGTTCCAGCAAAGCTCTGCCTGATAGAAGAAGGGTCTGTCAAAGCAATACTCAAAAGATGAATAGGACTCGATACCCTCATAGCCGTGCTTCTTTGCAAGCTTGGCGTGAGCATAGATGTTATTGTTGTACTCCATAGGAACTACCCAATGATAATAGCCTGTAAAGGGCTTTGCGATAGAACGGAAGAGACCGTTTATCTCACGCTTCTGGAAGAGATCCTCTTCCTTGGTGTAGCTCCACCAGTCAAGAACAACCACGTCGTAGATATCCTCATCCTTGAGCTGCTGAACAAGGTCGTCATTTACTATATCGAATATCTCAAAGAGCATATCATGATAGATATATACGTGCTTCATACCCTTGGACTTCAAGTACTTTGTAACACGGATAATGAACTTCATCATAAGCTCTTTTTTATCCATACTGCGGCACTTTTCACAGCGGCAGTAGGGCTCAAACTTGCCGTATATATCGTCAAGGTCCTCACCGTGCCAAGCATATACCTCGTCAAGACCGATCTCGATAGCATCAAGACCGTTGGGCTTCATATACTTTTCTATGATCTCGTCATAGATAGCGAACATATACTCAAATACTGCCTCATCAGAAACACAGAAGCCGTGCTTTGTGGGGTTGCCGTCCTCATCCTTTGCAGAAAGCTCGGGATGAAGTCTGGGGATAAGGGTATTGTGACCAAAGCTGTTAAACAGGGGCTTGATTGTGATATTTCTTGACTTTGCGTACTTGATAAGGTCGTTGAAATAATCCTCAACGTACATTGTGGGAAGAAGATCCTCACGCTCGACAAGCTCACCCTTCTTGGGCGAATAATATCTTATATCACGGAGAGTCTTAAGCTCAGGATGACACTCAAGGGGCAGATACAAAAACTCGGAGAGTCTCATATCGTACTGAACGCACCAGCAGCCGTAAACACCGATAGTGAGCTGATTATATTTCATCTCAGCTAAATAATCTATAGCCTTCTTATAGTCCTCTAAGGTCATAAAGTCAGAACCGTAGCGGTTTTCAAGAAGCAGACCTCTGTCATAGAAGTCAGGCCAGTCTTCAATATGTACCAAAGGCAGCGTATTGTCGGCGTACAAAGCCTTTAAGGTAACAACGGCATAGAATATGCCTGCACCGTCATTTGCCTTGATAGTAGCCTTGTCGGGGGCGATATCAAGAACATAGCTTTCTTTTTTGCTATCGCAGACCTCTGTTTTTTCGATCTCAACAGTATAATCTCCATCGCCGAATACAGAGAGGTATTCCATCGCTGTCTTGTAAATATCACAGTCACAGCTAAAGCCTGTAACCTTGATACCGTTAATCTTTACTTCCCCGTCCTTCTGCTCTATAGCCTTAGGACAGGGCATCAAATAATCTTTAACCAGTCTCATAATTTCACCATTTATATATTTACAGACGAAAATAGTGTCATAACGACACTATTTTCATCCTCTAAATTACTCAACAGAGACAAACGCCTTTGTTTCTGTAGAAGTGTAAGCTGCCATAGCAACCTTCTGAACATGGATAGCATCTTCCAGCGGAACTGTAAGAGCTGTACCGTTAATGATAGAATTACCAAAGGACTCGATCTCCTTGGTGTACATATTACCGAGCTCCGCCTCAACCTTGAAAGCACCGTCGGTAGTTCTGTTCTGAGCCGCGTTATAACCTTCGTCCGCGCCGGAGATAACAGCCTTGACCTCACCTGCCTCGATCTGGCTTACAGTACCCTCGCAAAGGATAGAGCCCTTGGTTCCGTAGAACTCAAGACGGCAGAACGCCGCTTCGTCAGGAATATTGAAATGGCTGTCAACGTAAGCAACTGCGCCGTTATCAAGTCTGATAAGGATATTGGATGAGTCGTCTACGTTATAAGAGAAGGTACGTGTGGAGTTAAAGCCACAAGTCTCAACTGTTTTAGCACCTGTTATATACTCGATAAGGTCGATACAGTGAACACCCATATCCATAAGCGCACCGCCGCCGGACTTACTCTTATCCTGTCTCCATGCACCCTCGATCTCGGGATACCAACAGGTAAGCTGACCACGTGCAGAAACGATATTACCGATATCGCCGTTTGCGATCATTTCCTTAACCTTCTGATGATAACCGTGGTATCTCATCATAAAGCCGGAAGCTATAAGAACACCGGCTTCCTTAGCAGCATTAAGGATGTCCTCACCATCCTCGATGGTCATTGCTGCAGGCTTCTCAAGAAGAATATGCTTGCCGGCTTTAGCTGCAGCAATAGCCTGCTCCTTGTGGCAAACAACGGGAGAAGCGATATATACAGCCTCTATCTCCTCGTTTGCAAGAAGATCCTGGTAATTGTCGTATGCAACCTTTGCATTATACTTTTCGCGGAGCTTCTCAGCAAGCTCCATATTTATTTCCATTACCGCAACAAGCTCAGCGTTCTCGGCAAGCATCATGCCGGGAAGAGTACGTCTGTCAGCAATACCGCCTGCACCAATTACGCCCCATTTTATTTTTCTCATAATATACCTCGTTATTAAGATAAGGCTGTAGAAATATTAAATTACTACAGCCTTAAATTACTATATAAAATTATTTTTCCGCAGGAAAAATTACATTAATTCTGCATTCTGCACTCTGCATTCTGCATCACAAAACATTACTTGTAATGTTTTGCAAGTGCTGCCTTGAAGCCTTCGATACACTTCTCAATGTGGATAGGCTCCCAAGAGGGATGCAGGAAGAGACATACTGTCTTGGAACGAAGCTCGTGAGCTACAGGACAGTTAGCCGCCTTGTAGTTTACGCTTGCGGGATCGGTGTACTCTGTAGAGTTGAAGGGGAAGTTTACAGAACCGAAACCGATGTTTTCGCTATATGCCTTTTCGAGGTATGCTTCAGGCCACTGAATACCGTAGCAAGGAATCTTCATAGCGCCGAGCTCCTTGATAATAGCGGGAGCATCACAGTCAAGTGCATCGAGGTCAAGAACCATAGGATACCACCAGTAAGAGTTCTTACGCTCCTCGGTGTTTACGGGAAGCTTCTTTACGCCCTTGAGACCTTCAAACGCCTTGTCGTACATTGCAGCATACTCAAATCTTCTTGCAAGGTTCCAGTTGTCAAAACGCTTCATCTCGTTGATACCGATGATAGACTGGATCTCGGTCATACGGTAGTTAAAGCCAACTCTTCTGTGAATGTAAGGAAGCTTTTCCTCAAGAGCGAGCATGTTCATTCTCTGACGAACGTCGTAACCGTGGTCACGGAAGGAACGGCATTCCCAACCGATATCCTCGTCCATGGTAAGAACCATACCGCCCTCACCACCTGTAGTAAAGTGCTTGGACTGACAGAAGGAGAAGCAACCAACGTCACCGATGGTACCTGCCTTCTTACCGTTGTACTCACCGCCGATACACTGAGCAACGTCTTCGATTACATAGAGGTTGTTCTTCTTAGCGATCTCGAGGATGGGGCCCATATCTGCCACTACACCGTAAAGGTGAACAACAACGATACCCTTTGTTCTCTTGGTAATAAGCTTCTCGATAGAAGCGGGATCGATAGTATGATCCTCTGTTACGTCAGCGAACACGGGAATAGCACCTGCCTGAACTACTGCAAAGGAGGATGCGATAAAGGAATAAGAAGGAACGATAACCTCGTCACCGGGGCCTATACCAAGTGCGGAGATACCAATGTGGAGAGCTGCAGTACCGTTGGTACAGGAAACAGCCATAGTAGCGCCTGCCCATTCTCTGAACTGCTCCTCAAACTCCATACCCTTCTTACCGGTCCAGTAGTTAACCTTACCGTTGATGATGGGCTCTGTTACGTCCTTAACTGTTTCGGGAGCAAACTGGGGCCACATAGGAAAACCGATTTCCTCAATACCTGCGCCATTCATTACAATTTCTTTTTCTGCCATGATATATATTTCCTTTCACGAATTAAAAATACTTAAATAATAGATTATACAAATATTATACATATATATTAATAATTTTGCAATGCACAATTAAAATATATATGCACGATTTAAAGATGTTTTTGTTAATTTAAATAGTTTTTAACTATATTCTCTGCAGTAAGACCCGCGCTTTGGCGAAGTGTCTTTCCCTTTTCTCCGAGGACAAATTCATCATCTATGGCATGGATAACATATTGCTTGTCCTCAAATCCTGATATTGAACGAAGTTTGTCAAAAAGACAGACCGCCGCTCCACCGTTACGTATACCCTCCTCAAGAAAAATAACAGTTTTACACTCTTTTGGTATCATAGTTGCAACAATTTCAGCTACATCACCATAGGGCTTGAGCTTTTCCAGAAGGACAGTGCCGCAGTTTACACCATTTTCCAAGAACAATTTCTCGGCACGCAGCGCCTCGGTAGCGATGTCTCCGTATGTGATTATTACACAGGCCAGAGGACCGACAAAGTCACATTTTACCGAAAGCTCAGTAGAACATCCTTCGGGGTAAAACGCATCCTTTATAAGGGCATTTTCAGATCCTTTAGGATATCTTATCGCCGCCGGAACGCCCTTGTCATAGGCAATATCCACAGCCTTTTTTAAACCGTCATATGTCACGGGATTATATATTTCCATGTTTGGAATTGCAGACAAAAAAGACACGTCAAATATGCCGTGATGTGTAGCGCCGTCGCCCTCATTTAAGCCTGTACGGTCTACACAAAGGGTAACGGGCAGGTTCTGCAAGGCAATATCGTGAACAATGTTATCATACGCTCTCTGAAGAAAACTTGAATAGCAAGCAAAATAAGGCTTCATTCCGTTAGCGGCAAGACCTGCCGCAAAGGTAGCGGCATGTTCCTCCGCAATACCCACGTCATAAAAACGCTCTCGGCAGTTGTTTTTCATCACTTCAAGTCCGGTTCCGTGAGGCATAGCAGCAGTGATACCGCAAATATCTGTACAACTTTTTGCCTTATCGCTGAGTGTTTTTCCGAGATTTACAGAAAATCCTTCAACCTCAGGCTTAACCCCGCCCTTTGGTACCATATGATAATGCTGGGGCATATCTTCGGCCGGCTTATAGCCCTTACCTTTTTTTGTGACCATATGAATAACGGTTGAGCGTTCAAGGCTCTTAGCCACAGAGATAACGTCGGATACAGCCCTATAGTCGTTTCCGTCAACAGGGCCCATATAATATAGCCCCAGATGCTCAAAATAGTTACTGCGATATATAGCATTTTTTAAAGCCTGCTTGGTGTTGCGTATAAAATTTGCAGCACCCTTACCGATAAGGGGAATTTTTTCAAGAACTCCGTGGGTGACATCCTTGACCTTGAAATATCTTTTGGAGCTTCTCATCTTTGACAGATGTGACGCAAAACCACCCTTGTTGCGGGATATGGACATTTCGTTTTCATTAATGATTATGATAAGCCTCAGATCCTTGCGACAGTTATTGATAGCCTCGTGGATCATACCACCTGTAAAGGCTCCGTCACCAAGGACAACAACTGTATAGGCGTCACTTCCCTGCCTTGCATCGCTCTCTGCAAAGCCAAGACCCGCAGACAGCGAGGTACTGGAATGCCCTGCGCCAAAACAGTCGTGAACGCTCTCGCTACGCTTTGTAAATCCCGAAAGTCCTCCCGGAGTACGAAGCTCGTCAAAATTCTTTCTGCCGGTAAGGAGCTTATGGACATAGCTCTGGTGTCCAACGTCAAGTATAACGTGGTCCTTGGGCGTATCAAAATTACGGTGTATCGCTATAGATATCTCAACAACACCCAAGTTAGATGCAAGATGTCCGCCTGTTATATTTACCTTTTCACAGAGGAATTCCCTTATTTCCTTGGCAAGAAGAGGCATCTCGGATTCCTTCATATTTTTAAGATCATCGGGAGAGTTTATCCCTTGAAGTCGTTTATATTTTGTCATCTTTTCTCCTTACAAAGAGTATCACAGCACCAAGAACCACACAAAGCGCTATAAATATACCGCAATGCATGAAAAATTTCTCAGGCAATATTGTAATTATCGGATCATATCGTGGGTCAAAGACCCAGTTCATATTATCGAACAACAACTTATGGAAGATAACGAACACTTTATCAAAATTTACAGCCATTGCTCCAACCACAGTCAGCGGTAAAGCCAAAGTAAGCACCCCTGCTATACGGAACGTCAATCTGTCCTTATAGAACAATAGCATAAGTGATACGAAAACAAATGAAACGGCACCCCACAGATAGATAGCATTGAAAATAACTTTACATTCTTCAAAGTGGATGGCTCCGGGAACCGAATACGCCATAGAGGGAAGATGAAACCCTTCTGTAAAAAAAGGAGAAAGATATTCCATGACCGCATTGTAATTATCAAGGATAACCTCCCTTGAATATCCTGAATTTGCGGGAATATCGAGAACCTCTACGTCGATATAATATATAAAATCAGTCAGATGGATCACGCCGAGTCCTATTGCTATACTGAGAATAAGCATAGCAACCGAGAGCAGCACGGCAACAACAATTTTCTTTATCATATTTCTATTATATCACATATCACAAAATAATGCAAATATTGTTTATGCTTAATATTTGGGATAGCATATTCATTTAAAAAAGCATCCCGAAGGATGCTTTTTATATAGGCAAGAATATAAGCGCAATATTGAAATAAAGCAGTACCGCGCATGCGTCCACTATTGTGGTAATAAGAGGAGACGCCATAATTGCGGGGTCTAACTTTAGCACCTTTGCAAGCATGGGAAGAACTGCGCCCAATATCTTTGCAAGTACAACTACACCGATAATGGTCAGACCTACAACGAGGGAAACCATCCATATGTTATAATCGGCATATGCGGGATCGTTCTTATACATAAGCTGATACATTATCCAAGTACGCAGCGCATTGACAACTGCAAGTGCCGTACCCACAAATATACCGATAAGGAGCTCCTTCATAAACACTCTGAAGAAATCCTTAAGCTTAATCTCGTCTGTAGCAAGACCTCTTACTATCATAGCCGAGGACTGAGAGCCAGAGTTACCGCCCGTACCCATTATCATAGGAATAAATGATACCAAGAGGGCGTTCATCAGATTCTCGTAGTTGGTGATTATCATACCTGTAAAGGTGGACGAAAGCAGCAGTATAACAAGCCATAGGATACGGTTCTTGGAATGTCCCCAGACAGAGGTCTTAAAATAGTCCTCGTCACTGGGAGTAACCGCCGCCATGATCGAGATATCTTCTTCTATCTCCTCGGTCAGTACGTCGATCGCGTCGTCGATAGTGATGATACCTACAAGACGGTCCTCGTTATCTACAACGGGGATTGCAAGGAAGTCGTATTTGTCGATGGTCTTAGCCACCTGTTCCTTGTCATCGTGGGTATGCACGTAGATAACGTCGGGATCCATTATCTCCCCGATGGTAGTCTCGTACTTATTAAGAAGAAGGTCCTTTACCGATACTATACCGATAATTCTTCTTCTGGAGTCTGTTACGTAACAGGTATATACGGTCTCTTTGTCTGTTGCGATCTTTCGGATATGGGAAAAGGCTTGCTTTACAGTCATATCCTGCTTCAGATCCACAAACTCTACCGTCATGATGCTTCCTGCAGAATCCTCAGGATAGCTAAGAAGATCGTTGATCTGTCTTCTCTTTTCAGGTGTTGCAACACGCAGAATTCTCTTGACGAGAGATGCAGGCATCTCCTCGATCATGTCAACGGTATCGTCAAGGAACATCTCCTCCAATACCTCTCCAAGCTCGCTGTCGCTGAACACCTTAATAAGGAGCTCCTGCATATCCGGATCCATCTCAGCAAAGACCTCTGACGCAAGCTCCTTAGGTAATATTCTGTAGATGCGGGGTACCACATCCATATCAGCTTCTTCCAGAAGAAGCGCAATATCCTGTGCCTCCATAGTAGCAAGCATTTCGCGAAGCTGCGGATATTTTTTCTCTCGGAGAAGCTCTAAAGCTTTTTCGTACATATAAATTCCTCCTTTAGTCTTTTGTTGTTAGGAGGTAAATATCAATCAATCGGTGAAAAAAGAAATGAACACCGAAATATTTAATGATATTTGCCTGTCAGATTTATAACTGCCACTATTACCGGCGTCCATTTATTCTCACTCCTTTGTAAATTATTATTCGATTACGATAGACTCCCAAGGTCTCATACGGAAGGTATCGGTTACTCTCTTTCTGTTATGGCTTGTGATAAGGAACTTACCGCCCTTTACGGGATTGTCTATGCTAATTCTCTTATCAGAGTAGTTCAGTACAACGTAAACATCCTTCTCGCCCTCAAGGAATCGACGGTAGACAACCGCACCACCCTCGTTCTTTACGAGCTCAAAGTCACCTCTCATAAGAGTCTTGTTAGCAGCACGCATCTTAAAGAGACGGCTGAAATAACCGTAAACACCGTCCTCAGCCTCAAGCTCGTTCTTAGCATTGACTTCCTTATAGAAATCATTGAGCTTGATCCAGGGCTTACCTGTAGTAAAGCCACCGTTTTCGCTGTCATCCCACGCCATGGGAACACGACCGCAGTCACGGCTGTCAAGGGAGAATCTTCTAAGGGTCTCCTCAACGCCGAACTTCTTTATGAGAATCTCCTGATTGTTCTGAGACTCAATATCAATGCTTTCATCAAGAGTATGGAATACGGGGTTTACGTTACCAAGCTCCTGACCCTCGTAAATAAAGGGGGTACCCTGCATACAATATGTAAGAGTTGCAAGAAGCTTTGCAGACTCACGTCTGTATTTCTTAGAACCGAAACGGTCTATAGATCTGGGCTGGTCGTGATTTTCGATGCAGAGAGCGTTCCAACCCTTGCCGTTAAGTCCTGCCTGCCATTTTGCCATGGTTGCAACGAACTTGTGGGGATCAAACTTAGCGGGATAGAAACGAAGCCCCTTCTCTCTTCCCTCTCTCATATGCTCAAACTGGAATGCAAGAGTAAGCTCCTCACGCTCGGGAGCAGTAAGCATAAGGGATGCTTCAGGGGGGAGATCCCACACCTCACCTACGGTGAATGCGTTGTGAGGACCGAAGCACTTTTCGTGAAGCTCGTGAAGGAACTCGTGAAGTCTGGGTCCGTCACCGGGATGGTCAGCCTCAAAGTCCTTACTTATCATATTGATTACATCACAGCGGAAGCCGTCCACACCGCGGTCAAACCAACGGTTGATCATAGAAGCAATCTCGTCACGAACCTTAGGGTTCTCCCAGTCAAGGTCGGGCTGATAGTGGAAGCCCACGTGAAGATAATACTGACCGCTCTTTTCGTCATAGATCCAAGCAGAGCCGCCGATAGCGTCGCCGCCCCACTTGTTGGGAGGTCCGCCGTTTACGGGGTCCTTCCAGATATAGTAGTCACGGTAAGGTGCATCCTTACCCTGGATAGCGCTCTTAAACCACTCGTGTTCATCGGAGGTGTGGTTTACAACGAGGTCCATAAGCAGACGGATGCCTCTCTTGTGCATCTCTGCAAGCATCTCCTCAAAGTCCTCCATAGTACCGAACTTGGGGTCTACGTTGTCAAAGTCGGATATGTCGTATCCGTTATCCTTATCGGGAGTAGGGTAACAGGGGGAGATCCACACTGTGTTTACACCAAGCTCCTTTAAGTAGTCAAGCTTACTTATAATACCGCGAAAATCGCCGATACCGTCGCCGTTAGAGTCGCAAAAGCTCTTGGGGTATATCTGATAAACGACCGCGTCTTTATACCAATCTTTCTTTGTTTCCATTACTTTTTCCTTACCGTTTTCTTTTTTCTTACAGAATAGCCGAAACTGCCCAGTTTTTTACCTAATGCCATATAGTCTCCGTGGGAGTATGCTATAAGATTGCACTTCTCCATACGGAGCTTTCCCTTCTCATCAAGAAGGCTTTCCTCAACGTCAACCGCCACGATGTCACATAAGAACATATCGTGAGTACCGAGAGGAATTATATCAAAGACCTTACATTCAAGGGCGATAGGACACTCCTCAATAAGAGGTGCCGATACCTGAAAGCCCTCCTTTGCGGAAAAACCGCACTTTTCGAACTTATTTAAATCGCGTCCGCTCTTAACACCGCAAAGATCGACGGATTTTATCATAGCCTGCGTGGGCAGGTTTACGATAAGCTCACGGCTTTCCTTGATAAGCTCATAGGAATATCTCTCGGGACGGATGGACACGTAGAGTCTCGGAGGCTGTGAATTGATGATACCCGTCCAGCCTACCGTAAACACGTTAGGCTTTTCAACCGTACCGCTTGAAACAAGCACACAGGGTACGGGAGAAAGCTGCGCTGAACCCTTCCAGCTCTGCTTAGCCATTTGCTGCCGCCTTTTCTTCTTCCAGCTTACGAAGGAACTTGTAGCACTTCTTAGCTTCCATAATACCGTTGGGGATAGTCTCCTCACTCTCAACGATCATAGGAAGGTTCAGTTCAAGAGCCATATTTACACAGTCAGCCACGGGAGCCTTGCCCTCGCCGAGAGGTCTGCCCTCACGCTTATCAAGAAGACCGTCCTTGATATGAAGAAGCTCGATACGGTCGATATTCTCCTTAACAAAAGCAACAGGATCAAGACCTGCATAGAACACCCAGAAGGTATCTACCTCAAAGAGGACGTTGGTCTCGTTCTTTAATACTTCAAAGGGGATCTCGCCATCCTTGTTGGGTTTGAACTCGTTTTCGTGGTTATGGAAATGAAGCTTCATTCCCTCAGCTTCAAATTTAGGCTGATACTCGTTTATGATATTCACGAGCTTATAGAGATTCTCGTGATTATTGATATGATATGCGGGAATAACGATATTAGTGTTACCCAATTCTTTATGGAACTTGACAATATTGTCAAAATCGGCTACAATATCGTTTGCATCAACGTGAGCGCCGATAACGGTCATATCCCACTTTTCAAGCAGAGCCTTAAGCTCGGCTGCAGAGTAATTGCCGTAGCCGGCAAACTCCACGAACTTATATTTGAACTCATTCAGTCGTGAAAAACAGTAGTCAAAGTCTTCTTTGTAATCTCTGACACTGTACAGCTGCAATCCGTATTCCATTGCAAAATACCTCGTTTAATCTTTAGATTAACTTTCATTATATATTATTGCGGCCCTCTTTTCAAGGGGGAAAATAATTTTTTTGAAAATTTGTAAAACCCCTTGACAACAGCATATGGGTGTGGTATAATTGCCCAGTAAATGAAGCAGAACATTCCGTTCTCACCCCGTAACCGAAACAAAGCGTGGGTTAATAAACATCTCTTCCCTATGGGAGGAAACTGTTTGTGCGGAAAGTTTGCTTTCGCACATTTTTTATTTTTCTGGGGGTGCTTTCCTATAAAAAACAACAATAACTCAAAGGAGCTTCTCATCAACGAAAAGATCAATTTTGATGGCTCCAAGGAAGTTCGTATCATCGGTGCCGACAACGAACAGCTCGGTCTTGTATCCTTTGACAGAGCACTTGACATGGCAGAAGATGCCGGTCTTGACCTCGTTCTTATAGCAGCTCAGGCTGAACCGCCTGTATGCCGCATCATGGACTACGGTAAGTACCGTTATGAGCGCGATAAGCGTGAAAAGGATGCAAAGAAAAAGCAGCAGGTCGTTGAGGTCAAGGAAATTCAGCTTTCCGTTCGCATCGATACAAACGATTTCAATACCAAGGTAAACCGTGCACGTCAGTTCCTGACCCGCGGCGACAAGGTAAAGGTTGTTGTTAGATTTAAGGGACGTCAGATGACCCATCAGGAGATCGGTCAGGATCTGCTCTCCAAGTTCTCTGCCGCTTGCGAGGATGTATGTATCATCGACAAGCAGCCTAAGCTTGAAGGACGTTTCCTCTCCATGTTCCTTGCACCTCAGTCCACAAAACCCAATAAACAGTAAATAATTGAAAGGAGTTTCTCACCATGGGAAAGATCAAAACACATAAGGCTACTGCCAAGAGATTTAAGTTAACAGCTACCGGTAAGGTAAAGATGAACCACACTGACCGTCGTCATAAGCTCGGTCTCAAGGCTTCTAAGCGTAAGATGCACCTCAGAAAGGCTGGTTACCTCAGCGAATCTATGGCACCCGCTATCAAGAAGCTTATGCCCTACGCATAAAACCACATCGAATTTCAGTTATAACGGAGGATTTAGAAAATGGCAAGAGTTAAAGGCGCTATGATGACGCGCAAGAGAAGAAATAAAGTTTTAAAGCTCGCTAAGGGTTACTGGGGTGCTAAGTCCAAGCACTTCAAGATGGCTAAGCAGCAGGTACTCAAGAGCGGTAACTACGCTTTTGCAGGCAGAAAGATGAAGAAGAGAGATTTCCGTTCTCTTTGGATCACCCGTATCTCTGCAGCTGCTAAGGCTAACGGCATCAACTACTCTCAGTTTATGCACGGTCTCAAGAAGGCTGGTATCGATCTTAACAGAAAGATGCTCTCCGAGATCGCTATTGCTGATAAGGAAGCTTTCACTGCTCTCGTTGAGCAGGCTAAAGCTGCATTATAATTAAGACTAAATATCCCACAGGCGCGTACACGCCTGTGGGATTTCGTCATTTTATTACTATGGAAATCATTACATCCAGAAACAACAAAACTATCACAGAGGCGTCTAAATTAAAAGACAAAAAATACCGTGAGCGTACGGGACTGTATTGCTTTGAGGGCCGTAAGCTTTTTGAGGAAGCTCTTATAAGTAAAGCGGACATAACCACCGTGTTTGTCCGTGATGACCGATACGCAGAAAACAAAATTCTTCTTGACAGAACAGACGCTGCAATATATACTGTATCACAAAGTGTTTATGAAAAGCTTACCGAGGACAAAGCTCCCGACGGTATTTTTGCCGTAGCAAAAAAAGCTGACAAGTCCGCTGAGATCAAAGGTAGCTGCTTTATACTCTCAGAGGTAAGAGACCCCGGTAACATCGGAACCTGTATCAGAACTGCAAGAGCCTTTGGTATAGATACTCTTATTCTTCACAGCTGTGCGGATATCTATAACCCCAAGGTCATACGCTCCACTATGGGTGCATTTTTCAGACAGAATATGGTCTGTACAGAGGATATCTCTTCCCTGTTGAGTTCTCTTTCTGATAAAGGCTACAGAGTTCTTCCTACAGCACTTTCAGATAAAAGCATTTCTCTTAACAACACAGAAATTAACAATAAGACGGTTTTCATCGTCGGAAACG
Source organism: Eubacteriales bacterium (assembly GCA_045133915.1). GTDB lineage: Bacteria > Bacillota > Clostridia > Oscillospirales > CAG-272 > RGIG7300. Next base: position 12,950 of record JBGUUX010000062.1, on the reverse strand, counting down.
AAGGACACGGAATCTCACAGAACGTGCTGGATGAATGCAACGAGTCGGTTATAATACCCATGCAGGGAGATACCGAATCTCTCAACGCATCCGTTGCCGCTTCCATACTTATGTGGGAAATGTCCAAAATAAGGTAAAATGGATAATAAAGCTTATTGGATCTGGCTGTCGCTTGCGGCAGGTCCGGGTTCCACACTTCCCCGCAAACTGGTTGAATATTTTGACGGGGACATCAAAGCTATATATGAAGCAGATGAGTTTCAGTACAGGCAGTCAAAAGCAACACCTAAAAAGATCGCAGCTTTAAGCGATAAATCTTTGTGTGAGGCTGAAAATATAATAAAATGGTGTACCGACAAAAAAGTTAAGATACTGACCTACGGTGATGCACAATATCCCGAAAGGCTCAAGTCCATCGTCGATTGGCCTCCCGTTTTATACTACATCGGAGAGTTTTATAACATAGATGATGAGCTTTGTCTCGGCACGGTGGGTACACGCAGTATGACAAAATACGGTCACGATACCGCATATTCCTTCTGCTACGACCTTGCAAGAAGCGGTGCTATCATCGTTTCGGGTTTAGCTTCAGGTATCGACACTACCTGTCACCGCGCGGCACTTGACGCAGGCGGAAGAACTATAGCCGTCATAGGTACGCGTATAGACAAGGTATATCCTTCGGAAAATCGGGATATTATGAGAGAGGTGGCAAGAAAGGGCCTTCTTATAACAGAGTATCACCCCTTCTTCGAAACCAATCCCTCCAATTTTCCCAAGAGAAACCGTATTATCTCAGGCTTATCCGAGGCAACGGTAGTTTTTGAAGCAGACTCACGCAGTGGTTCCCTTATCACCGCAGACCTGGCAAAAAAGCAAGGCAGAGACGTATACGCACTGCCCGGCCGTATTGGCGAACAAGGTGCGGTAGGAACAAACGATCTTATCCGCGAAGGTTCAAAAATGGTAACCCGCGCAAAGGACATAATAGACGACTACTGTGACAGGTACGAGCTTAAAACTAACAGCGAATATCTCTACGATTATTCTCCAAAACCGATACGCAATGATTCCTTTGGCAAAAAGCAGAAGGAAACCATCATACCCATAACCGACGATCTTCAGAAGCAGATATACGGTATGTTAAACGTCAACACACCCATATCCGCAGAACAGATCGTTATACCCGGTCGCAACTACAGCGAGATAGTTTCTGCACTTACAATGCTCGAACTGTCCGGCTACGTAATCGCACACCCGGGTAACGCATACACGAAGAAATAACGAAAGGATAAAACATGTCAAATCTGGTAATAGTGGAGTCACCCTCCAAGGCAAGCACAATAAAGGGATATCTCGGTTCCGGCTACAAGGTCATAGCATCTAAGGGCCACGTAAGAGACCTTCCCAAGAGCACCCTTGGAGTTGATATAGATAACAATTTTGAAGCCCGTTACATCAACATCAGAGGTAAGGGCGATCTGATAAAAGAGCTCAAGAAAGAAGCCAAGAAGGCAACCAAAGTATTCCTCGCAACCGACCCTGACCGCGAAGGCGAAGCAATATCCTGGCATCTTACCAACGCTCTTGACCTTGATTCAACAAAGGCTAAGCGTATAACCTTTAACGAGGTAACCAAAACTGCTATCAAGGCTGCTATCAAGGCGCCCCGTGATATAGATATGGATCTTGTGAACTCTCAGCAGGCAAGAAGAATCCTTGACCGTATCGTAGGTTACAAGATCAGTCCTATCCTCTGGAAGTCTATTAAAAGCGGTTTATCCGCAGGACGTGTTCAGTCTGTTGCTACACGTATCATAGTTGAGCGTGAGGAAGAGATCAGAGCATTCAATCCCGAAGAGTATTGGACTATAGACGCCATCCTTGAAACAGACGCAAAAAAGAGCTTCAAGGCTAAGTTCTACGGTGAAAACGGCAAGAAACAGGACCTGAAAACCGAGACCGACGCACAGTCAGTACTTGATGCTATTAACGGTAAAAGCTTCGTTGTAGAATCAGTAAAGAAGGCTGTAAGAACCAAGAATCCTCTTCCTCCCTTTATCACCTCTACCATGCAGCAGGAAGCATCCCGTAAGCTTGGCTTCCAGCTTCAGAGAATCATGAAGGTTGCGCAGGAGCTTTACGAAGGTATCAACATTGGCTCTAAGAACGGCGGCGTACAGGGTCTTATCACATACATGCGTACAGACTCTCTCCGTATCTCTGCGGATGCACAGGCAGCAGCAAAGGATTATATCCTCGCCAACTACGGTGAATCCTACTATCCTTCTACCCCCAGAGTTTATAAAACCAAGGGTAACGCTCAGGATGCTCACGAAGCTATCAGACCCTCAAAGGTGACCCTGACTCCCGATTCTATAAAGAAATATCTTACCCCTGACCAGTTCAAGCTCTACAGACTTATCTGGAGCCGCTTTGTTGCAAGCCAGATGGAATCTGCCACCTACGATACCGTAAACGCTAACATCGTAGCAAACGGTAAGGAATTCCATGCTTCCGGTTCTACAGTTAAGTTCCCCGGGTATCTTACCATATACCAGGAAAACGATTCTGACAAGGATTCAAGTTCTCTGCCCGAATTAAACGACGCTCAGATACTTAATGCCCTCGAGATCAAGCCCGAGCAGCATTTCACCGAGCCTCCTGCAAGATATACAGAAGCTTCTCTTATCAAAGTTCTTGAGGAGATGGGTATCGGACGACCCAGTACCTACTCCCCCATTATCACAACAATAATCCAGCGTAACTACGTTAAGCGTCAGGCAAAGGTACTGATGCCCACTCCCCTTGGCGAGGTAACAACCAAGCTTATGAAGGAGAGCTTCCCCGACATAGTTGACTATAAGTTTACTGCTACTCTTGAAGACAGACTCGACTCTATTGAAAGCGGCGAAAACACCCTTCTCGGAGTTCTCTCCGACTTCTACGCACCCTTTGCAGAAGAGCTTAAGAAGGCTGATGCAGAGATGGAAAAGATCGACGTTCCTGCAGAAGAAACAGATATAGTATGCGAACTCTGCGGAGCAAAGATGGTGATCAAGAACGGCAGATTCGGCAAATTTGCCGCTTGTCCCAACTACCCCACATGTAAAAATACAAAGGCTCTTGGCAAGGACGGCAAGGTAGTTGAACCCAAGGAAAAGGAAGAAGCAAAGAAGGCAGGCTTTAAGTGTGAACTCTGCGGATCTGAAATGGTTATCAGATCCGGACGTTACGGCAGCTTCTACGCTTGTGAAAACTACCCCAAGTGCAAAAACACAAAGCGCATCACCAAAGACACAGGCATCGCTTGTCCCGAGTGCGGTGCAAAGGTAGTTACCAAGAACGGACGCAACAACAGCTTCTTCTACAGCTGCGAAAGATACCCCGAATGTAATTTCTCATCCTGGGATATTCCTACAGGCGAGCGTTGTCCCGACTGCGGTAAGCCGCTGTTCCGTAAGAAGGGCAAAAAGCTTATCGTATGTAACGATAAGGCTTGCGGATACAAGAAAGAAGATACAAGTACAAATGATGAAGAAAATTAAGGTTATAGGCGCAGGTCTTGCCGGCTGTGAAGCAGCTTGGCAGATAGCAAACAAGGGAGTTTCTGTGGAGCTTTATGAAATGAAGCCCCACAAGAAGACCCCCGCACATAAAGCAGACGGATATGCGGAGCTCGTATGCTCAAACTCCCTTCGTTCAGCTGTTCTTACAAATGCAGTAGGACTTTTGAAGGAAGAACTGAGAGCACTCGGCTCACTTATTATGGAAGCAGCGGACGCTACTGCTGTTCCTGCAGGTTCTGCACTTGCCGTAGACCGTGACGCCTTTTCTAAGTATATTACAGATAAGATAAACTCTCACCCCCTTATAACCGTCATAGATGAGGAGGTCAGCGATATTGATACTTCTCTTCCCACCGTTATTGCAACAGGTCCTCTGACATCTGCTCCCTTTGCAGATTTTATTAAGGAGCTTCTCTGCGAAAAGGATTTCCACTTCTTTGATGCTGCTGCCCCTATCGTGGACGCATCCACTATAGATTTTGATAAGGCATTCTATGCATCAAGATACGATAAGGGAGAGCCTTCCTACATCAACTGCCCGATGAACAAGGATGAATATGACGCATTCTATGACGCTCTTATCCATGCTGAAGAGGCAGAGCTCAAGGAATTTGATAAGGACGAACAGGCAGACCTCACCGTATTTGAGGGTTGTATGCCTGTTGAAGTTATGGCAAAAAGAGGTTATGATACCCTCCGCTTCGGCCCCATGAAGCCTGTAGGTCTTATAGATAAGCGTAAGGGTACCGAGTCATATGCCGTTGTCCAGCTGAGGCAGGAGACCCTTGACAAGACTATGTATAACATAGTTGGATTCCAGACTCATCTCACATTTGGTGAGCAGAAAAGAGTTTTCCGTATGATACCCGGTCTTGAGAACGCAGAGTTCTTACGTTACGGTGTTATGCACAGAAACACTTATATAAACTCCCCCAAGCTTTTAACTCCCTATTATTCTCTGCGCAAGATCCCCAACCTGTTCTTTGCAGGTCAGATGACAGGTGTTGAGGGCTACGTTGAAAGCACAGCCTCCGGCCTTGTTGCAGGTATAAACGCCGCACGTCAGGTCCTTGGAGAAGAACCTTTTGATTTCCCCGATATCACCGCTACAGGTGCCCTTGCACACTACGTAAGCGATGAAAACGTTACTCGCTTCCAGCCTATGAACGTCAACTTTGGAATTGTAAGACCTCTTGAAAAGCGCGTAAAGGGTGGCAAAGCCGCAAAGAACGAGGCTCTGGCTAACAGAGCTATGGAGAAGATATCAGAGATATCCTCCATCCTTAAAGGAGAAGAGATAGATGAAGATAATAATTGACGTAATGAGCGGTGATAACGCTCCCGAGGAAATAATCAAGGGCGTATTTATGGCTCATGAAGAATATCCCGACGTGGATATGATAATGACCGGAAATAAATATATCATCGAGGACTACTGCCGCGAGGCAGGCCTCGTACTTGATGATCCTGCACTCTCTGTTGTACACACCGAGTCTGTTATAACTATGGAGGACCCGGGTCTTTCTGTAGTTCGCGAAAAAGCTGACTCTTCTATGGGTAAGGGGCTTAAGATGCTCTCTGCTGGCGAAGCTGATGCAATGGTATCTGCAGGCAATACAGGTGCACTCCATGCAGGTTCTACCCTTGTTGTACGCCGTATAAAGGGCATTGCCCGTTCTGCTATAGCTACTATCCTTCCCCTTGAAACACCTATACTTCTTATAGATGCAGGAGCCAACACAGAAGTTACCAAAGAGCAGCTTGAGCAGTTTGCGATCATGGGATCTATCTATATGAATAAGATATTCGGAATCGAAAGACCCCGTGTAGGTCTTGCCAATAACGGTACCGAAGCCACTAAAGGTACAAAGCTCCTGCAGGAGGCACACGCTCATCTCGCAGAATGTGAGCATATAAACTTTATCGGTAATATCGAAGGCAAACAGATTCCTTTTTCTGAGTGTGACGTTCTCGTATGCGACGGCTTCACAGGCAATATGATCCTTAAGCTTACCGAGGGTCTTGCAAAGTTCTTTATGGGCAAGATAAAGCAGGTATTTATGCTTACCCCTGCAACAAAAGCTGCAGGTCTTGTTATGAAGCCTCAGATCAAGAGATTTAAAAAACAGTTTGATGCAAGCGAATACGGCGGCGCTCCCCTTCTCGGTATATCAAAGCCTGTTATCAAGGCTCACGGAAGCTCGGATGCCGTTGCTATCAAGAACGCCATCAGACAGACTATAGACTTTGTTAATACCGGAATCATAAAAGAACTGGCAAAGCAGGTCCGTAAAAAAGAGGAGAACTAAAATGACAGAATACCCCTTCCCTATCTCGGAGCTTGAGGAAAAGTTAGGACATAACTTTGTCCGCAAGGATATACTTTTGACCGCTCTTTCTCACTCAAGCTTCGCAAACGAACAACGTGCTAAAGGTCTTGATACCCTTGATAACGAGCGCCTTGAGTATCTGGGAGACTCTGTGCTTCAGCTTGTCGCCAGTGAATTTCTGTATTTTAACTATCTCGACCTGCCCGAGGGAGAGATGTCTAAGATAAGAGCCGCCGCAGTATGCGAAAAAGCTCTCTGCGAGTATGCGGCAAGGATAAATTTAGGAGCATATCTTATGCTGGGTCACGGCGAGGAAAAGGGTGGCGGAAGAACACGTCCTTCTATACTTGCCGACGCCTTTGAGGCTGTACTTGCCGCTATATTCATCGACTCAGGTATCGATAAGGTAAAAAGCTTCCTCATCCCCTTTATATCTCTTAAAATAAAAGAGATCGTTGAAACCGGCTCTTCAAAGGACTTTAAGACTATGCTCCAGCAGATCGTTCAGCAGGAGCAGGGCGAGATTCTGCAGTACGTTACCGTAGGCGAGTCTGGACCTTCCCATCTCAGAGAGTTTGAGGTAGAAGCAAGACTAAACTCTAACGTTATCGGCAGAGGCAAAGGACCCTCCAAGCGTCAGGCTGAACAGATGGCAGCTAAGGAAGCATTGACCCTTTTCGGAAATATATGAGACATATAAATTTACCAATATTCATACCGCATTTAGGATGCCCGAATGACTGCGTTTTTTGTAACCAACGCAAGATCTCGGGCACTATGTGCTTTAATAAAACAAGTGTAAAAAGTGATATAGACAGTTTTCTTGAAACTGTTGATACCCGTAACGCTGAGGTACAGTTAGCCTTTTTCGGCGGTAGCTTTACAGGCATTGACCGTGAGGATATGCTGTATCTCTTGGGTGTTGCAAAGGAATATATCGACCGTGGCCTTATCGCCTCGGTAAGACTTTCCACACGTCCTGATTATATTGATAACGAGATACTTGATATTCTTGCAGTTCACGGTGTTAAAACGATAGAATTAGGCATACAGTCTATGTCTGACAAAGTATTGTCCGCCTGTAAAAGAGGCCATACTGCCGATATCTCAAGACAAGCCTGCAAACTGATAAAGGAACGTGGCTTTGAGCTTATAGGACAGATGATGACCGCTCTCCCCGCTTCAAGCGTTGAAGACGAGATAAACACAGCAACTGAACTGGTCTCTCTCGGCGTTGACGGTGCGAGAATATACCCAACCATGGTATTTTCGGGTACCGAGCTTGAAGATATCTACCTTAAGGGCAACTATACACCACCCGTGCTTGACGATCTTATCGACCGAACCGCAAGAGCTTTTTCGGTCTTTGCAAATAATCAGACCCCTATAATACGTATAGGTCTTCAAGCAAGCGACGGACTTGGCGAGGAAGACGGAATAGTAGCAGGTGCGTATGAGGAAGCGATGGGCGAAATGGTCATCTCACGTTATTATATGAATCATCTTACACCCTTACTTAACTCAATGAAGAATGATATAGAGGGTAAAGAGATTATCATATATTGCGCCAAGGGTGAGATTTCAAAGATAATAGGCCATAAGCAGACTAATAAATTGAAAATTCTTAATGAATACAATGTAAAAAAGCTCAAAGTCCTTGAAAAAGATGGTATTATATTGTATAATATAGCGATAGATTATAATTAATATAAGGTATTTATTATGTTTTGTGAGCTTCACTTCCACACACAAGAAACAAGCCGTTGCGCAAAGGTTCCGGCTTCCGACGGAATCCGTGCCTTTAAGGATCGAGGATATGAATGTGTAGTGGTAACCGACCATTTGAACAGAAGCTACTATAAGGAGTTCTACGACGGTACTCTGAGCTATAAAGAAGCCACAGATAAGTGGCTTAAAGGCTACCGTACAGCCAAAGCCGAGGGTGACAAGCTTGGCATCAAGGTGTTTTTAGGCTGTGAGATCGACTTTGACGACGGCATTGCAAAAAACGAATATCTGGTCTACGGTATGACTGAGGAAATGTTCTATGAGCATACTGAACTTTGGACTCTTAACGAAAAAAGCTTCAAGGAGTTTGCTGACAGTCACGGTCTGTTCGTAGCGCAGGCTCATCCCTTCAGACCCTGGTGTAAGCCCTGCCCTGTCGAGCATATCCACGGAGTTGAGGTGTTTAACTCCCATCCCCGTCACGATCAAAGGAACCATCTTGCTATGGAAATGTGGCTTACAAGCGACCTTATCCCTATATGCGGCTCAGACTATCATGAAGCTGATGCAGTAAGAGGCTGCGGTGTAGATTTTATACACAATGCAGATAGCATACAGGATATCATAGATATGCTGCGTAACAAAGAATTCAGACTGGTTCTTCCGGGACAGTATACCGATCCCGCAAGAAACTGATAAAACAAATAAACTAACAAACTTTTTTACCGAAAGGAGGTCACGGCATGAGATTAAAAACACTTGAACTTCAGGGCTTTAAGTCCTTTGCGGACAAGACCGTACTGTCTTTTGACCGTGGCGTTACTGCGGTCGTAGGACCTAACGGCAGCGGAAAATCAAATATATCCGATGCAATGCGCTGGGTTCTGGGTGAGATATCCTCCAAGAGCATCCGAGGCAAAAAGATGGAGGACGTTATCTTTGGCGGTACCGATAACCGCAGACCTATGGGATATGCCGAGGTCTCCCTTACCATAGACAACACCGACCCCGACAACAAGATGGCTATCGACTATGACGAGGTAACGGTTACACGCCGTTACTACCGTACCGGCGAAAGTGAATATATGATAAACCGTAAGCCTGTCCGTCTTAAGGATATTACCGAGCTCTTTATGAACACGGGTATAGGCCGAGGCGGTTACTCTATTGTCGGTCAGGGTAAGGCTGCTGAGATAATATCCCAGAAAAGCGATGAAAGACGAAATATATTTGAAGAAGCTGCAGGTATCGCCAAGTACCGTGCAAGAAAGAACGAGGCAGAGCGTAAGCTTGCCGAAACCGATGATAATCTTATCCGTATAAACGACATTCTTTCCGAACTTGAAGGTCGTGTCGGTCCTCTTGAAAAGGATGCAGCTAAGGCAAGAAAATACATAGAGCTCTTTGAGGCAAAAAAGGCACTTGACGTAGCGGTATGTATCTTTGATATCACCGACATCAAGGAAAAGTCGAAAAAGCTTCGTTCCGACTTTGAGATCATAAGCCACGAGCTTGAGATGGCGGACGATTCCCTTTCCGCTCTTGAGACACAGAGCGACAGACTCTATGAGATCACTCAGGCAAACAAGCTCAGATACGAAGAGCTGAACAGACTTATAAACGAAAGCAATCAGCGCCGTTTTGATTTCGAGTCCTCAGGCAAAGTCCTTGAAAACGACGTCAAGCACTTAAACGACGCTATTGACCAGAGTGTTGCGGAAAAAGAGCGTATTGCCAAGAATATCGAGGCAGCCGAGGCTCTTGTTGCTTCCTCTGTATCCTCCAATGAGGACAAGAAAAACGAGCTTATGGCTCTTGTTACCGAATTTACCGAAAAGCAGGCAAAGGTCGGTGAATACGACTCTACCCTTGAAGCTCTTTTTGATGATATCGATAACGTTGATATGGATATCAATCAGCGTAAGGACGAGGTGGTACAGAGCCGTATCGAGCTTTCTGCCCTCGAGGCTTCAGGTAAATCCAGAGATGACCGCCGCGCCATGCTTAACACAGAGCTTGATGAGGTCAATGCTTCTATGGAGCTTATCACCAAGCGTATAAAGCAGGCTGACGAGACCATCGCATCCTACCGTAAGAATATCGAGGAGATCGAGAATCAAAAGGGTGAAAGCGACGGTATAATTGACGGCGCAAAGGCAGAGATCGACAGACTTACCCACCGCAAAAACAAGCTTACTCTTGATATATCCGCAAAGAAACAGCGTATAGAAAATCTCCGCCGCATGGAGGACCTTTTTGAAGGTTATACCGGCAGTGTGCGCTCTGTAATGAGCGCTGCTGAGCGCGGTTCTCTTCGCGGTATCATCGGACCTCTCTCAAAGATAATTGAGGTCGATACAAAATACGCCGTAGCTATAGAAACAGCCCTTGGCGCACAGATACAGAATCTTGTCTGTGAAAATGAAAGAGACGCAAAGGAAGCTATCCGTTACCTTAAGGACAACCGTAAAGGTCGCGCTACCTTCTACCCTCTCACTTCAATAAAACCCCAGTATCTGCCCAATAACGTAAAGTTAGAGGGTATGGCTGGTTATCTCGGTCTTGCAAGCGAGCTTGTAAAGACCGAAGAGAAGTTCTATGACGTTATAGATTCCCTGCTTGCAAGAACAGCGATATTCGATACACTTGACAACGCCAATATAGCCGCAAAGGCAAACGGCTACAAGCTTCGCTGTGTGACTCTTGACGGTCAGCAGATCAACGCAGGCGGTTCCTTTACAGGCGGTTCTCTTAAGCAGGACAGCGGTATTCTTACCCGTTCTGCTGAAATAGATTCTATAAACGATGAGATCAAAAACTCTGAGGCTGAGCTTAACAAGACCGAGGCTGATATCGCAGCGCAGGAAAAGCTTATAGCAGACAATCAGGGCGCAAACGACGATATCACAGCCCGTAAGGCTCTCTTTAATTCTCTCTGCTCCGCAGAAGAAACTCAGCAGAAGATACTTATGACACAGCTCTCGGGTGACGAGGCAAGAAAGGCGGCTATCACCGCTTCACTTGATTCCATTGACCGTGAGCAGACCGATACCAAGGCATCTATTGTCAAAGGCAAGGCATCTATCGAAGCTCTTGAAGCCGAGATCGGCAAGCTTGAGAAATATATGTCTGAGCTTATAGCAAAGCGTGAGACCCTGACCCGTGAACAGAGTGACGTCAGCGTCGCAATGAATCTCTGCGGTATCGAGATAGAGAAAAAGAAAAAGGATATAGATCAGGGTGAGTATGAGATATCCATCCGCCGTGATGCTCTTGACGAGCTTATATCAAAGCGAAATATAGAGGATAACAAGATATCCGCAGCTACCGAAAAGCTTGATGCTATAGCCGAAAAGATCTCGGGCGGTAAGGAAGAGTCTGAGCGTATTGCTAAGGAGATCTCGGTTATGCAAGCTGAGATAGCCTCTATATCCGAACAGAACCTTGCAAACGAAGCTAAAGAATCGAAGCTTCGAGAAGAAACAAAGGATCTCACCCATAAGCGTGAGACTCTGTTCCGTGAGTATACAAAGCTTGAGACTCAGTGCGAGTCTGTGCAGGGTGAGCAGGATAAGCTTATAGCCCATTTGTGGGATGAATACGAGCTCTCCTTCTCTGCTGCATGTGAGCTTGAATATGAGCCTATAACTGCCTCTACAAGACCCGAGGCGGTAAGAGCAAGAAACGAGCTGCGCGGTAAGATCAAGCACTTAGGTCACGTCAACGTCAACGCCATTGAGGAGTACGAAGAGGTCAAGACCCGTTACGACTTCTTGAAGGTACAGTTCGAAGATCTTACAAAGGCTAAGTCCGAACTTTCGGGTGTCATCTACAAGCTTGAAGGCGAGATGCGCACGCAATTCGTTACCGTTCTTGAACAGATCAACAAAAACTTCAAGGACGTATTCCGTGAACTTTTTGGCGGCGGTACTGCCGAGCTTAAATTAAGCGATCCCGAAAACGTGCTTACCAGTGGTATCGAGATCAACGTAGCTCCTCCCGGTAAGATAATTAAGAGCCTTTCTCTTCTCTCCGGCGGTGAGCAGGCGTTTGTATCTATTGCTCTCTTCTTTGCAATACTTAAGGTAAACCCCACCCCCTTCTGCGTGCTGGACGAGATCGAGGCGGCACTTGACGAGGTCAACGTTACCCGCTTTGCTCAGTACTGTCAGAAGTATTCTAACAAAACACAATTTATCGTTATCACTCACAGACGAGGAACAATGGAGACCTCCGACACGCTCTACGGTGTTACTATGTACGAGCGCGGTGTTTCTAAGGTGCTTTCCGTCAACGTAAGTGAGGTTGAACAGAAGATCGGAGTTAAACTGTAATGGGATTTTTTGATAAATTAAAGGCTGGTCTTTTTAAGACAAAAGAAACTGTCTTCAAGCCTCTCAACAACCTCTTTAAGAGCCTTCGCAAAATAGACGAGGATTTTATGGAAGAGCTTGAGGAAGTCCTTATATGCGCTGACGTAGGCTATGAATCCACCGAGAGGATCATAGACGAGCTCAGGGACCGCATAAAGGAAGACGGTCTTAAGGACAGTGACGAAATACTCGCAGTGCTTAAGGAGATCATGTGCGACATGATCGGCGAGGGCGCTCCCTTAAACACAGGTACAACCAAGCCTGACGTTATCCTTGTTATCGGTGTAAACGGAGTTGGTAAGACCACCTCTATCGCAAAGATAGCTAACAACCTCAAGAAGGACGGCAAAAAGGTAGTTCTTGCCGCAGCCGACACCTTCCGTGCAGCTGCTATAGATCAGCTCCAGATATGGGCAGACCGAGTTGGCGTTGACCTTATCAAGCACACCGAGGGTTCTGACCCCGCAGCCGTAGTATTTGATGCTACCGCAGCAGCAAAAAGCAGAGGTGCAGACGTTCTTATCATCGACACCGCAGGCAGACTCCACAACAAGAAGAATCTTATGGACGAGCTTGCAAAGATCTCCCGTGTTCTTGACCGTGAGCTTCCCGATTCTGCAAGAGAAACACTTCTCGTTCTCGACTCCACCACAGGTCAGAATGCAGTACAGCAGGCTAAGGAATTTAAGAACTCTGCTAACATCACCGGTCTTGTTCTCACCAAGCTTGACGGTACAGCCAAGGGCGGTATCGTGTTCTCCATCAAGAACGAGCTTGGCATCCCCGTTAAGTTCATCGGTGTAGGCGAGGCTGTTGACGATATGGAGAAGTTCGACAATAAACAGTTCGTTCAAGCTCTTTTCGAGGAATAAGGGGCGAAGCGCCCCGGCTATACTGCGCACTTAAGCACAGCGGTACAAATCACACGCAATATTGATATATAAGGTCTA
>JBGUUX010000061.1:0-18382 GCA_045133915.1 Eubacteriales bacterium | reverse complement strand
CTGCACTCTGCATTCTGCATTCGTAGTGTGCATTCTGCATTTGTAGTGTGCATTCCGCATTGAAAAAATTATTGTGAAATAACTTAGTTTTCACATCACACTTTATTCAATAATTTTTTCCACACCCCTGTTGAAATGTTGGAAAAGTGAGGGATAACCCCCTTTTTTCGGCATAAATACACCGGTTTTGCCACATTAAGGTGTGGAAAACCCCGTGGACAGTGTGGAAAAGAAAAATTAACATATTAAAAAATACATATAAACCAAGTTAAATTCGGAGGACATTAAAAATGGCAAATTACGAAAACGTAATCAAAGAAGCTTCCAAGAAGTTTGAAGCTCTTTTACAGGAGCAGCTTGAGAGAGTTGAGAGAATCAACGCTGCAGGCGACGCTCTTGACTATTCTAAGCTTGACAAGATCATCATCGGTATCTGCGGCGGCGACGGTATCGGTCCCATCATCACCAAGGCGTCCGAGGACGTGCTCCGCTACCTCCTTGCAGATGACGTAGCTGCCGGCAAGATCGAGTTCAAGGAGATCGACGGTCTTACCATTGAGAACCGTGCTGCACATATGCAGGCTATTCCCGATGACGTTATGGAGGAGCTCAAGGCTTGTCACGTTATCCTTAAGGGTCCTACCACCACTCCCCGTCAGGGCGACGAGTGGCCCAACATCGAGTCTGCTAACGTTGCTATGCGTAAGGCTCTTGACCTCTTTGCAAACGTTCGTCCCGTTAAGGTTCCCGAGGAGGGTATCGACTGGACCTTCTTCCGTGAGAATACCGAGGGTAGCTACGCAGTAGGTTCTAAGGGTGTTAACGTTACCGACGACCTTGCAGTTGACTTCTGTATGACCACATCCGAGGGCTGTGACAGAATAGCAAAGCTTGCTTTTGAGTATGCAAAGAACAACAACAAGGGCAAGGTTTCTATCGTTACCAAGGCTAACATCATCAAGACCACCGACGGTAAGTTCCTTAACCGTTGCTACGATATCGCAAAGCAGTATCCCGATATCGAGTGTGACGACTGGTTTGTTGACATCATGACCGCAAAGCTGGTTGACCAGAAGCGCCGCCGTGACTTTAAGGTTATCGTACTTCCCAACCTCTACGGCGACATCATCACCGACGAGGCTGCTGAGTTCCAGGGCGGTGTAGGTACTGCAGGCTCTGCAAACATCGGTAAGAGATACGCTATGTTCGAGGCTATCCACGGCTCTGCTCCCCGTATGATCAAGGAAGGCAGAGGCAAGTACGCTGACCCCTGCTCTATGCTCCGTGCAACAGTTCTTCTCCTCTCCCACATCGGCAAGCAGGCTGAGGCTGACAAGCTTGAAAAGGCTCTTGACTTCTGTATGCTTGAGGACAAGAAGCTTACTATCACAGGCCGTGATACAGGCTGTACCTGTGACGAGTTCGTACAGTACGTTATGGAAACGATTACAAATATGTAATCGTTTCGGAATGCAAAATGCAGAATGCAGAATGCAGAATTAATGAGGTTTTCCGCCAATGCGGAAAACTTCATTTCATCTGATTTATAGAGGTCATATATGATAAACAAAAAATCAGAATCCAACGTATCCGCGGCAGTCATTAAAAGACTGCCCAGATATTTCAGATATCTCAGAATGCTCTTAAACGAAAATAAGCTCCGTATATCCTCAAACGATCTTGCTGAGCTTATGGGCGTTACCGCTTCCCAGATACGTCAGGACCTTAACTGCTTTGGCGGTTTCGGTCAGCAGGGTTACGGCTACAACGTTACCTATCTCTACGGTAAGATAAGCGAGATACTGGGCGTTCACGAAAACTATCAGGCTATCATTGTCGGCGCGGGCAGACTGGGACAGGCTCTTGCATCCTCCCCCGTCTTTACCAAGCGAGGCGTTGAGGTCTGCGCTCTCTTTGACACCAACCCCGATATCATCGGCCAACAGATCGACGGCAGACCGGTAATGCATATCGACGATATGAAGGATTTTGTTGACAACAACGTGGTGGACATTGCCGTACTTACCCTGCCCTACGAATTTGCCGAATCTGCAGTTGATATGGTAAAGACCACAGGTATCAAGGGTATATGGAACTTCACCAGCCATGATATGGATCATATCCCCGGTGTTACCGTGCAGAACGTGCATATGGGCGACTCGCTTATGATGCTCTGCTATGACATCAAGCATAAGGACGAAAATAATGAAGTATAAAATAAACTACGGTAACGGTGTCGTTTCTCTGCCTGCCGCAGCGCTGGAGAGACTTGCCCACGCAGGTGAAGCCGAGCTTAAGGTCCTTCTTGCCCTATGTTCCGGCTGCGAGGATATAGCTGCGCTTACAGGCTGTGACGAGGCTTCGGTAAACGCTGCAGTTGCTTACTGGCGAGGCGCAGGAATCATCTCGGGTGAAGAAAAAACTACTGGGCGCAAGGTTGCCCGTCACGCCACCACTCCTACCTATACGGGAGAGGAGCTGAGCCGCATTATCGACGAAAACGGCCTTGCCATGATAATAGACGAATGTCAGAGCCTTACAGGCAGGGTGTTCAATATAACAGAGGTAAACCGTATAGCCGCCTTAAACAGCTATCTGGGGCTCTCGGGAGAGTATATACTCCTTCTGTTCAGCTACTGCGCAGAGCATGGCAAAAACACCCTTAAATATATCGAAAAGACCGCCTACGACCTCTATGACAGAGGTATAGATTCTACCGAAGGCTTAGAGGAATATATCCGCCGCGAGGAGGATAAGCACAGCCTTGAGGGTAAATTAAGAAAGCTCTTTGGCTTGGGTGAGCGTTCCCTTACCCCTGCCGAAAAGAAGCATATCGCTACCTGGTCTGATGAATATAACTACTCCTACGATATTATCGAGGAGGCTTATAACATCACCGTTGAAAAGACGGGTAAGCTTTCACTTCCCTATCTTTCAAAGATACTGTCCAACTGGCACGGTAAAGAGCTAAGGACCCTTGAGGACGTAAAGGCAAGTCTTGAACGTTACGAGCAGGAAAAGGCGGCAGAACAACAGAACAGCGGCTCAAGCTTTGACGTAGACGAGTTCTTTGAGCTTGCGCTCAAGCGTTCCAGAGATAAAATACTCAACGATTAGGAAGGCAGACTATGGGTTACAACAAGAAAGCCTACATACAGACAAAGGAAATATTCAAGGCCCGTGAGGACAAAGCCCGTGACGACGCCTTTATGCGTAAATGCGAGGTAGAGGCGGCGCTTCCCGAGGTAAGAGAGATCAACAATCTTTTAGCCTCCACAGGCGCTGACATAGCCATAGAGCTGGCAAAGGGTTCTCAGAACATTGAGGAGCGTATCAACGCCCTTAGAGACAAGAACCTTGCCCTGCAGGAAAAGCGTGCTCAGCTTCTTATTGCCAACGGCTATCCCGCAGATTATACCAAGCCTAAGTTTATCTGTGACAAGTGTCAGGACACAGGCTTTGTGGGTATAGAGATGTGCGATTGTTTTCACCGTGAGGTGGTGGAGAACACCATCCGTAACTCGGGCATAGGATCGCTTGTAGACACACAGACCCTTGAAGGCTTTGACCTCAGATACTACGCTCACGATCCCAAGGCTCTTGCTACCATGAAGGGCAACCTTGATCAGATAAAGCAGTATATAGATAAGTTCAAGCCGGGCAGCAGCAGTCTTATGTTTATGGGTGCTACGGGGCTTGGTAAAACTCATCTTTCTACAGTTATTGCCAAGGGCGTTATAGAAAAGGGCTACGACGTGGTTTACGATACTACCCAGAACATTTTGGGTGACTTTGAGTACGAGCGCTTTGGCAGAGGTTATAACACCGACGCTGAGGAAAAGACCACAGACAAGTACTTTGACTGCGACCTGCTTATAATGGACGATCTGGGCACAGAGCTGACCAACAACTTTACAGTTTCCTGCCTCTATAACCTTATAAACAGCCGTATAAACGCAGGCAAGCCTATTATAATAAATACCAACCTTACAGGTAAAGAACTGCGTGAGCGTTACGATAACCGCATCACGTCAAGGCTTATGGGCGAGTTTGCGATAATGCTGTTTATGGGCAAGGACATAAGACAACAGAAAATGATCTGACAAGGACACCGCCAGGTGTCCTTTATTTTTAGCTTTACAAGGTTGGGTATAGGTTCTGTCCCTTCTTTACCGCAAGGGCAAAGAAATCGTCTAGCTCAAAGCTGTCGCTTACAGCAGGCGGAGCTTTTGTCCGCGGCGCACCGTAAGTATGGTCACTAAAAGTATGACTCTGCCCTCCCTCGGCTTCCCGCCTCGCTTTGTCATCCTCTGCCCATCTGATAAGGGTGGCATAATGAGAGGCGTACCTCTTACCGCTTGAGCTTATATAGACCGAAAAACGGTCGATAAGCATATCAATATCCGGGTACCTTGAGCATAGACGCTCATATTCTTCCTCGCTCAGAATAACGTTACCCATCTCTCCCCTTGGGGTGGGGGTGGGCTTTTTTCTCTCTATACTCTCTCTTTTTTTATCTTGACTTAACTTATCTTTACTTAACTTAACTTGGGTTGCCGATTTGTCACCAGTTTTGTCCCCTGTCGGTTGACGTTTGGTTGCCAAACGGTATACGCTTTTGTCATCTAACTCAAGCTGATTTAACTCATCCTTATAAACCGTTTCTGTATATCTGTCCTTGCGTATGGTATTGTGTACACGCCAATGGGTTATGACCGCTACACCCGTATCAAATATAATGATATAGCCCTTTTGATTAAGCTCCTCCAGCTGCTTTGGTGTTCCTCCCAAGGTGCGGAGCTGCTTTTTTATATTGCCGATAAACCCGTCGTCGTCAGCACCTAAATTTAAGTAAAAATAAATAAGCTGAGTCTTAGTATTCATATCAAAAAAATTATCTGTTTCTATTACAGTTTTTGAAAACATTCTTCTTGTTCCCATATTTTCCTCCGTTATTTTTTATTTTCTATAAATATTTTAACAGAGAAAATTATTAATAGGTAGGGTACTACCGGCGTTTTTTTTGCTTTAAAATAATATCGGTTATAACAAAAAGCACCCCGAAGGGTGCTTTGTTTTGTATGAAATAATTATGCTGCGGTATCTTCTGTAGGCTGGGTAAAGAGCGAATCTATACCGGTAACGTTATAGATACAGGGGTCGTAAGGTATCATAAGGTAGGTCATAGAGTCCTTTTTGGCATAGAAGAAGCCGTAGGTCTTCTCTACCGTTGCGGTAGAGGTTACGTTACCCTTATCGTCGGTGATGTCCGACTTATAGTTAAACTTAACGGTAACTGCGTTTTCGCTTCCGTCAAAGCCGTAGTTTTCTTTATTCTTATAGTTCTCTACGCTTGTGAGGGTAATGTCAGAGTAGCCTGCCTTGTTGGGTACCTCCTCACCGTTGACGGTAAGAGAGGTAATAGAATCTGCCTCGATAGTCTCAAGCTTACCCATGGGGATAGCGTCAAAGAGAGTGTAAGCGGTAGCGTCCACAAGGGTGGAGTCTGTCATATACACCTTGTCGTTAAACTGAAGATAATAGGTACCGGACATATCGTTCTTTGCGCCGATGATCAAAGAACGTACATCCCCTGCAGAGGTAATGTAGTTAGCCTTAAGCGTAGGCTTGTCAAAGCCGTAAGCCGACGTGTCACCGCCAACGATCTCACGGGTAGCCGTTATCTTGAGAAAGGCGTCGGCTATCTTTTGAACGTGGTCCTGATCTACCGGCATTGCCGCGTCATAAACAAACGCCCATGCGCCTGTTTTTTTAGAGAAGCTTACATCCCCCTTAGCCGACGTATAAACAAAGTCGGTAATGGAGGTAGCGCTGTCGTCAGAAACGGTTATCAGCTCTGCCACATCATCATCTACAGGAGCTCCCTCTTCCTTATTAAGACTTGCAACAAGGAAGTATGCTCCGATAAGTATGGCTAAAACTAATACGCCAATTATTAAATATTTAAACTTTTTCATATTATACTCCTATTACAGGATAATTCGTAATGCGTAATGCGTAATGCGTAATTAAAGGAAGATTTCCGCTTTTGCGGAAATCTTCATTAATTCTACATTCTGCACTACGACTCCATGGCTATCGCCATTGCGCTGTATAATTCCACCAACCGTATCAAAGATACGGGGTGTCATGGATCTGCATTCTGCATTATCTTTTGCGTCTTACCGCCCAGATAACGATACCTGCAACAACGGTACCTACGGGAATGATAAGAACGAAGATCACAGTCCAAAGAGTAGCGATGCCTGCGTTTACTACAAGCTGCTCGGTCTCCATAGCCTTACCTGCGATAGAAACGGAAGCCTTCTTTTCGCAGAGGTTAGAAAGGGTTGAAAGGAAGAGAGAGGAGTTGCCGCCCGAAACCATAGAGTCTGCGGAATCGTCTGCTACACCAAAGGATGAGTACCAAACGAACTTACCCTCTTTTTCACCCTTGGTAACGGTAGCTACAGCACCTACGGTGCACTCGCCTGAGTAAAGTACGTCCTCGGCGTTGATCTCGCCGCCCTTGACCGATACGGTATAAGCATCACTTGACGTTGTAAGGAGCTTGGATACGCTTACACCCTCGGGCATGGTATCTGCCACCTTGATACCCTCTGCGGTGGGCATCATAACGTACTTGCCCTGAAGGGGTGCGGTGATAGGATCAACGGTAGAAAGGTTGGGAGCAAGGTAATAGGGAGTCTGGATATAGTTCTGAGCGCTTGACTCCATAACAAGACCCTCGATACGGCTCATTGCGTAATAGTTGCAGAGCGCGTCAAGGTTGGTATAGGCTGTACCGTTTACGTTATAGCTGGTGATAAGGACAAGCTTACCGCCGTTGTCAACGTAGCTCTTAAGGGTGTTAAGCTCATTTTCGTTAATATCAGACTGAGGTGCGTTGATAACAACTGCGCTTGCGTCTGCGGGAACGGTGCCGTCGCCTGTAATAAGCGTGAGCTTGTCTGTGAGATAGTTATCGGTGGTAAGATAACCTGCAAGGGCTGTGCCAAGCTCGTACTCGCCGTGACCCTCGAGCATATAGATCTTGGGAAGGTTTTCGGTGGTAACGTTGTCAATTGCGCCTGTGATAGCCTGCTCACCTGCAAAGGTAACAGAGGTATCAACGCTCTGACCGTACATCATCTGGATATAATAAGCCTCTTCCTCGGTATACTGCTGAGTAAAGATAGAGGAGTTGGGAACCTCGTAGGAGCGGTTCTGACCTACCACGATAACAGAGTTCTCTTCCATTGCAGAAAGGGTGTGTGTGGCACCGTTTTCGTCGGTCATGGTGGGAACTACCTCGGGGTCAACGGTCTTAACGGTGATCTTAGAGTTAAGTCTCTGGTAACGGTTGAGGAACTCCTCTACTATTACGTTCTCCATACCGTCACGGGCAACGAGGAAAAGTGTAAGCTCCTCGTCAACGCTCTTTACGATATCCTCGGTAGCATTGGTAAGGTCGTAGAGACCCATACCGGTGGTATCGTACTTGGTAAACTGTGTGGGGATAGCTCCCACGATCATATTGATAATTACTGCGATAGCGATAACTATAAGGGATGCGACAGCGGCAAAAGCTCCGCTCTTTAATCTTCTGTTATTCATCTCTATCCCTCCTTAGCTATAGCGCTTCTTCTCAAGGGACTGGGTGGTAAGGAACACAAACACACCTGTCACGCTGAGATAATAGATTATTGCGGTAAGGTCAAAGCTGCCGTTGGCAAAGCTGCCGAAGCGGCTGAAAAGAGATATCTTGTCAAGCATATTGGGGAATGCAGAAGCGTAGATATCCTTGTTTATAAGGTAAACCACAAGGTTTGTCACCTCAAGCACAAGAGCAACTCCAAATGCCGCAAAGGCGTTTTTTGTAAGTGAGTAGACTATAAGCGCAACAACGGCGATAAGGAAGATAAAGCAGATAAAGGAAGCCTTAGCCGTTGTGGGGAAAAAGGTGGATGCGATAGTGGGCATAAAGAGTATTGCAAGGAAGCTGCCGATGGTCATAACGGCTGCAATTACCTGAGTCTCGGTGAGAGAGGACAGGAACATACCTATAGAGATAAGCGCCGCACCAAGGAGCACCTGAGCAAGGATCGAAGAATATGTCTGAAGGAAGTTGACCTTACCAAAGAGGCTCAGTACAAGGGGGTAAAGACAGATTACTACCATGGGGATAAGGTATACGGTAAGCATAGCAAGGTACTTACCCATAACGATGTTGCTCATCTTAAGGGGCAGCGAATAAAGAAGCTGGTCTGTCTTTTCCTTCTTTTCATCCGCAAAGCTGCGCATGGTAAGAAGGGATATGGCGATTATCATAGCAAGGATAACGTAACTGTCTACCAGCACGTACTCGAAGAATGCAACTCCGCCAAAGAAGTTGTATATAGCACAAACAAAGCCAACAAAGGCAAGTATAAGGGCGATAACGATATACGCGATCATACCGCCGAAATAGCTCTTAAGCTCTCTTTTATATATCGCTTTCATCTTCGTCCTCCTCCTCTTCTGTAAACATAGGCTTATATTCTTCTTCTGCCTCGGTCTCAGCCTCTTCGGCAGTAACCGCAGGTGCCTCATCTGCTTCGTCATCAAAGGCAACCTCGGTGAGCTTTAAGTATATCTCCTCAAGGGATACACGGTTAGAAAGATAACGGATAGCTATACCCGCACCTGCAAACTCAAAGAAAAGTCTGTCGGTGATATCAGAGCCGGGCATAAGGGTAAGAACAAGCTCGGTACCCTCATCGCACTCGGTGATGGCGTAGTGTGTTACCTCCTCGTACTCGTCAACGATAGCAACGGCAGAGTCGGGAGTACACTTGGCAATAACGTGAAGCACGGGGTGCTGATTGCCCATAAGGCAGATGTTCTCTATAGTATCGTTTGCCACAACACGGCCGTGGGAGATAATAATAACCTGCTCACATACCTCCTGTATCTCGGAGAGGATGTGGCTAGAGAGGATAACGGTATGATCTTCACCAAGGCTCTTAATAAGCTCGCGGATCTCGATTATCTGTCTGGGGTCAAGACCTACGGTGGGCTCGTCAAGGATGATTATCTCGGGGTCTGCGATAAGCGCCATAGCGATACCTACACGCTGACGGTAACCCTTGGAGAGGTTACGGATAAGGCGGTCAGCCACGCTTGTAAGAGCGGTACGCTCCATTACACGCTCCACCTCAAGACCTATCTCGGTAGACATGACACCCTTTGCCTCTGCTACGAAGGTAAGATATTCCTTGGGGGTCATATCGGTATAGAGAGGGGGAAGCTCGGGCAGATAGCCGATAAGCTTCTTTGCCGCAAGGGGCTCGTCGTAAACGTCGTGTCCGTCTACGGTTACAGTACCCTCGGTCTGGGCAAGACAGCCTGTTATAATGTTCATAGTAGTAGATTTACCTGCGCCGTTGGGACCGAGAAAGCCGTAGATCTTTCCCTTTTCGATCTCAAAGGAGATATTGTCAACAGCAAGGTTGCTACCGTATTTCTTTGTAAGGTTTGATACCTTTATCAAGAATAACAACTCCTATCATATATAAATATAATAGAAACATTATAAACCTAAACTGTGATGAAATTGTGAATATTGGCAGAAAAGATTTACAAAAGTATTGATTTATGATAAAATTTATGTATAGTTAATTTTGAGGGGGTAGTATATGTTTGGCTACATAAAGCCTATGGCAGAGGAGCTTAAGGTAAAAGAGCACGAGCTCTATAAAAGCGTTTATTGCGGTCTCTGCTCGGCTATGGGTGAGCATATCTGTACCTCTAACCGTCTGACCCTGAGCTACGATATAGTCTTTTTGGCTCTGGTAAGATGCTGTGTTACGGGAGAGAATATCCATATAGCAAAAAAACGCTGTATGGCCCATCCGCTTAAACCCCGTAATCGCGCTTATATACCCGAGACCCTACGCTACTGCGCAAGGGTGTCCGCCCTTTTGACCTATTATAACGTCAAAGACGATATCGAGGACTCGGGCTCTCTTAAGGCTAAGCTTATGCTCCCTTCGGCAAAGCGGTATATGAAAAAAGCGGATATGCCAAGTATATCCGAGATAATAAAAAAACGTCTTGCAGAGCTCTCAGCTCTTGAAAAAGGGGACGGAAGTCTTGACAGAAACGCCGACTGCTTTGGCAGCCTGCTTGGGGATATCTTTGCCTACGGGCTTGACAGTGCAGAGCTATATAACCTTGGTTATCATATAGGCAGATGGATATATATAACCGATGCGGCAGACGATTTTGAAAAGGACAAAAAAGCAGGAGAGTATAACCCTCTTTCTGCCTACGATACCCTGCCCCGTGAGGCCCTTAATATTTCCTCTACCCTTGAGCTTGAGGCGGCGTACAACGCCTTTGGCAGACTGGAACACAAAAATAAGGTATTAAAAGCCATAATAGAAAATATACTGACCTTGGGTATGCCCTCGGTCTCTGACAGGATTACAGGAGAAAAGAAATGACAGATCCCTATAAGGTTTTAGGCGTACAAAGAGACGCAAGCGACGATGAGATAAAGCAAGCATACAGAGCCCTTGCCCGTAAATATCACCCCGACAACTTTGCCACCGACGACACTGCCCGCTCTATGGCAGAGGAAAAGATGAAGGAGATAAACGAGGCTTACGATGCGGTACAGAACGACCGAAAGAACGGCAGAGGCTACGGCTCGGCAGGTTCTTCTACCACCGACACCTCCTACAACCGTAACACCTATATAACCGTGCGCTCCTACATCAATGCAGGCCGTATAGGTGAAGCTGACAGCCTGCTGGAAGCTATATCTGAGGCTGACCGAGGTGCGGAGTGGTATTTCCTTAAGGGATGCGTTTGCGCCGCCAGAGGCTGGAATTTTGACGCTCAGACCCACTTTAGCCGTGCCTGCAGTATGGATCCCTCCAATATGGAATACCGTGCCGCCCTTAACAATATGCGTAACGGTGCAGGCAATTATAACCGCGGCTACACTACCACCACCCAAAGCGACTGCAGCGGCTGTGATATATGTACCTCACTTCTCTGCGCAGACTGTCTCTGCGAGTGCTGCGGAGGAGATTTGATAAGATGTTGTTAAACGGTGTTTAACAACATCAGTGAAGAGTGAAGAGTGAAGAGTGAAGAATTGTGGTTGAAAATAGTGTCATACTGACACTATTTTCTTCATCGAGTTTGTAATATAGATGAAAAATAATACTAAGAAATTGGCTTTAGCGGCGGTTTTGTCTGCGCTGTGCTTTATAATGCTTCTGCTTGGCTCGGTGATAACCGTACTTGATCTGTCAACGGCGGCAATAGCATCCTTTGTAATAATATTCTGTGTAATAGAGCTGGGTGGATATTACCCTTATCTTGTGTGGCTTGTGGTGTCCTTTATTTCCCTGCTTATGCTTCCCGATAAGTTCGGAGCCTTGGTATTTGCCTTATTTACCGGAATATACCCTATACTTAAAAGCTATCTTGAAAGGTTGCCAAAGCAGCTTGCATGGCTTTTGAAGATAATAATATTCAACGGGGTACTGACCCTTATTATCACTCTTTCCAGATTTGTTTTAGGTATACCCACAGAGGAAATAAACTTTGGTTATACGGTATACGGAGTATGTAATATTACCTTTATCCTCTACGATATAGCCACCACAAGGATAATAACCCTATACCTCTTTAAATTAAGAAAACGCTTTAAGTTTATAAAATAATGAAACCCGTTGCTTTTGCAACGGGTTTATTCCTTTATTCTGCACTCTGCATTCTGCACTCTGCATTATAATATGTTCTTCAATTGGAGCAGATTGCTAACGCAATAAGTCGCTTCATTGGGAGCACTACCTATATAAACGCAATCAAGTTCTGCATCTATCGCTCCCTTGATATCAGAGGTAAGGCTGTCGCCTACCACAAGTATCTTAGACTTGTCCTTTTCGTCAATATGGGAAAGAACGTAGTCAAAGAAGCACTTATGGGGTTTGGAGATACCTATCTCACCCGATATAAACAGGTGCTTTATGTACTTACGGATATCGGCGTTATCAAGCCTTGCGGTCTGGATATATCCCACACCGTTGGTTATGATATCAAGCTCGTAGCGGTCCTTGAGGTATTCCAGTATCTCTACCGCACCGTCCATAGTAAAGGCTGTGTCGGACAGACAATGGAAGTAGAGATCGTTCATAGCCTTTGGGTCATAGTTGTAGCCGTAACGCTCAAAGAGACGGCGGAAGCGCTCTACCAAAAGCTCGTCGGTTGTGGTCTCGCCACGCTCAAGAGCCTTCCACAAGCCGTGGTTTATCTCGCTGTAAACAGTTCTTATCTCTTCGTCAAAGGGAAGTCCCGCCTTTTCAAAGGCACGGTATATAGCCTCTCGCTCACTTGCCTTAAAGTCAAGCAGAGTATCGTCCGAATCAAATAATACAGTGGTATATTTCATTTTATGCCTTCAACATTGCGTTTAAGAAGTGGGCAAGGCGGTCTGTCTTGGGATTATCAAAAATCTCCTTGGGGTCGCCCTGCTCGGCGATAATACCCTTGTCCATAAAGATGACCTCATCCGACACCTCACGGGCAAAGCCCATTTCGTGGGTTACGATAAGCATGGTTCTTCCCTGCTTTGCAAGGTTGCCGATAACCTTAAGCACCTCTCCCGTTATCTCGGGGTCAAGGGCGGAGGTAGGCTCGTCAAAGCAAAGCACCTTGGGACTCATTACAAGGGCACGGGCTATAGCCACACGCTGCTGCTGACCGCCCGAGAGCTGACAGGGGTAGGATTGCATCTTATCTGCAAGACCTACGCTTGCGATTATCTCCTTTGCTTCCTCGGTCATTTTGGCAAATGCCGCCTTCTTTTCTGCCGCAGTAACCTTTGAGGCTCTCAGCTCCTCCTTGAGTATCAGCTTCTTTGCAAGAAGCACGTTATCAAGCACGCTGTACTGAGGAAAGAGGTTAAAGGACTGGAAAACAAGTCCTGTAGCAAGCTGATTTTCTCTCTTCTGCTTTTTGGTGAGCTTTATCTTTTCGTCACCGTTAAAGGTAGTATGTCCGTCAACGGTTATTATTCCCTTGTCCGCTGTCTCAAGACCTGTGATACAACGAAGCAGGGTTGTCTTACCGCTGCCGGAAGAACCGATAACAGAGATGACCTTTCCCTCGGGAAGCTCAAAGTTGATGCCCTTTAAGACCTCAAACTTGCCGAAGGATTTATATATATTCTTTACTTCAAGCATTGCCATAGTTAACCTCTGAAATAATCCAATTTCTTTTCAAGCTTGCCGAACATTATGGTCAGAAGTCCGCTGAACACAAGGTAGAATGCGCCTGTGTAGAAAAGCGGCCACAGGAGTCCGTCAGACTTGATAAACGCCTGTCCTGCCCAGATTATCTCGTATACAGAGATCATACGGGCAAGGGATGTGTCCTTGACCAGGGTGATTACCTCGTTTGAAATGGGAGGAAGAATGCGCTTGAACACCTGAAGCAGCACAACACGGAAGAAGGTCTGCATCTTGGTCATACCAAGCACCTGACCCGCCTCGTACTGACCGTAGTTTATAGACTCGATACCGCCGCGGTATATCTCGGAAAAATAGCAGGCGTAGTTGATAACAAACGCCACCGATACGGCAAAAAATCTGTCCCACACGCTCCATCCGGAGAACCAGGTCATTACGGGATAAAGTACCTTCTCTACTCCGTCAAGGAAAAAGTTAGGCAGGAACACGTCCATTGTTGGGTACTGACCCAGGATCTTTGACGCCCAGGAGCCCATAAGTCCGGGGCCGTAGTATATTACGATAAGCTGGAGCATAAGGGGTGTTCCGCGGATGATCCAGATAAAGGTCTTCATAAGCCACTTAAGGGGCTTGAACTTTGACATAGATGCAAAGCTGAAGATAAGTCCGAGGGGTAAGGCAAAGAGCAAAGTTATTCCAAACAGCTCAAGGGTCTTACCAAAGCCTTCGAGAAGGCTCATGGTTACTTTTAAAAACATTACGTACAATATGTCCTTTCACACACATACCGACAGCAAGTCAAAAAACCTACTGCCGGTAGCATTTTCGATTCTAATGCGTAATTCGTAATGCGTAATGCGAAATTAAATGTTGATTTTGTCCGAGGACAAAATCCTCCTTAATTCTGCATTCTGCACTCTGCATTCTGCATTACTTTACAAGTGTAAGCTCGTACTTAGCTGCGAGATCGTCGAGAGTACCGTCGGTCATAGCAGTTGCCATGAATGCGTTGAAGTCAGCAGTCATGTCAGAGCCCTTACGGAATGCAACGCCGTATTCCTCAGCGGAAAGCTCCATAACGTAGCCGTAGTCTGCATAGCTGGTGCCCTCGCCTGTCATAGCGTTTGCCATGGTGATGTCGATGATACAAGCGTCAACGGAGCCTGCTGCAACCTCAAGAAGAGCTGCTGCCTGGTCCTGAACTGCGATAACGTTCTTAAAGCCTGCAAGCTCAGCGGCATCTGCACCTGCGGAGCCGTTTTCAACTGCGAAGTTGAGGTCGAGCATATCGTTGGAGGTAGCGTAGTCGGCAAGTTTGTCGTTAGCCATAACAACTACCTGAGCGTTCTTAACGTAGGGGTTGGAGATGGAAGCGTTGAGCTTACCCTCTTCGGTGATGGTCATACCGTTCCAGATACAGTCGATAGACTTAGCCTCAAGCTCGGTATACTTGTTGTCCCAGTCGATAACGATGAACTCTACGTCAACGCCGAGGGTCTTTGCATAAGCCTGTGCAAACTCGGTATCAAAGCCTGTCCATTCGCCATTGTCGTCCTTGTAGTTCATGGGAGCGTAGTCGGTCATACCAACAACAAGCTTACCTGCTGCCTTAACGGCTGCAACGTCACCTGCGGGCTCTGCTACGTCACCTGTGTCTACGGGTGTGTCAACTGCGGGTGCCTGACATGCAAACATGGTAAATACCATCATTGCGCAAAGAATAAATGCTAAAAACTTTTTCATAACTAAAACTCCTTTTACTTTAGTTCGGTAAATTATGAAAGCATTATAACACTATTGTTCCGGTTTGTCAACAGAAAAATGAAAAAAATATTAATAAATTTTGACAAAACAGTTCAAAGCTCCCGATATAGACTACCGTAACCCCTGCCCCGCCGTAAAAAAACTGATTTCTTCATTATATATTATTAAAAAAGCAATGTTTTTGTCCTTTATATTTGAACAATTTGAAAATATAGAGTGGGGGTAATAAATAATTCTTGACATTGAGTCTACGGTTGTGATATAATACTTTGACGCTTAATGTACAGGCCCCACAAGCAGTTAGGTCTGCGCCTGTATTAGCGATTTTGCCGTAAAGTCGGCGTTAAAGAAAGTGAGGTGCTGTTGGCATGTTTGCAATTATCGAAACAGGCGGAAAGCAGTACAAGGTTAACGAGGGCGATATTCTCTTCATCGAGAAGCTCGACGTAAACGAAGGCGACGAGGTTACCTTTGATAAGGTTCTCGCAGTTCGCGACGGTGATAAGTTCACCGCAGGCAATCCCACCGTTAAGGGTGCTACCGTTACCGCTAACGTAGTTAAGAACGGTAAGGGTAAGAAGATCCACATTCTCAAGTACAAGCCTAAGAAGGGCGAGAAGAAGAAGATCGGTCACCGCCAGCCTTATACTAAGGTTCAGATCACTAAGATCGCAGGCTAAAAGATGGTCAATATCACGTTCTATAAAAGGAACGGTGTGTATTACAAGTTCGTTGAAGAAGGTCACGCTCTTTTTGACGAGGCCGGCAACGATATTGTATGCGCCGCGATATCATCTATGACGATGTTGGTCGCTAACTCTATTGAGGTGTCCTACTCCTCTAACGTTGATTATCAGATCGACGGCGATGCGAACAGGATTACCGTTACTGCTATGGATGCTCTTCCCGATTTTTGCGAGGATGACAAGCGTCAGTTTGCAGTTGCAGGAATTATGCAGGCCTACTATCTCGAACTCATGAGCATGCTCGATGACTACTATGATTATATAGATGTCAACGAGGTCGTAGAGGACTAAGTCCTCAAACAAAACATACGGAGGTATTTGAAATGTTAAGAATCGGATTGCAGTTTTTCGCACATAAAAAAGGTGTCGGTTCTACTAAGAACGGTCGTGACAGCGAAAGCAAGCGACTTGGCGTTAAGAGAGCTGACGGTCAGGCTGTTACCGCAGGTAATATCCTTGTAAGACAGCGTGGTACTCACATCCACCCCGGCATGAACGTTGGTCGTGGTTCTGATGATACCCTTTTCGCACTTTGCGACGGCGTTGTAAAGTTCGAAAAGACCGCTAAGAACAGAAAGTGCGTAAACGTTTACACTGCTTAATCACTTAAGAATAAAGATGACCGCTTTTGCGGTCATTTTTATTTTATACGGTATTGAAAATATCGTCACTTTGTGGTAAATTATACGTATAATATTTATATTAAGGAGAATTTGTATGGAATTCAGCGTAAACAGTCCCGTGCTCTTTGTGCTGGTAGGAATCATCATTGCGGCTGTTCTTTCTCAGTCGGTGTTCTTTCTTACCAAGGCAGTTCGCCGAGCAAAGGAACTGGGAATCAAATCTTCCACTATCAAGTCTACCATATCCTCGTCTGCGGTATTTACCATTGCTCCTGCGGTAGCGGTGCTGGTAGGTGTCGTAGCTCTCTCTAAGAGCCTTGGTATTGCTCTGCCCTGGCTGCGCCTCTCGGTTATAGGCTCTCTGACCTATGAAACTGTAGCTGCTGGAAACACCCTTGAAGCTCTTGGGCAGGACGCAGGTAACACTATTACCGATCCTTCTGCTTTTGTTACCGTACTGTGGGTTATGACCCTTGGTATTGCTATCGGTCTTATCCTTGTTCCCTTTGTTACAAAGAGAATTCAGGGCGGTATGACCAAGATGGGTATGAAGGACAAAAAGTGGGGCGAGATATTTAACAACGCCATGTTCTTAGGTATGATATCCGCTTTCCTTGGCTACGTGTTCTGCGACGTAGGTCTTGCATTTGAGGGTAACTATACCGGTCTTATCCCCGTGTTCGTTATGTTTACCTCTGCTGTTATGATGGCTATATGCGGTACTCTTGCAACAAAGCTTAAGGTACGTTGGCTTACCGACTACGCTCTGCCTATAAGCCTTATAGTAGGTATGGCTGTTGCCATACCCGTAACTAACTGGTTAGGAGGTATAGCATAATGAAAAAGAATATGACCTATCTTGAATCTGTACATCGCGACGGACGTATATGGGGTATCTGTATTTGTCTGCTTATATTTGCCTTCCCCGTAACTGTGGGACTTATATTCAGCGCTATGCCCGACTGGGCGGCTCTGGGCAAGGGTCTTCTTGCAACAATGCCTATGTACTGGGCGGTCGGTCTGGTTGAGATATTCACCTACGTTCCCATGCTTGGCGCAGGCGGTACATATCTCTCCTTTGTAACAGGTAACATCTCTAACCTTAAGCTCCCCTGCGCTATCGACGCCATGGAGAGAGCAAACGTTAAGGCTACCTCCGAGGAGGGTGAGATCATCTCTACTATCGCTATTGCGGTATCCAGTATCGTAACGACTATTATAATCATATTAGGCGTTATATTCCTTATTCCCCTTTCCCCTATCCTTGACTCCCCCGTGCTTAAGCCCGCTTTTGATATGATACTCCCTGCTCTCTTCGGCGGACTTGCGGTAGTGTTTGTATCAAAGAACCTCAAGCTCTCGATAGCTCCCATCCTTCTGATGCTTGTGCTGTTCATCTTTGTTCCCGCGCTCAACTCAGGTACGGTAGGTATCATGGTTCCCGTAGGCGTTATCTTTACCGTTATCGTAGCGCGTATTATGTATAAGAAGGGTATGTTATGATAGGCTACGTAATACTTGCCGCAGTAATACTGTTTATTGCGGTTATAATCATAAGAGCCCTGCTCTTTACCCCAAAGGAAAATATAAAGGCTGACGAAGGGGTTATATCCTTTGACTCGGACAGCTCTGTCAAAGCCCTTTGTGAGCTTGTAAAATGTAAGACTGTTTCTTACAGAGAGTCTACCCTTGAGGATGACTCTGAGTTTGAAAAGCTTATTTCCCTTTTGCCCACCCTCTATCCCAACGTTTTTGAAAAATGCAGCTTTGACAGACTTTCCGACAGAGCGCTGCTCTTTAAGTGGGAGGGCGAAAAGCATGACAGCCCTGCGGTTATGATGGCTCACTACGACGTAGTGCCTGTCAATGAAGAAATGTGGGACAAGCCTCCCTTTGAAGCAATTATCGAGGACGGGGTTATCTGGGGCAGAGGTACCCTTGATACCAAGGTTACATTCAACGCCATACTTTCCTCTGCCGAAAACCTTATCAAAAAAGGCTT
>JBGUUX010000060.1:0-7373 GCA_045133915.1 Eubacteriales bacterium | reverse complement strand
TGAGGATAGTGAGCCTGCCACCGAGTCAGTTGACCTTTATGACGTGGCAAACGAGGTTATCGAGGTGCTGACCGTTTCGGCGGCGAAGAAACAGGTAGAGCTTCACCTGAATGGTGAGCCTTGTGTGATGAAAGGTATCCGCAGATACCTCTATGAAATCATCTATAATCTTTGTGACAACGCTATTCGGTACAACAAGGAAGGCGGCAAGGTAACAGTTACCCTTGAGAACAAGGACGGCAATATTATCCTCTCGGTAAGTGATACCGGTATCGGTATTCCTGCCGAGCATCAAAGCCGTATTTTTGAACGCTTCTACCGTGTGGATAAAAGTCATTCTAAAGAAACCGGCGGTACGGGGCTTGGACTGTCCATCGTCAAACACGCCGTTGCCTACCACGGCGGCAGGATCAAACTCGACAGTCAGGTTGAAAAGGGTACTACTGTCACAGTTAAATTTTAATCCTAAAGACACCGTTTAAACGGTGTCTTTTGCTATTTTATAAATAATATTATTTACTTTATCCCGTTTTTGGTGTATAATGAACTATATATAACTATAATTAAGGAATATAAAAAATGAAAAAATTACTTGTTATCGACGGAAACTCTATACTGAACCGTGCGTTCTACGGTATACGTCCTCTCTCTACAAAGGAGGGCTTGCCTACCAATGCGGTTTACGGTATGACCAATATTCTGTGGGGAAAGTTAGAGCAATACAAGCCCGACTATGCGGCCGTTGCCTTTGACCTTAAAGCTCCCACCTTCCGTCATAAAGAGTATGACCAGTATAAAGCCAACCGTCACGGTATGCCCGATGATCTTGCGGCTCAGCTGCCCTATGCAAAGGAAATGTGCGCAGCTCTGGGTATGGCGGTAGTTTCTATGGAGGGCTACGAGGCTGACGATATCCTCGGTACCTTTGCCGATGCTGCATCCAAGGAAGGCATCTTTGCCTACGTTCTGACAGGTGACCGAGATTCGCTCCAGCTTATAGGTGACAACGTAAACATTCTCCTTGCCACCAACAACGACACTCTGACCTTTGACACCCCTGCCTTTGTAGAAAAATACGGCGTTACCCCCGATACATTCGTTGACGTCAAGGCCCTTATGGGTGACAGTTCGGATAACATTCCCGGTGTTCCCGGTATCGGTGAAAAGACTGCACTTAAGCTTATATCCGAATATCACGATCTTGACAATCTCTATGAAAAATTTGAGGATTCCGACCTTACAAAGGGTGTTAAGACCAAGCTCCGTGATGGTAAGGACAGCGCATATCTCTCCCGCTTTTTAGCTAAAATAAACTGCGAGGTTCCTCTTGAGACCAAGCTTGAGGATATTGCTTATACAGGCTTTAAGACCGAGGAATTAAGTGAGCTTCTCACCAAGCTTGAGTTCTCCAATATGCTTACCAAGCTTAACGTTAAGCCCAAGACCGTGGAGATAGAGTGCGAAGCAGAAGAGGTTGCCGATATCAACGCTGTATGTAACGGCGGCAAGTGGGCAATTACCCTTGATGAGGAAAAGATATACGCTTCAAACGGAGAAAAGGTCTATTTTTCCGCATATAATAAAGACTCACTTGCAAAGCTCTTTACAGGCGAGTGTGAGATCGCAGTTTTTGACTCAAAATCCACCCGTCATATGTTATATGATATGGGTATAAATGCAGAAAATATCGTATTTGATATTATGCTCTCAGCATACGTCCTCAACGCCGGTGAACGTGCATATAAGGCAGAGGACATGGCTATTGCTTATCTTGGCTCCGGCTTTGAGGATAAAGAGGGCGAGGCAATGGCTCTCTACAAGCTATGGACAGAACTTGACACAAAGCTCACCGATAAGGAAAGAGAATTATACTTTACCATAGAGCTTCCCCTTGCCAAGGTGCTTTGCGACATGGAACGTCAGGGCTTTAAGGTAGACCTTGAGGGTCTTAAGAAATATAACGAGATGCTCACCGACAAGACAAAGGAGCTTGAGGAGGATATATACGAGCTTGCAACCCGCAGTTTTAACATCAACTCTCCCAAGCAGCTTGGTGAGATACTCTTTGAGGTACTGGAGCTTCCTACCTTCAAGAAGACCAAGAGCGGTTACTCTACCAACGCTGAGGTTCTGGAAAAGCTTAGACCCTATCACCCTATAATCGACAAAATTCTTGAATACAGACAGATAACAAAATTAAATTCTACCTATGCGGTAGGCCTGTTAAACGTAGCAGACCCGGAGGGCAAGATCCACACCACCTTCAACCAGACCATCACCGCAACGGGACGTCTGTCCTCTACCGAGCCCAATCTTCAGAACATCCCCGTCCGCACCGAGCTTGGCAGAGAGCTTAGAAGATATTTTATACCTACCGACTCAAACCACGTTCTCATCGACGCCGACTACTCTCAGATAGAGCTTCGTCTCCTTGCGGCAATATCGGGAGACGACACCATGATCGAGGCGTTTAAGCTGGGTATAGACATCCATACCCTTACCGCTTCTCAGGTGTTCCGTGTGTTCCCCGAGGCTGTCACCCCCGAACTGCGTAAGCGCGCAAAGGCGGTAAACTTTGGTATAGTTTACGGTATCGGCGACTACTCTCTTGCTATGGATATCGGCGTTACCAAAAAGCAGGCGGGAGACTATATCCGCGGATATCTTGACACCTACCCCGGTATCGACAGTTATCTTAAAAATATAGTGGAAGAAGCTCACGAAAAGGGATACGTTACCACAATGCTTGGCAGAAGAAGATATATCCCCGAGCTTTCTTCTTCAAAAAAGACCATGGTAAGCTTTGGCGAGCGTGTAGCAATGAACAGCCCCATACAGGGTACTGCCGCCGACGTTATAAAGCTTGCCATGATAAACACGGCTAACCGTCTTGAAAAGGAATTGCCCGAGGCAAAGCTGATACTGCAGGTACACGACGAACTGATAGTAGAAGCTCCTGTAGACAAGGCTGACAAGGCTATGGAAATACTGATATACGAGATGGAAAACGCATACAAGTGCGCTGTTCCCCTTGAGGTTGAGGCTAATATGGGAGCGAGCTGGTATGATGCGAAATAAAATTTTGCATCATAACCTAATGCAGAATGCAGAGTGCAGAATGCAGAATGCAGAATGCAGAATGCAGAATTAATGAAGAAAATAGTGTCCAAAGGACACTATTTTCAACAATAACTCTTAACTCTTCACTATTCACTCTTCACTGTCTTCACATTTTGATCTCTTGCATAAATGACAAATTGCAGCAACCGTAACTGTTGCACCTAAAAAAATCAATGCTACCTCCCACAGGGGTGTTGAGCAGCTTCGGTGCATAGAGACTGCCTTTATGGGTTCCCCGTTTTTGGATATACCCATACGTGCAGTAACCGAGCGCTCAAGCTCGTAGCAGGACATATCCTTTATCATATCCTTAATACACATATTATCACCTCAGATCTATTTTGAGGCAAAAAAGAATTTTTATTCGGAAAGGAGACGGACAATTTATGGGCAGTGTTAACTTTGATACCTCTGTCAGATATTTAAACGGCGTAGGCGAAAAACGCGCCGAGACTCTTGCAAATATGGGCATATACACCATACGCGATCTGCTGTACCATTTTCCCCGTGCATATCAGCACCGAGGCAACGTCCGTTATGTTTCCGAGGTGGAGGACGGGGAGACTGCATCCCTTATTATGACGGTGGCAAGTCAGCCTCGCACCGCAATGCTAAAGGGTCGTATGACCATGACAAAATTCTCTGCCTTTGACGGCACGGGAAAGTGTAATCTGACCTTTTTTAATCAAAATTATGTTTCAAAAATTTTTACGGTAGGTTCTACCTTCCGTTTCTACGGTAAGATAAGCCGTAAGGGTAAGGCGGTAAGCATGGCTTCTCCTGCCTTTGAGCCCTATATGGAAGGGATAGCTCTGCCCGAGTTTTTCCCGGTCTACCCTCTTTCCGGAAATCTTACCCAAACTTATATGGGCAAGATAATTTCCTCAGCACTTTCTATGCTCAAGGAAAGTGAGATAGAGGATATCCTGCCCGAAAAACTGGTTAAAGAAAACCATCTTCCCTCTCTCTCCTGGGCGCTTAACACCATACACAACCCCATGAGCTACGAGCTTATGGAAAAGGCAAGAAAGCGATTTGTATGGGAAGAGCTTTACGTATTTGCCCTTGCTATCTCTCTTTCAAAGAAGAAGGTCAAGGAGGGCAACGCCCCCGTATTCAAAGCCTCGGATATGGACAGATTCTATTCTGTTTTCCCCTTTGCGCCTACGGGCGCTCAGGCAAGAGTTATCGGCGAGATAGAGACAGACATGACCGACAAAAAGGCTATCGGTATGTCCCGTCTTGTCTGCGGAGACGTGGGAAGCGGTAAGACCATGTGTGCCGCCGCTGCCATGTATATGGCTGTGTCAAACGGCTATCAGGCGGCATTAATGGCGCCCACCGAGATCCTTGCCACACAGCATTATAACGATCTTGGGGTAATTTTTGCAAAACTGGATATCCGCTGTGAGCTGCTGTGCGGCTCAACCCCCGCCGCCAAAAAGAAGATCATAAAAAAAGGACTTCTTGACGGCAGTATAGACTGTGTTATCGGTACTCACGCACTTTTAACAGGTGACGTTGAGTTTAAAAACGCCGCCCTTATAGTTACCGACGAGCAGCACCGCTTTGGCGTAATGCAGCGCTCGGCTCTTGGCGATAAGACCAAGGGCGGTCATATACTTGTTATGAGCGCAACTCCCATACCCCGTACCCTTGCTCTTATTATGTACGGAGATCTTTCGCTTTCATACATCGACGAGATGCCTCCCGGCAGAAAAAAGGTCTCTACCTTTGTGGTGGACGAAAGCTACCGTGAGCGTATGAACGGATTTATCGAAAAGCAGGTCGGTGAGGGACGTCAGGTCTATATCGTCTGTCCCGCAATAGAAGGGGATGAAGACGAGGGTCTGGTAGGCTTTGACTACCGTCCTAACGAAAACAAGCCTAAGCTTAAAAACGCTACCGAATATGCCGACACCCTGCAAAAGACCCTGCCCTCGGTACGAGTTGCCCTTATGCACGGCAAGATGAAGGCAGCGGAAAAGGATAAGGTAATGTCCGCCTTTTCGGAAGGTAATATAGACGTGCTTGTTTCTACCACCGTTATCGAGGTAGGTGTAAACGTTCCCAACGCTACCCTTATGATAGTAGAAAACGCCGAGCGCTTTGGGCTTTCACAGCTTCATCAGTTAAGGGGCCGTGTTGGCAGAGGACAGCACAAATCCTGGTGTATCCTTGTTTCAGACAGTAAGGGGGCCGAGGCTGTAAGCAGACTTGAAGCCATGACCGAAACAAACGACGGTCTTGAGATAGCAAAAAAAGACCTTGCTATACGAGGTCCGGGTGATTTTCTCCCCGACAAGAACGGCTCTACCCGTCAGCACGGCTCGGTTGCCTTTAAGGCGGTGTCCCTCTGCGACAATACTGCTGACCTTGAAGCGGCGTTTGGCTATGCGGGTGAGGTTTTGTCCCTTGACCCCAAGCTTGATAACCGCGAAAATCAAGCCGCCGCAAAACGTGTGGAAGAATATTTTGGCAGTATACGTTCGTCGGTAAATTGATTTTGATTGACAACTACCTATAACCGTGATATAATTATATCTATCTTTTAATTATAGAGGAAACCTATGAAAAAATTAGTTATTATATTACTTGCACTTACCCTGCTTTTATGCGCGTGCGGTAAGGATACTACCCCCGAGCTTGGCGGATATCAGTCGGAAAACGGATACTGGTATCTCGACTTTGAAAACCCCACCGTTGAAGGACCTAAAAAAGAAGTTAAGGTTACTCTTTCCGACGGAACAAAGGACACTTCTTATATGCGACTCCCCATAGTTAACGTTGATAACGAGGGAGCAAATACGGTAAGCAAGTCTATCAAGACCTATCTTGATGAAAAATACGGAAAATACTTTAAGAACCCCGATGACCGTATAGTTAAAATAGATTACGAGACCAGCGCCGCAAACGATATACTGACCGTTATACTCATCGAGAAGATCACCACAACCGAAAAGACCGTGGAGTACGTTACCTGTTACCATTATGACGATCTTGCGGCAGTGGAGCTTAATATGATGGAGTATTCCAACACCAACGGCGCTCAGCTCTCCACCGTATACGAGGCAGTAATAGCTTCGGACTGGGCAAAGGAATACGAAGAACAGGCAGGACATCCCCCTTACGAGGACGTTATGAACGGACTTGTATGTCATGGAGACCTCTTGTTTGACGTATACTGCATAGATGCCGACGGCGAAAACGTGACCAAGCTTGAATTGCAGGTAGAGGACGTTCCTCTTGAACTTCCCGATATGGAGCAGTATTATGGATAAGTTAAAATTTTCAAATCTCAATAAAAAGTTGATATATCTGTTCCTGGCTTGCGCCGTTGTATTTACGGCGTTCCAGAGCTTTCTGATACTTAAGTTTTACGAAGCGGATATATTTCTCTATGCTCACGGTACGGCACTTCCTACCCTGTTCGGCGTAGTTCTGGCTCTGTTTGTCGCGGTAGTTCTTGCTTATTGCTCCCTTTGCAGATGCGAGGAATATGACGATAAGCTTGCAAAGACCTCTGCACTATCCTTTGTGTTCGGTATACTTACCGCAGCTTCTGTCGTTATGGCAGGTGTGATGGAATATACAGCCTACAAGCTCAGAGCATCAGACCTTATGTATATAGCGCAGAAGGAAGATAAGTTTATCGTATTCTCCTCTATACTTGCTTTTGTTGCTTTTATCTATTTCCTTGTCCCCGCTAAATTAAACAAGCTCAAGGCGCTGCTGGGAAGCGTAACCGTAGTGTGGCATATCCTGTATCTGCTTTCGGTATACTTTGATATGACCTCTCCCTTAAACGATCCCATGCGTCTGATGAACGAGTTTGCTCTCGTAGGCATAATGATGTATCTCACCGTTGAGATCAGATATCTCTGCGGTATTCCCAAAAAGGGATTCTACGTAGGCGTATCGGTGGTAGCAATAACCTTGCTCCTTGGCTCCTCTGTTTCCAATCTGCTCTTTGCCTTTGGCGGTAACACCGTACAGGGCGGCAATATGGGAATATACGTATATCAGTTGTTTGCTGCAGGATATATTTTAACAAGATTAATTGCACAGCTTAAAAATAAAAAGGTTGATTGAGTTTTCTCAATCAACCTTTCAGCGTGTCGATAAACTTATCGGCACGCTGGCAGACTTCGAAAAAGGGAGGTAGGTTTCCACGAAAAGGGTCCGTAGGCGTACTAAGTACGGTAGTGACCCTTTTCGTGGGAAAGTGTGAAAAAGTGGTGTATACTCGACGT
>JBGUUX010000059.1:0-7538 GCA_045133915.1 Eubacteriales bacterium | reverse complement strand
TTTGTACTTACAAATGCGATGCTGGTTCTTAGCTGAATTTAAAAGAATTCTATTTTCTCCGATAAGAACAACGCACTTTATGCACGGTGCGTTTTATTATATTTTGATCAGTTTATGCCGACGTATCCGGTTTTTTCTATGATGCTCTGTCCCTCATCTGACAGTATCCAGTCTATAAGAACGGGGATGTTCTTGTTTTCGTTGTCTGCGCGGTAGATCGCATAGAACTCAGCGATAACGGGATAACTGCGGTTTTTGATGTTCTCTTCGCTTGGGTATACTCCGTTAAGGGACAGCATCTTGACGTTTTCGTTTCCGACGATACCGTCCATATAGTATCTGAATGAAAAACCTATGGAGGCGCCTATGATAGCCAGAGGTGATTTTGGAGCGATCTTACGCTCACCCATAAAGGTATCCATTGCCGACTGACTTCCGCTGCCCTCAAGTCGGGTAACGGGATTTATAACTCGGTTGATACCGCCAACCTGTGACCAGTTGGTGTAGTCACCTGCGTATATGCTACGTATCTGTTCAATACTTAAGTTGTCAACGGGATTTTTTTCGTTCACGAAGAACACGAAACCCTCAAGACCTACGGGAGTATAGACTAACTCAACGCCCTTTTCATCTGCGTATTTTTTCTGCTCAGCAGAGGGTGCGGCGCAGAAGAGTATATCGGTCTCGCCATCTACGATTGCCTTATATCCTCTGACCGTGTTTTTGTATTGCATCTTGCTGTCAGCGGCAAAGTTCTCACCGTAATAATTATCGTCCGAAAACTCTCCGCCCTCATATGTAACCGCTCCCTCGGGATATACGTTATCCACAAAGGCGGCATAAACAGGCAGAAGCGCCGCCGCACCGTCAAGCACGGGAAGCTCCTCGGTAAGCTTAAGTGTGGAGTCTATACGGACAAGCTCCGACTTCTCCCTATGAGGCAGATACTTTGCCACGTCCACCATTTTTGCCTGAGATGCAGTACTGAAATTGTTTGACAGTCTTGAGGTCAAAAGCATATATATCGACCCGTTAAATAGGGTAAATACGACCAATATAGAGAGCAGAAGCGATATCTGTTTTATAAGCTTTTTTCTCATATTTACCACAGCTCCCCTCCGATAAACCGAATAATGGAGCAGTGCCCGTAGGCATATACGGCGTATATAACGTGAGCTATTGTCAGCAAGGCACACATACCTAGCAGGATGAATAATAATATCGTAAATTTCTTGTCTGACATAGATTTCACCTTTTACATAAACGCTACTGCGGTGTACAGAATAGCGATCAATACTATCATGACTGTCGCAAAGAAACCGAAAATAGTTGATGAGATTATCAGCAGATTCCTTTTGTTCTTCATCTCCTCATCATTGTAAGAACCGGGGTCACGCTTATTTCTGCTCTTTGCCACAATGAATGATATAAGACTGCCGGCAAAGAAAATTTCTGCTATTGTGGGAATGACAAAAAATATGAAAGCTGCTAACATAGTTTTCTCCTTAAGATTGTATGTTTAATTTATTAAGTTTCAAGCGCCATCTTGTCAGCCGTATCGTGTGATATATGAAATAAACGCCGACGGCGTATAAGCAAAAACCAAAGATCATAAAACCGATAGATTCGGTACGCATACGGCCTGTTGCATACTCGTAATCCATGATCGTTTTTCCTTCAGTTTTGATCTCGATTATATAATCGCTGTTAGGGTGAAGAAGCATATCTACACGGCTTCCTTCGGGTAAATCGTCAAGTCTTTTAAGCAGTGCAGCGGAGGCACAGACGGGAGCGACTGACAGAGTTTCGGTATCCTTGAAATAAAGTTCAAATTTGTCTGCGCGTTTATAGTTATCTTCGTAATAATAGAATTTGTATACAGCGGACATCTGTACCGCCTTATCTTTTTCAACAGGTCTATCCCAATACATAAGGTTCAAAAGGCACACCGTACCCAAGACAAGACACAGCACAGTCAAAGCTGCGGCTGCGCCGAGAGAGCTCTTGTTTTTTGAAGATCTTAATTTAGCCATAGAATAACCTCATGGTTGATTTTGTAAGCCTTTTATATCATTATAACATAAAAGTAAAAGACCTGCAAGCAGGTCTTTTACCGTCAATTAAGATTTATTTATTCTTAAGAGATTTTTTGAATTCCTTGTAGGAGATGTACGCTTCGGATCTTACGAACTTTCTGCGCTTGATAAACCAAAGTACAAAGCATACAACGAAGAGTGTCGCGCAGATAACGGTTACCGTTCTCACGGTTGCAATTACCTTGGGAGTTACGGCGCGTACTGTGGTTTCGGGACCTACGCCGTTCATAGCTGCAGAATTGATGATAGTGTAGAGGTTGTGGTGCATAGCCTCAACCATTGCGTTTACAACAACGGGGTCATCCTGCGCTGCCTTAAGGGCGTTTACTGCGTAGGGAAGCATAGCGTCAAAGCAGCTTACACCGCCGCCAAGCACAGCGTCAGCGCCGTTGCAGTAAGAAACGAGAATGTTATCGGTGATATGCATGGAGTTGTTGTTCCACTCGCCGCGCATAATGTTTGTCATAAGGTTCTGATCCATACCAGACCAGGTGGTACCCCAGCGTGTATACGCTGTCATAACGCCGCCGCGGCCGCCGTTCTCTTCAAGAGCCTTCTGGAACGCCTTAAGGTAGATCTCACGTGCAGACTGTTCGGTGAGCCATGCCGCCTGACCGAGACGGTCCTGCTCGCAGTCATTAAGAGCGAAGTGCTTAAGAACAACGTCTACGCCGTTGTCAAGCAGAGCACCCACCTCAACGCCTGCCATCTCACCTGCAAGGAAGCCGTCCTCTGAGTAATACTCAAAGTTACGTCCGCCGTAGGGTGTACGGTGTGTGTTGGCGCCGGGGCCGTAGAGACAGGAAACGCTGGAATCGAGACAGTCGTTTGCGATCATCTCGCCTACCTGATATATAAGGTCAAGGTTAAAGGTAGCTGCCATAACGTCTTCACTTGTAAACGCGGTAGCCTCGGAGGACTTGCCGTCCATGGTAACCAGACCGCCGCCAAAGAGGGAAACTGTAAGACCCTGAGGACCGTTTTCGTCACGGGAGCCGGGAGCGTTTACAGAAGGAACAGGCTGTCTCCAATGGAAGCAGTCACCTATAGAGATAAGCTCGTCCATGGTAACGTTCTCAAGGAGCTTTGCCCATGCGGGATCGTCATAGTCCTTTGCCGCCATAACGCCGTCGCCGTCCTCGTCCTTTTCAAACATATCGTAGAGGCTGAGGCCGTTCTTGGCATCAAGTACGGGCATATTCTTCCATTCTTCGGGAACTGTGTAATAATCCTCACCCATGGTTGCCCATCTGCCCTCGGTGAGCTCGGTCACCATAGAGTCGATAAGCTCAAGCTTAACGCTTTCGGTAGGCCAGGTGCCTGTCCAGTTATTTCTGGAAAGGAAGGTTACCGTACCTTCGCCGAAATAGGAGTTAGGATCGGCATGCTGAAGCTGGTTCTCGATCTTGTAGCCGCTGAGAGATGTAGCGTAATCGAGATCAAGCTCACCCTCTGTCCAGGTGTAAACAAGATCCTTGTTACCTTCGGCATCCATACCGTCGGCTGCGGTGTAGCCCTTAGCCGCAAGGATGTTATTTACCGCGTTGTGAGAGTCTGTAGCTGCGGTGAAGAAGTAATCGCCTTCCTCAATGATATAGGTTCCGTGTCCCTTTGCATCGTAGGCTGCAAGGTCACGTCTGTCAACGTTTACGGTGATGGTTTCGGATGCGCCTGCATCAATAACTGCGGTCTTGCCGAAGCCTATAAGCTGTACTGCAGACTTTTCGATCTGATTGTCTACGTCATACTGTGTGTAGGGGGACTGAGCATAGATCTGAACGACCTCTTTGCCCGCTACCTCTCCGTCGTTCTGAACGGTAACGGTGATCTCGTACTGATCTGTATCCTCGTTAAAGCTTACTGTCATATCCTTATAGCTGAAGTCGGTATAGGAAAGTCCGTAGCCAAAGGGGAACGCAACCTGTTCTGCGTAGTTAAAGTCGCCTACGTTTTCCTTACCCATTACAAGATCCTCGTAGCGGGTCTCGTAGTACTTATAACCAACGTAGATACCTTCCTGATATACCATGTAGGTAGAAGCGTTTGCGTTGATCTGAGGGTTATCGGCGTCAAAGCCAACGTAGGTCTGAGCGATAAAGTTCTGCATTGCGGGGCTGGAGAAGTTATCGTAGCAGTAAGTGTCTACCAGACTGCCCGAGGGATTTACCTTACCTGCAATGATATCGGTAACTGCATTTGTACCTGCGATACCAAGACCGCCGATCCACATACATGCGTCTATATCGTAAT
Source organism: Eubacteriales bacterium (assembly GCA_045133915.1). Taxonomy (GTDB): domain Bacteria; phylum Bacillota; class Clostridia; order Oscillospirales; family CAG-272; genus RGIG7300. Next base: position 3,192 of record JBGUUX010000059.1, on the reverse strand, counting down.
CCTTGAGAAAATCAAGCTCAAGAGGGTTGGATGTGTTAAGAAGAACGATAAGCTTTGCGCCGGTATCCTTCTTGACCTCTTCTGCGTATGCAAGAAGCTTTCTTTCGTTTTCGTTAAGCTCGAGATAGTTTATAGCGTTCTCGTCACCGTCATAACCGGGGAAGGAACAGTCGTAGCCCTCGCCGCCCACACGGGAGAAGGTGAGGATAAGAGCGTCGGAATAGTCGGAAACGGACTTTTTAACCTTTTCGGGATAGTTTGCGGGATCTACCTCAACGATAGGAGCCTGACCTGCAAGAGCCGCGCTCTCACCTGCTGCGGCATCAGCGCCAAACTCGTTCTTGAGAGTAGTCGCTTCTTCGCTGTTATACCAGTTCCAAAGCTCTTCGTTTACCGCAAGACCGGATTTTTCAAGAGCTGCCTTAAGGTTGTCCGCCTTGGAAGCGTCAACGTTACCCGAGCCTGTACCGCCGTAGGTAAGGTTGGTGGAGTTAACAGAGAGGGTAGAGACCTTTGCGCCGGTGGCAAGAGGAAGTGTGTCGTTGTTGACCAGAAGAGCCGCGCCTTCAGCTTCTACGTTATAGCAGAGCTTAAGACCTTCTTCAAGTCTCTGATCCTGAGAGTCGTATTTACCCTCGTAGTAGACAGCGTCAGCATCCTTGTTTTCAAGCTGCCAGAAGGTATTGCCTTTAAAAAGAAGGGAAAGTGTGTTGTCAAACATACCGAGGACAACCGTAACCACAAGTAATATTGCGGTAAAAACGCCAAAAAGTCCGCTTAAAAAGCGAAAAGGACGCAGAGCTCTGCGTTTTGCTTTCTTAAAAGCCTTTTTCTGGAGTTTCTTTTCATTTTTCGGGATAGTCATGCTGATTCTCCTTTATAATAAAAATATTATGTTTACCATATCTCGACGGTAAGACGTCTTTTGTAATTATAACACATATAATTATTAAATACAACAACTAATTTTATTTAAATATAATAAAAAGACACCTTAGTAGGTTAATCTTATCCTTAAGACTAACCTACTAAGGTGTCTTTTGTCTCGGCAAATTTAATACCGATTGTTGGGATTTCTAAACTCCTCTCCGTTTGGTCCTCGGTTACGGTCATCTACGGTCGTTCGTCCTATCTCTTGTCCTAAACAGTTTACTATTATTACGTCACGGTAGCTGCGGGCAAAAGTACCGAAGATCTTAGCTAATGGGATAAGTACGATAAGCATGGTCAAGATCACCTGCAAAAAAAGGAACATTCCGTATCCGAAAAATCGTAATATCTGCAGACGAAGCATGCTTCGCGGAGAGTTGCGGACTGTAAAATATGCCGCCAATATCGCATAGGCTACTGCGCAAAGTCCGATAAAGAGCATCTCTTTTTCACCAAACAGGCCGGTTATTACCATCGGCAAACCAACGACCAGTGCGCAAAAGCTCAGATATGCGCGGAGTCCCATAAAAAACACGGAAAGCAGTACCAAAATCAATACAGCAATTATAAAAGTCATTTTCTTACCCGTTACTTAAACAATTTCTTCAAAAATCCGCCTATCTTTCCGCCGGAATCCTTGGGGGCGGACTGTTGAACTTGGTTACGTACGCTGTAGTACAGATCCATAAAGTTTTTGCAGCTATCGATATCGGGAGCCATATCAGGCAGGAAGGATTTTTTTAAATCAGGCACCTGACCTTGGCGCATCATATTCAATACCGTTGCTCCGTACTTATGCTCCGCTTTGTCATAATGATCGTCTATATCGGCAAAAATGCTTTGCACCAGCTCTGCGTCCTTTTCGCAGTTACGGAGCTCGCCTATACGTTTCATATGCCATCTTGCACGGTAAAAAGCAGCCGCAGAGCGATCACGTGAGCTTTCCAGTATCGCTAAGAAGGCGCGAAGATATTCAGCCACCAACGGATATCCGTGTTCTTCTATAAATTGAGCGCCGGTAACACATCTGAACAGCACCTCATCGTGCTCCTCTGTGTTCAGCATTTTGCCCAGAGCCTGCAAACCGCCGGATACTATTCCTCCAAGCGAATCAGAGGTAACAACGTCCATATCCAGCATTCCGGTCGTGCCCATATTATACATCAGTATCATCAGTTTGGCATAACCGCAAAAAAGAGCGCTGTTCATTGTTTCGGGATGTTCTTCGGCTGCCTGCATATATTTAATGATAGCATCCGACATATAATATTTAACTATTTCAGCGCCTTGAGTTACCTCGCTCTGAGAGAATCGGGTTCGCACTTCGTCCCATTTTTCAAAGGCACAGCCTGCTGCGGAATCTGCAAACAGAGCAAGACTGTCGTTGATTCCGGCTTCTTGCGCTTTAACAAACCAGTCATATGCGTCCTTAAACTCTCTGCAACGGTAGTGTGCGATGGCGCTTAAGTAGCAGGCGTAGTTATAATTATCACCGTACTCTGCCGCATTATGAAGATAAGGTATCGCTGCTGCGGGATTTGGCTGTGTACCCCAACCGTTCAGGTAGCAAGTACCGATAAAATAACCGTACTGACTGTTTGTGCCTGCGCTAAGCTTTTTGGCAACCTCAAAAAGCTGTCCCATATCTCCGGAAGCAAAGTGCTCGTCTATCTGTCTCTGCAGCTGTTCGATTTCTTCTTTTGTGATCATACTGATTTTCTCCTTATGTATTATTGATGCAAGGACTGTCCTGCGATTGAAATTTGAAATGTATTTATACGGTGTTTTCGATTAATGTATTGCAGATATTATAGCATAAGTTTGAAGGGAAGTCAAACCGTAATCTGACGTTGGAATTCATACCAAACAAAAAACATCTCCCCTCGTTTGTTTTTTTGGGGGTTGAAAAAAGAGCCTTGCTTCGCAAGACTCTGCGCTCGTGATTTTCCCCAGTGCGAACAAAGCGTAAGCCCGACGCCCTAAAAAGGGGCGAGCCGCCCCTTGACCGACTACGCCCAATAGAACAGTTGATCAAATCACACGAGGTCAAGCTTAATTTGATCTTGAAGTAGGCGGATGCCGGACTGTTTTAGTCGCCGCTACGCGATGCGACCGGGCTTCCGAATCCACATCAAATATCCCCATACCAAGCAAAAAAGACACCCTAAGGTGTCTTTTTGCTTGGTGGGGGATGGTGGATTCGGACCACCGAAGTCAGTGACAACAGATTTACAGTCTGCCCCCTTTGGCCGCTCGGGAAAT
>JBGUUX010000058.1:0-23689 GCA_045133915.1 Eubacteriales bacterium | reverse complement strand
AATATTACCTGTTTTCATGTCAGTTGGAGAGATAACCCCTAAAAAACAACTATTCACACGTCCGACCGACTTTTTCGACAGTCTGAGCCCTGCATATGCAGGGCTGATTTTAGTATAACATATGAAATTCAATACATTGATTATATTGATAATTAATTTGCCTTAAAAGTATATTAAATTCGCAGACAAGTCCCAAATAACGGACTTGTTTTTTGTTAATATAAGCTGAGGAGGTATAAAAATATGAATTTTATGTCCGGATTGAACGATAAACAAAAAGAAGCGGTCATCACCACCGAAGGATATTTGCGCGTAATAGCAGGTGCGGGCAGCGGTAAGACCAAGCTGCTGGTATCAAGATATGCCTATCTCGTCAAGGAATACGGCATTGACACAGCAAATATCCTGTGTGTCACCTTCACCAACAAGGCTGCGGGAGAGATGAAACGCCGTATACGTGCGCTTATAGGTGAAGAATACGATACCTCACTTATCTGCACGTATCACGGCTTCTGTGTAAGGGTATTACGCGAGGATATAGAAAAGGTCTTCTTCCCTTCCGACTTTCAGATAATCGACCGTACCCGGCAGAAGGCTATACTTGCAGATATTTACCAGAAATATGAGCTGAAGCTGGACCACGGAAGCTTTGAAAAGGTGCTTCGTCAGCTTGGCAGATTCAAGGATGATACAAGCTACGTAGCAAAGATGAAGCTCACCGAAAAATGTCAGATCCTCCCCGAGGTAGCCACCCTTGATGACAGGATACTCGAAGAATTTCTGCAAAAGCAGAAGCAGCTTTATGCTCTTGACTTTGACGATCTTATGTACTTCACACTGTACATTTTTGAAACCTGCCCCGAGGTTCTCCAAAAATGGCAGGACAGGCTGAACTATATACAGGTAGATGAGTTTCAGGATTCTTCCTCCACCGAAATGAAGCTGATAGATTATTTATGTCAGAAATACACCAACCTTATGATAGTGGGTGACCCCGACCAGAATATATACGAATGGCGAGGATCGGACGTTAAGCTGCTTGTGGATTTTGATAAATTTCACGATCCCACGAATACCGTATTTCTAAATCAGAACTACCGGTCCACCCCGGAGATACTGCGGTGCGCCAACACCCTTATCGAAAATAACGAATACCGACTGAAAAAGGATCTCTTCACCGAAAATCCAAACGGAGCAACGGTTATCCACTACCACACCAAGACCGAATATGACGAGGCTGACAGGATAATCGAAAATATCGAAAAGCTCCGCCGCCGGGAGGGCTACAGCTATTCGGATTTTGCAATTCTATACCGTTCGGGATTTCTCTCCCGTGTAGTTGAAAAAAAGTTTACTGAAAACGGTATTCCCTACGAAATATACGGCGGTGTCAAGTTCTATGACCGTATGGAAATACAGGATATTATGGCCTATCTTAGGCTGGTTGCCTACAATGACGACGTTTCCTTCAAGCGTATAGTCAACAAGCCTCGGCGCCGTTTCGGCAGGGTGAAGCTGCAGAGGTTGTCCGAGCTTGCGGCTGACTCTTCCCCTCTTTTTGATTTACTGGTAAACAATATCACCGATCCTGTTTTCAAAAACAGTGGGGCTGCCGATTTTATAAATTGTATCAATACTTTACGAAAGGAAGCTTCGGAAATGAAGATCTCCGATATAGTAGAACGGGTCTGCAATGATACGGGCTACGAAAAGTACATACGGGAGCTTGGAGATATGGAAAGATTTGAAAACCTATCCGAGTTCAAGCGTATTGCTGATGAGTTTGAAAAAAACTACGGAGAAAGTGTAACACTGAAAGAATTTATAAACCAGATATCCCTGCAGTCGGGAGATGACAGCGAAGAGGAGGCGGACAAGGCAAAGCTTATGACCATCCACGCCGCAAAGGGTCTGGAGTTTCCCTGTGTGTTTATAGTAGGCTTTTCGGAAGGCATCTTCCCTTCTCCCAAGACAATAGAAGCCCGCAAGCAGTTAGGGCTTGAGGAGGAAAGAAGGCTCTGCTACGTTGCCATCACCCGTGCCGAAAAGAAACTGTTTATTCTCGATTCGGAGGGCAGTACCCAAAACGGAAATCACAAGCTTCCCTCACGTTTCCTCTGGGAAATAGGAGAGGATAATTATGAACGTATAGGAAATATATCTAAAGAGCTGTTGGAGGAAAGTAAGCGTACAGCAGGAGTATCTCTAACACCGCCCGAAAACGATATCCTTGCTGACAATAGTACTGTCAGCCATCCTGCATTCGGCGAGGGCAACGTTATATCTTATGACGATACCCGTCACAGCTACAGAGTATTCTTCAAAAAAATCAATGCGGAAAGGATCATATCAAAGGACTTCTTTGCAAGACAAAACTCACCGCAAGCTCCGCCCGAACCTAAAGCCAACATCGTTGACAAAGCTATGCAGATCATAAGTGATTCTGAGGAAAATAAAAAAGATCATCACGAGAAACAAATGCAGCCCGCCGATAATTCTTCGGGAAATCTGTGGAAACACGATGACATTCCTCACAGCGGTTGGAGATGCGAGGGCATCACCGACCTCGGTGCACCGGTAGGCATATGCGGTATGTGCGGATATCAGATAATAAGATACGTGCATAATATGGTACACGATGATTATCCCCGCAAGATCGGTGCAGGATGTATCTGTGCGGGTAAAATGGAGGGTGACGTGGAAGCGGCAAGGAAACGTGAGCAGGAGTTCAAGAACAAACAAAGCCGCCTTGAGACTCTTCTTACCCGAAAGTGGAAGAGGTCAAAAAACGGCAATGAATATATTAAGATAAAGGATCATCTTATAGTTCTGTACTGCCATGAATCAAAATGGAAATATGCCGTTGATTCTCAATTTGCAAAAGAAAGATTTCCTTCAAGAGAGGATGCCGTCTCTGCGGCATTTGAGATAATAGATAAGTTTTAATTATACATAACTCCCCTCGGATAATTCCGAGGGGAGCTCAAAGCATCGTGTGTTTATCGACAAGCATAAAAACGGTTGACTCTACTAAGTCAACCATTTTTTTATTTACCATCGTTCGATTTTTCAGGAAGTTCTATCTCACCGTTTGCAGATTCAAACTCTTTGATACATTGACGCAACAGATACAATATCTGTCCGTTAGCACTTCTTCCCTCATACTTTGAAATATAATGCAATTTGTAATGAAGCTCCGGAGCGATCTCTATTCCTAAATGTTTATTGTTCTTATTTCTCATAAAATCCTCAAATAAATCTTAATTTAAGTATATTTTAAGATAATTTTATGTTATAATGTTGTAAGTATACTTGTTTCAAGTATACTATATTTTTAAGGAGATGATTTTATGAAAATTGCAATAGTAGGATCAAGAGAACTGATAATCAATAACTTCGAAGAATATCTACCTTCGGGCACAACAGAGATAGTCAGCGGAGGAGCTAAAGGGATAGACAGCTGCGCCGCAATATACGCAAAACAGCACCAAATAAAATTAACAGAATTTAAACCAAATTACAAACGGTATGGCAAAGCAGCCCCCATACTGCGTAATAATGACATTATCAATTATGCTGATATGATCCTAGTGTTTTGGAACGGCAAATCTAACGGTACTCGATATGTCATAAATAAATGTATTAAAGATAATAAACCGCATACGGTTTATTTATATGAATAAAACCTGTTGCTTTCGCAACAGGTTTTAAGTGAATACAAATTATAAGAATAAAGGTGCAAATACCACTGCAACGATACTCATAAGCTTGATAAGTATATTGAGAGAGGGACCTGCGGTATCCTTCAGAGGATCGCCTACTGTATCTCCGATGACAGAAGCCTTGTGTGCCTCGCTGTTCTTGCCGCCGTGATGACCTTCTTCAACGTACTTCTTTGCGTTGTCCCAGGCACCGCCGGAGTTTGACATGCTGATAGCCTGGAGCACACCGGTCAAGGTAGCGCCGATCAGAAGACCCGCAAGCGCTTCTTTACCGAGGGCGGGAATAATACCTACAACAATCGGAGCCGCAATAGCTATAATACCGGGAAGTATCATCTCACGTATAGCAGCCTTGGTGCTGATATCTACGCACTTATCATAATCGGGTTTCTCTGTTCCTGCCATTATACCGGGTTTGGTCTTGAACTGACGGCGAACCTCTGCTATCATATCGTTTGCCGCCTTGGATACCGAGTTGATAGTCATAGCGGAGAAAAGGTACGACAGCATACCGCCTATAAGGAGACCGCCCAAAACGTTGGCATCAAAAATATTTATAGTAGACAGACCTACCGCATGTGTATAGGAAACTATAAGAGCTAAGGAAGTAAGAGCCGCAGAACCGATAGAAAAGCCTTTACCTATGGCGGCAGTAGTGTTTCCTACGCTGTCAAGATTATCGGTTATCTCACGAACAGAGTTGTCAAGGTTACTCATCTGCGCTATACCGCCTGCGTTATCGGCTATAGGCCCGTACGCATCAACAGAAACTATCATACCTACGGTTGCAAGCATACCAAGTGCCGCAAGTACAACACCGATATGTCCGCAATGCTGATCTATACCTGTAACACCGCTTTCGGTCTTGAGACCTAAGGTATAGGATATAACAATAACTATAGCAATAACCAGGATAGGCCATACGGTACTCTTCATACCTGCAGCGTAACCTGAAAGAATGTTGGTCGCACTTCCTGTTTCTCCGGATTCTGCTATCTTCTTAACAGTTCTATACTTTGCTGACGTATATATCTCGGTGAGCTTACCGATAAGAACGCCTGCAATGATACCGCAAAGAACGCAGAGGAAGAAATAAACGTTTTTACTGAAAACAAGGTAACTTGCTCCTACCAGAAGTGCGGAGGAGGTGTAGGTTCCTATATTAAGTGAAAGTGCTGCATTTTTGGTCTTTAAAAGTCTTGTAATTACTATACCCATAAACGAAGCGAGAAGCCCGCCGCCAACCAAAAGCAGAATATGATAGGAGTTAATAATGTTTTGACTGTCAGCGGCTAAAAGAAGAGCTGCGATAATACAACCTACGTAGCTTTCAAAAAGGTCTGCACCCATACCCGCAACGTCACCTACGTTATCGCCTACGTTATCAGCGATAACTGCGGGATTCTTGGGATCATCCTCGGGTATACCCGCTTCCACCTTGCCTACAAGGTCAGCGCCTACGTCAGCCGCCTTGGTATAGATACCGCCGCCTACACGGCAGAAAAGCGCTACAGAGCTTGCGCCCAAGGAGAAACCGGTAAGAAGCTGATTAACTATATCCGCATCAACATTGGGATCGATAAGACGCATTATATACGACACAAGAGCCACACCGAAAGCACCTATGGATACAACCAGTATACCCATGATAGCACCGCCCGAAAAGGCTATTTTAAATGCTGCACTAATGCCTTTCTTTGCGGACTCCGCCGTTCTTACGTTTGATATAACCGCAGTACGCATACCCATATATCCTGCAGCGCAGGAAAGTACCGCGCCGAAAAGGAACGCCGCCGCTACGTCAAAGCCCAGGCTGGGAATAAAGCCGAGTAAGGCAAACATGACGATAAGGAATACCGCAAGTATCCTGTACTGACGGTACAGATACGCCATAGCGCCGCCCTTGATGTAGGATGATATCTCATTCATCCTGGGATCGTCTATTCTTACCTTTTTGATACCCATGATCAAAAGCAGTGAAAGAATAACACCTAAGGCACAAGCACATATTACCATTAAATCTGCATTGAGCTTTAAGAAATCAAACATAAATACCTCCAATAAGCATTAAGTGTACCATAGACACAGAGTATGCTAATATCATAGCAACATCAGGTCGATTTGTCAATAGTTTGTTAACAAATAGATAATATATTCAACAAAGAGCAGCCTTTTGACTGCTCTTATATTATATTTACGTTTCGGGAACTATATATCCCTTTGCGGCTAGCGTGTTTTCTATCTTTGACAAGGTGTCCTTACTGTCGGCAGAAACGGTATGGTAATGATAGCCGCCGGTTATGTTCATCAGCTCGGTGGATTTTCCGCTTCTTACACCTTCCATAAATCGGTCTATATCTTCCTGCGAGGCTATTCCGAGAGGTGCTTCGATCCTGCCGTATACTTTATGCCATACGTATACGTTCTCTACCCTGCCTCCAAGGCTTATAATTATACCAAGCTCATCCTCGGTCTGCTCCCTTGTATGACGAACCTTAAAGGTCTTCTCCACACTTCTGCTCTTGGATAAGATATATCCTTTGTGAGTGGATTGTATATCAAAGCCCTCTACCTTAAGAGCAGTAATGTCACTAACTACTATCTGACGGGAAACGCCCAGCTTATCAGCTAAAGCCGCTCCGTTAACGGCAGAATCACTTCCCCGCAGAATATCTATTATCATTGTTCTTCTCTCAGTTGCTTTCATATAATCACCCCTACAACACTTTACCATATTACAACGATAAAGTCAATAGAATACAGTATATTGCAAAAAAATGTAATATACTGTATAATATATGTACCGTTTTTGGTACAGATAACCTGTTACAATAGAAATACATGGAAAGGAGAGTGGCTATGGCATACAGCGAACTGATAAAAAACTTTGTGAATATCCGCGATTACATGAGAGAGTTCTACGTTTACGGCTTCAAGAGCAGAAATGAATACACCGGCAAAAGTTCCCGTTCATACGACGACGAGCGCAGACGTATGGAAAGCTGGCTTGGAGAGCATATGAGCTTTGTACGCACACCCGAGGGCAAGAACGTCTTTATATCTATAGACAGCAGAGTTGTCTCACACAACCCGTTGTACAAAGCATTAAAGTCAAAGAGCTTTACAGATAAGGATATTACTCTGCATTTCATACTGTTTGATATCCTCTACTCTCCCGAGGTAGTACTTTCTCTTTCCGAGATAATGGACCTAGCCGACGGCTATCTGTCAAAATTTGATGAGCCGATGGTGTTTGACGAATCCACCCTTCGTAAAAAGCTAAAGGAATACACAGAGCTTGGTATTATCAAATCAGAAAAATCGGGCAAAAAAATGCTCTATCGCAGAAGCGATCATGATATGCCCACCGATATAAACGATCTTGTGCATTATTTCTCCGAGGTCATGCCTGTAGGTGTAATAGGCTCTTTTCTTCTTGATAAGCAGAGCGAGCACAGGGATCTCTTCGGGTTTAAGCATCATTATATTACCTCTGCTATAGACTCGGGTGTTCTTGCGATGCTGTTTACCGCTATGCAGAGAAAATCTATCATTACCGTCACCAATCACAGCCGCCACTTTGACCGTGATATGCGTCTGAGGATAATCCCCTTAAGGATATTTATAAGTACTCAAAACGGCAGACAGCATCTCTTAGCGTATGATGCAGAGTATAACAGAATAAAGTCATTCCGTATAGACTACCTCTCCGAGGTTAAGATAGAGGAGCCCTCTCCCCGATTCGACGAGCTGAGAGCTGAGCTTGACTCTATGCAGGCAAAGATATGGGGTGTTACCGCCAACCGTGACAGATACGGCAGAGACCACACCGAAACGGTGGAGTTCACGGTACACGTAGACGAGGATGAAACTCATATTATCCGCCGTCTTGAGCGTGAAAAGCGTATCGGTCATATTGATAAGATAGATGAATATACATACCGCTTCTATGCAGAGGTATACGATACAAGTGAACTTATCCCCTGGATACGTACCTTTATATGCAGAATAACCGATCTTAAGTTTTCAAACAAGGAACATGAAAAACGCTTTAAGGACGACGTTGCAGAAATGTACCGTATGTACGGAATAGAGGAGGTTCAAAAGTGATATTCAATGAGATCTACTCCGCCTACTATAACGCAGTGGCAAGGATACTTGATGAGCTGATAAGCAATCAATCTACCGACAAAGACCTTGCGAAAATAGTTGAAGAAAACGCCTTTGGCGAAAGTGTACTGACCATCCTTCCCTCTCTGAAAAATCAGAAATGGCAGCTTGTCCGTCAGGATATGACCACACCTATCATACACAAGCCCACAATGCCCTTGACCGATATCCAGCGCCGCTGGCTCAAGTCAATATCCCTTGACCCGAGGATCAAGCTATTTGACGTAAACCTTGAAGGCTTGGAGGATGTAGAACCGCTGTTCACCAAAGCAGATTACCTTGTTTATGATAAATACAGCGACGGCGACGATTACGGGAACGAAAGATATATCGATCATTTCCGTACCATACTTACAGCTATGAGGCAGGGTCATAATCTTAAGATAGAGATAATCAACCGTCACGGTGAACGCGTATACGTAAGATGCATCCCCGAAAGGCTGGAATACTCCGCAAAGGATGACAAGTTCCGTCTTGTCACAAGCGGATGCGGCTTTGTCCGTGCGGTAAACCTTGCCCGTATAGTAAAGTGCAAAGTATATTACGGCGACGATATCATACGCTCAAAGGGCGACGAAAGAAAGTGTGACCGTATAAAGCTCAAGATAAAAGACGAGCGCAATACCCTTGAACGGGCTCTTATGCACTTCGCTCATCTTGAGAAGAATGTTGAAAAGATCAACGATACGGAGTACGTGCTCAATATGACCTTCGACACAGCCGATACTACCGAGATGGTAATAAGAGTGCTTTCCTTTGGGCCTACAGTTGAGGTATTGGAACCGAATAGCTTCAGGGAATTGATAAAAAACAAGCTGAAAGATCAGAAAAGATGCGAATTTTTCTAAGTTCGCATCTTTTTTTCCGTGATAAATTTATATAACTTGGTAAAATATACTTGTAAGCCGATAAATCGGGTATATGAGATTACTACGGTACATAAGGCAATGCCAAAACGTATGCCGTATGCTTGCCAAAATTTGATTGAGACTGTAAACCTCACAACAAATTTTACGGACCTTTGAAGTCCGCTTATCGCAGGTTCGAATCCTGCCGTATGCTATAAAGCATATCGCCGGTGGATTGGTATTATGAGTTAGTGCAAAGGCACTTCACCCTGATGCAATTACTCTGCCGAGATAGGACTTGTCTTATCAAAGCAATATGTCATTGACCTTGTCCGAAAACGGATACCGCTGTTCAAATGTAAATGCCAAAATTTAATTTCCGCTTTTATATGCGACTGCTTAAGTTTTTGGCCGTCATAAGCATATGAGTAATTGCAAACGATAATTAACCTAAAAGGAGTATATATAATGAGAAAAGTAATAATCAATGAAAATCAGAGAGGATTTCTCTTTAAGAACGGAAAATATGTAAAAATGCTCTGCCCCGGCAAGTATTATGCATACGGCTCGAAAGGGATAGAAATCTCAAATTGCGATCAAATGTTAGATCCTCACAGATGTTCTATCGACACTGTATTAAATGATAAGGCTGTGGCTGACACGGTTTCGGTTATAGACGTGGCAGATGAGGAGACAGCACTTCATTTCATCAACGGCAAGTTCTATTCCGTTCTTACACAGGGAAAATATGCTTTTTGGTCCGTTACCGATAAGCATGAGTATATAACCGTAGATACCTCTACCCCCGAGGTAAATGACAACGTCCCCGAATACATATTCTCTATGATTCCCCAAAAGTATTATATCAAAATTGAAGTTGCCGAGTATGAAAAAGCAAGACTCTATTTCAACCAAAGATTTGTAAAGCTTTTGGATGCGGGTACATATTATTTTTGGAAAAATTCTGTTAAAGTCGATGTGAAATATATCGACACAAGACTTACACAAATGGATATCACAGGTCAGGAAATACTCAGTCAGGATAAAGTTTCACTTCGCATCAATCTTAACTGTAATTACCGTATAACAGACTTTGAAAAGATATTTACCGACATCGACGATTTCACAGAACAGCTACACGTAACGGCACAGCTTGCGTTACGCGAATATGTGGGTAAGCACAAGCTTGACGATATTCTCGAGAATAAAAACGAAATGTCCGAATTTGTTTTTGAAAAATTAAAAGCAAAAGAAAGCGAATTGTTCGTTGATATTGCAAATGCAGACGTTAAAGATATAATTCTTCCCGGTGAAATCAGGGCAATAATGAATACTGTGCTTGTTGCTGAAAAACGAGCTCAGGCTAATGTTATCACCCGCCGTGAAGAGGTTGCATCCACAAGATCCCTTTTGAATACCGCTAAGCTCATGGATGAAAACAAAACCTTATATAAGCTCAAAGAGCTTGAATACGTAGAACGCATCTGTGAAAACGTTGGTAACATCAATCTTAACGGAAATGCTGATGTGTTATCTCAGCTTACAGGAATCCTGAAAGGCGGTGCATAAATGAAAGGAAATAATTATGATAGAGATAAAAGGAAAGTTTAATACCGCCCTCTGCTTTACCGATACGGTGGAGGGCTCGGCATACGATCAGATAAAGACTGTCTGCGATATAGAGGATTTTGCCTCTTCGAAAATAAGAATAATGCCCGACGTACATGCAGGCGTGGGATGCACCATAGGTACTACCATGACTCTAACCGATAAGGTCGTTCCCAATATGGTTGGCGTTGATATAGGCTGTGGTATGTATACCGTCGAGCTCGGCAATGTAGAGCTTGACCTTGAAGCCTTTGACAGAGTTGCTCACACCATTCCCTGCGGAAAAGCAGTATGGGAGGGCAGACTAGAGCGTTTTGACCTGCAGGAACTTCGTTGCTTCCGTTCTCTCAAGGATTCAAGAAGACTGGAGCGCAGTATAGGTACTCTTGGCGGAGGTAACCATTTTATTGAGATAGATGCCGACCCCGAGGGCAACAAATATCTCGTTATACATTCGGGCAGCCGTAATCTCGGTACACAGGTAGCAGAGCACTATCAGGGTCTTGCTATTGATCTTGCTATGGGTAAGGATGAGTATTTTAAGCGTAGAGAGGAGATAATCCGCACCTATAAGGCTGAGGGCAGAAAAAACGAGATACAGGATGCTCTCAAGCATATGGCAAAGGAGTTTGAAGCAAGCGAGCCTACCATCCCCCGTCCGCTCTGTTACCTCTACGGATCATATATGGAGGACTATATACACGATATAGACATCTGTCAGCGCTTTGCTGTCCGTAACCGCGAGAAGATGGCAGAGATACTGCTTGACGGAATGGGGTTGACGGCTGTAAACAGCTTCCAGACGATCCACAACTATATCGACGTTGAGTCTATGATACTGCGTAAGGGCTCTGTGTCTGCAAAGGCGGGAGAAAAGCTCCTTATCCCCATCAATATGCGTGACGGTTCTCTTATCTGTGTGGGTAAGGGAAACCCCGACTGGAACTTCTCTGCGCCCCACGGTGCAGGCCGAATCATGAGCCGTACCGACGCCTTTGAAAGGCTGACTATGGCAGAGTATGAAGCACAGATGTCGGGTATATATACCACCTGTGTCAACACCTCCACCCTTGACGAGTCTCCTATGGCATATAAATCTATGGAGCATATAGTAGCGCATATCACACCTACAGCACAGATAGTTGCTCATATAAAGCCTATATATAACTTTAAGGCAAGCTGAAAAGTCTCGGATCACTCCGAGACTTTCTTTGTTTTTTTAATTATTACAATATACATCAAAACACCCAATATAAGAGTCAAAGTGTCTGCTATAGGCTGAGCGCACATGAGTCCTGTTTCGCCACCAAGGGGTTTAAGTATTATAAGCAAGGGGATAAGAAGTCCCACCTGTCTGACGACCGAGAGCAAAAGTGACTGGAACCATCTGCCCATAGACTGAAATATAGCACCGAAGAGATTAGTGAAACACATACCCGGAACGCATAAGAACCATATACGGATAAAGCCTATTCCCTTCTCTACCGTCTGGATCTCGGATGTAAAGATATGCAATATAGGCTCGGCAAACAGCTCTGCCAATGCTATACAGAAGCCTGCATAGATTGCAAGTATTGCAAAGGAAAGATTGCTTACCGACTTAAATCTCTTAAAATTACCCGCGCCGTAGCAGTAACCGAGAAGAGGCATTATACCCTGAGTCAGACCTACAGTTATCTGTATGCCTACAGAGCCTACCTTCTGCACCGTTCCCTGCGCGGCAATGGAAACGTCACCGTAAGAGGACATAGAGTTGGTAAGAAGCACGTTTGCCACCGTGCCGAGAATAATAACAGCGGCGGCAGGAATACCTACAAGAATAACCGAACTGATTATATTCTTTTCAAATCTAAGCTTAAGGGGATTAAGCGTTATAACGCTGTCCTTAGTTCTCAGAGTTACCGTCAAAAGATATCCGAAGGAGATAAGATTTGAAATAAAGGTGGCGATACCTGCTCCTCTTATACCCATATCAAAGACGGAAACGAACAACCAGTCAAGAACTATATTCAATATACCGCCAAGAGCTACTCCGACACTTGCCTGCTTGGTATTTCCCTCTGAACGGATAAGGTGAGCCAGCACCATAGAACCTACCGTGAAAACTCCGCCTACCGTAAAGGTCCAAAAGAGATAGCTTTGAGTATGTCCCAAAGTGGAGTCGGTAACCGCGCCCGCCATACGGAGGATGGGTACGTTAAATACGTTTAATATAAGTATCAAAATTCCGACTGCTATAAAAGAACCGTAGAAGCCAAAGGTTGATGCTTTGCGGGCGTTTTCCGGCTTCTTTTCACCAAGGGAACGGGACATAAAACTGTTAGCGCCTATACCGAAAAGGTTTGCCACCATGGTAAGGCACATAAATATGGGAAAGCTTACCGTAAGAGCCGCTATCTGCGAGGGATCGTTGGTATGCCCTACAAAGAATGCATCGGCAAGATTGTATATCAGTACCACAAGCTGACTAAGCACCGTGGGTACAGCTAGCTTTGCCACTGCCTTTGGTACCGACATGTTTTCAAAAACGTCTTTATTATTCATCAGATCTCAGCCACAATATCTTCTTTTTCTCTGAACTGACTGTGTCTGGGACCTGCCTCCATATCGGCATATCCCATAGGCATAAGCGCGGTTACACGTACGTTCTCGGGCAAACCGAGAGCCTCGGATACGTTATCCGCATTGAAAACTCCCACCCAGCAGGAGCCTACACCCTGATTCCATGCTTCAAGCATCATATGGGTTGTAACTATAGCTGCGTCTGTCTCACCGGATTCATAACCGGGCATACGCTTATTATACCAGCTGCGGGTCTTGTCATATCCTATGACCATAACCACGGGAGCATCAAAGGTAAAGGGAGTACATTCCTTAAGCTTGTCTATTGCTTCCTTTGACTTTGCAACGTAGATCTTTTGGGGCTGGTTGTTGCATGCTGTAGGTGCATACATACCCGCCTCGATTATACGGTCAAGTATATCCGCAGGGATAGCTTCTTCCTTATATTTTCTGACAGAATATCTGTCCTTAATTAATTCTGAAAAATTCATTATAATCACCTCAAACTGTATTATAACATATTTTCGGCATATTTGGATAAAATATTTTTAAATTTTTTGGAGGATATTATTATGAACGAAAGCAGATTCTACGTTTGTGAAAAATGCGGTAACACCGTAGGTATGATACGTGACAAAGACGTACCGCTGACCTGCTGCGGCGCACCTATGACATACCTTAAATCCGAAAGAAGGAACTTAAACATACAACGTAAGGAAAACGTTATACGCATCACTGCCGGCAAGGACGATGATAAAGCGAAAACCAAAACAGTATATCAGCAATGACATAGATATAAAAACAAGCGGTTCGATGAACCGCTTGTTTCATTACATTTTAAACGCTTTATATACACCTCTGCGTGTACAGTCTGTGGTGTTGTCAAAATACTTTTCGGGAAGAGACGTAACCGTACGGTCAGGTTTAAGCGATACATCTATAATACCGTTATCCTTGCACCATTTCATAGCTGTCATATAGGGATGAACATATTTTCCTCTCTGCTTCATCATCTCACAACGGTCGTCTACTATTGCTTTGCGGGGAGCAAGAAGCATTGCAAGTTCTCCGTAGGTCATAGGTGCATCAAGACGGAGCTTATTGTCGCTGTAGACAATAGCACGTTCCTTTGCAAGTTCATAGAGCTTATCAAAGTCAGGATCCTCTCTGCCCACATCCTCAAAGGGAGATTCTTTGGTCAGCTCTTCTACCGTTACTATCTCGTAGCCTGCTTCACGAAGAAGCTTGAGCTGTTCTCCCAATGCATATGCTACGGGAGTACGCTTAGCCATATTGTAACCGTCCTTCTGGAAGATTATCTGACCGCAGAAGAAGTTTTTATCCTTGGCAAGAGCGTCTCTGATAGGACGTATCATAGCCTCCACCTCGGCATTAAATGCCGCCTCGGGATCGGCAAGGGTCGAGGGCAGCCAGCCCTGTCCGTCAAATGATGCCGCCATATACCAATAGTTCATTGCCGTATAAACGTCATAGCTTGTAAAACCGCCGTCCATCTTATCAACGTAGTGGGGGGGGCGGGACATGGTCATGGTATAACCGTAACGCTTTTCCATAAGCTCGTGGAGTCTGGTAAGATCGGCTACGGTATCCTCAAAGCCGCCTATGTATGCGCGCTTGCCGTATACAAAGGGCTTACGACCAAAGATGATATGCTGATATCCGTGGTTGGTCACCTGATGTCCCTCGTCTATCATACGGCGCACAAGTCTCTCGCAGTTCTCTGCTCCGCCGTTTTTATCCTTGTTGATATCGGGATAGTGGTCGTATCTTATACCGCCCCATGCAGGACTGCCAAGCTTTCCTGCCACGTCGGGATAGTTTGCTCCCGTATCACCTATAACGTCAAAGGTACCTTTGGCAGAGTATTCCTTCAAGGTATCCAGTATAGTGTCGGTAAGACTCTTGCCACCGTTCTTATCGGGAGAGCAAGGCAGCTCCATAGGACCGTCGTCAAAGGTCATTGCGCAGACCTTACGGTCTGTTTTAACCCTCTCAAGACGGCGGGTATAGGATATATAATGCTTTTCGGCAGGGGTTATAAGCTTCTTAACTATCTTCTTTCCCTTTTTACCTATCTTTACTAATAAGGACATTTTCCTTCTCCTTTTTTGAGAATACACATTTTGCGGCAAACAGACACCATTTTACAAAGGTCTTGGGTGTCCAGCCTGCGTTCTTAAAGCGGGTGAACTGGCTTCTTGCGGTATATACGGGGTTTGAATGTTTACCCTCTATACTGATAAATCCATCAGTCAATGCTGAGCGTATATCATCACCCTCGCAGGTAAGTATAACATTACCAAGTTCTGCTGGCAGGTGGCTATCGCTGCCTGCAAAATACAGAAGTCCGTGTCTGTCGGCAAAAGCCTTTGCCTGTCGGTTGGCTTCTTTATTCTTCTTTGCGGCGCGACTGTTAAAGACCTCTACACCGTCGATAAGATGAGCAATGCTTTCTACCTTTTCTTCCATGTTTCGGCGCTGATAGGGGTGGGCAAGTACAACTATTCCACCTTGTTCATGGACAGCACTGACTATTTTATGAAAATCCTTTTCGGCTATCGGCTCGGTCATAAAGAGGCCTAAAAGATGTCCGTATTCGGTAGAAAACTCGCAACCGCGTATTATCTCAATACCCTCCGCCTCGCCGTCAAAATAGCCGTCGTGGTCTGTTATGGCAAGGGCGTTGAGTCCCTTTGCCTTAGCATATTTTATTATCTCCTCCACACTCATCCTGCCGTCAAATGACTTTTTTGAATGAATATGCAGATCAACCTTATATATCATTTCTTTTTTATGGCAGAGGTCAGATATCTTCTGAAGGGTGCTCTGTCGTCTCGCATTTTAAGAGCCTCCTTTGCGGTAAAGATATCGCCTATACCCTTTATTCCTTCTTTTATGTGTCGGTTCTTTATATGGCTTAAGATACTGAGAGTATCGTTAAGCATAAAGCGCATTTTAACGTTTGTTTTGTACTTTCGGGGGTTATACTCTACCCTTTCGCCCGAGCTTGCAGCTGCATAATCTTCTGTATAACCCGAACTGCAGCAGACGGTCATAGGGTAGCTTCCCCAAACACGTGGATTGACCTCAAGGATATATTTGCCCTTGAACTCTACCATTGCCATACCCTGAAATCCGAAGGAAGACAGAAGCTTATATGCCGAGTCTATCATAGACTCATCATAGAAGCTTACACAACAGCTGGACGGTCCGCCTGTAATAGGATATTCTCTTATACGGCGGTGGCATACAGCATTTATAAGTCTGCCCTCGCGGTCTATAAGAAGACAGGCTCCCATGCCGTCGCCCTCTACCTTTTGCTGAACGATGGGTGTAAGATCGTACTTTTGGAAATGAGCATATTTTTTCTCATAATCCGCTTTGTCTACGGCTATCTTGTATCTGTCAGCGGCTGTTAGTCCAAACTTTTCTCCGCAATGAGGCTTTATGACAACGGGATATTCGGTGGGCTCTGCTTCATACTGTTTAGGTACGTTAAGCCCAAGTTCTATGCATCTTTGATGTACCCTTTCCTTGTCGTTTAAAGCATCAAGGACACTCGGCTCTGATATGAGAAAATCACACACTGCCGAAAATTCCTCACGGTTACGGGATACCATATTGAGGGTATCTGCACCGATACAAAAAAGCACGGGACGGTCATATTTCTTTATTACAGAAATAAGTTTTTCGGGATACTCAGCATCCTTACAGCTGCCATCTATCATGTGAGATTCCGTTACGTATTTTGAGAAAAATACAGGGGGCTCGGCCGATTCTGCCGTAGTTTGGGTAACGACCACATTATACCCCGCTCTGCCAAGAGCTGCGACTACGGCAATGGCAGAACGATATTTTGAGTCAGTTATTATTACTGTTTTCATTTTTCTTCTTTTTCTTGATTATCTTAACTGTGATAAGAACTATAACCGCAATTATAACAACTATAAGTACTATTACGATATAGGTAAACTTATTGGCACTGCGAACAAGCTTTATGGGATTAAGTGAGGAATAAACTACCTTACGTCCGTCGGGCTCTGCATAATCTTCATCCATCTCACCCTCCATATCCTGAAGATAAGATGTGATAGCATACCACTCCTTAAGCGGAACGCCATCCTTGTCACGGATAACGTGATTTACAAGATCGTCTGCCTCAAGGGGATTGCCGTCCTTGTCCTTGGGAGTGATAGAAAGAAGTCCGAAGGATTTTTCTTTGACAGAGCCAAGCATCTGTCCTGCGTACATACCTGTAACAACACAGTAGAGCTTGTCGTCATCTATCTCTTCAAGACCTTCTTCGGTACGCAGCATTGCATAATCCACCTTATTGAAGATCATACGGTTGGTGTTGAAGGAATACTCTACTCCCGAGAAAAAGAGCTGTGCTGCAGGCATAATGGGCTGAACCGAAGCATCCACCTCAAGGGCGTTTTTAAGCTCCTTGCCTGTTACGTAAACTGCGATAAGCTCACCCTCTGTTCCAACACCGAGAGATGCAGCATTGAATACGTCGGATACTGTAACGTCACCTACGGGGATAGTCTCACGGATAACGCCGGTAGCGGTAAGCGCTACGTCTACCTTATGTCCGAGAGATTTTTCTGCAGCCCATCTGTAAGCGTCAGAGAAAAGATTACCCAGAGTGGACTCGTGCTGGGTGGCGTATACCTCGTTTACAGAATCAAATCTGTACTCATTGTTTACCAGCACCTGATCGTAACCGACTCCGTAGTCGGCAAGATACGTGGTCTCAACGGTAGACTTAAATTCCTCTACCTTTGCGGCAATCACAGGATCATCCGAAACACTTTCGTCAACGGGGATAAGCTCGTAGTTTTCAAGACGCAGGCCGGGGCCAAGTGTAACGACACCCAGATACTTGCCGTATTCGGCTGCGGAAACGATATATGTGCCGTTTACCTCAATAGGCTTGTCTATAGTAGTATGGGTATGTCCCGAAATGATAAGGTCAATACCCTCTACACCCTCTGCAAGCTCGTAGTCCTCACCCTCGCCGTCTTCTGTTCCGCTGTGGGAAAGACATATAACAACAGGCTCTTCATTATATTTTTCCTTACATTCACTTACTGCCTGCTCTACCGTCTCGGCGGCATTTTTGATGGGGTCGACCATTGCCATACCTGAGTTCGGGGCACAGTCGTCAGCGTCAAAGCCAAAGATGCCGAATATCGCAAAGTAAACACCGCCGCGCTCGATTATTGTATAAGGCTTTACACCGTAATTATTGAATGCGTCCTTAAGGTCAACGTCAGCATCCATAGGCAGATAGTTTGAGATAACTATCTCGGGAGTCTTTTCACCGCTTGCCTTTGCAGCATTGAGCATAGATGTAAGTCCCGTAGGAAGATAGTCGAACTCGTGATTGCCGAAGGTAGTAACGTCATAGCCCATAGCACCCATCAAACGAAGCTCAAGGGCTGAGGTAGGATATGCGGTCTGGAAAAGCGAGCCCATAGCAAAATCTCCGCCGTCCACAAGAATAGCGTCGGGATGCTTTTCTCTCTGTTCGTTTATTACGGTCATAAGTCTGGCATAACCGCCGAACTCTCCGCCGTCCTCTGCTTTTGAAGGCAGAAAATGCGAGTGAAGATCATGGGTAAACAGTACAGTCACCTCGTTTTGAGGAGTTGCGTATACTCCTACACACAGGGGGAGGAGCATCAGTACGGTTAATAATATTGCAAATAATCTTTTCATATATCCACCTCTTAGAAGTTGTATTTAATAGGAAGTCAAAAGAATACTGCCATCCATTCCACTCTCACCGAACATAAGCATCACTGTTTCGCCGTTTTCCTCATAGGATATTCCGTAGCTGCTGATAAACTCCGGTACCCAAATACGGCAAACAAAGGGGCGTTGGGGCGAAACAGTATTGCTTGTATACAGTACCTCTGAAATCTCACATTCGTTATCACTCATATATTTTTCTATATCGTAAATGTAGAATTTAAAGTTCTTCAGCTCAGCGGAGGGAGTTACTATAACATCCCTTGCATACTCGGAATCACTGTGCATACACATCTCATATTTCCCCGGCTCGGTATAACAGTCGGCAGGGGCATCGGCTACGGTGATCTCAATTTCCACGTCATCTTGTACAGGCTCGGGTTCCGTGGAGTCGGCTTCCGTAGGCTCGGTTTCTGTATCTGCAACGGTATCGGCCGATTCATCAACAGGCACTTCTTCAGCAAGTTCATCTGTGGATGCAGTATAGGCTTCTGTATCTGCTGTTTCAATTACCGATTCATTGGGCTGCGGCATCTTAGCGCAGGAGCATACGATCCCTATAAGTAAAACGCTGAGTATAATTAGAAAACATTTTTTTCTGTTTGACATTTTATACCTCCAAACTGTTATTACTTTATTTAATCTATTATAACATATTTTTCTTATAAAATCAATTGTTTAACTGTGTCTTTGCATATTCGCTGGGAGTCACGCCCACCTTAGAGCGAAAGGTCTTGGTAAAATGTGAGGATGAAGAAAATCCGCAGTTGTATGATATCTCGGTAAGATTGGCGTCGGGGTTAAGTTCCAAAAGAAATTTTGCACGCTCTATACGCCCTTTTATCACGTACTGATGAGGAGACAAACCGGTATGCTCTTTGAATACGTGACGGAAACGGTCAAAGCTGTAATGATGACGGTGCGCCAGAGCTTTGAAGTCTATGTCCTGCTGGATATTTTCGTCAACGTAACGTACCGCCTGCTGTATTCCCTCTTTTGTGCGCTTGGAGTCTATGGAGCGAAGGCTCTTTATAAGTATACGGGTAATAAGACAGTTTACCATCTCATCACGGTACAGGTCATCCGACTCAAGCTCCTTCTGAAGGTGTTTTACCGATGAGAGTACCGCTCCGTCAAAATCGGTATACATTCCGTCTGTGACAAGCTCGTCCGGAGCATCAAAATAGAAGTATATTATCCTTGTGGTCGAGTCATCCCGCTCGGTATGATAAGACCCTCTGCGTGTTATATAGTAATTACCCGTAGAAAAATTATATTTGCAATCTCCTATTACGGCAGAGCCCTCACCCTCTATACAGTAAACCAGTTCATGGTCTGCGTGACTATGCTTCATAATGGAAAAGCCGTTGGGGTGAGTTATAGAATAAAGTTTTTTACATACTGCGCTCATTTTGCACCTCGTGACCAATTTGTTATAGTATAACACAAATTATTCCATTTTTCCAGCCATTTTTTCAAATCAACAGAGTTTTTTATTATAGAAAACAACGTGGTTATAGAGTATAATATATTTGACATAAAATTTAAAGGAGAACTCAAAACTATGAAAAAAGTCAAGATCGGTTTTGTAGGTGTAGGCTGTATCAGTCCTATCTACCTTAAAAATCTTACAGAGATGTTCCGTGAGGTAGAGATAATCGGTGTATGTGATCTTATCCGTGAGCGTGCGGAAAAGGCAGTAGAGGAATACAGCATTCCCAAGCTATATGAGGATATGTACGAGCTTTTTAATGATCCTGAGGTAGATATCGTACTTAACATCACCCGTCCTTACGAGCACTATGAGGTTACAAAGCAGGCACTCTTACACGGCAAACACGTTTATTCCGAAAAGCCTCTTTCTCCCGACCTTGGCGAAGCAAGAGAACTGGTAGCTCTGGCAAAAGAAAAGGGTCTTATGCTGGGCGGCGCTCCCGACACCTTTATGGGTACGGGCATCCAGACCTGCCGTCATCTTATTGATAGCGGCTTTATAGGGGAACCTATCGGTGCTTCCGCACATATCGTTACCCGCGGCCCCGAGAACTGGCATCCCGATCCCGAGTTCGTTTATCAGTACGGCGGTGGTCCTCTCTTTGATATGGGTCCCTATTATATCACCGCGCTCATCAATCTTCTCGGCAGAGTAAACACCGTTTCGGGCATGGTAAAGGCATCCTATCCCGAGCGTCCCATATTAAGCGAAAAGAAATACGGTAATATGATGAAGGTAGAGGTTCCTACCTACGTTATGGGTACTATGCGTTTTGATAACGGATGTATCGGTAATCTCTTTGCTACCTTTGACGTAAGCTACATAAATAACGTAAAGCTTGAGATCTACGGTTCAGAGGGAACGCTTGTTGTTCCCGACCCCAATAACTTTGACGGTAAGGTAAAGCTTATAAGAGGAAGAACCGCCGAATATATTGACATGCCCCGTATTTTTGACTATAATGATAATTCAAGAGGTCTCGGTCTTGCCGATATGGCAAAGGCGATCTCTACAGGCAAGCCCTTCCGTTGTAACTGTGAGCAGCAGCTCCACGTGGTCGAGGTTATGTCTGCATTCTATACATCAAGTGAAAAGAACACCAATATCACCATCGAGTCTTCCTACGAAAGACAGAGACCTATGACCCGTTCGGGCCTTATCGGTATATTGGACTAAGGAGGAAATTATTATGGCATCATTACCTATCGGATTACAGTTATACTCTGTACGCGAGGATCTTTCAAAGGATTTTTACGGCACCGTCAAGGCAGTTAAGGAAATGGGCTACGACGCAGTAGAGCTGTCCGGTCTTAAGGACGAATGGGATCCCAAGGAGATCAAGAGAATGATCGACGAGGTTGGTCTTATCTGCAACTCCAGCCACTGCCCTACCGCTGATATGGAAAAAGCAGGTACCTTTGCCCGCTACAAGGAAGCAGGCTGCGACTATATCGTTATTCCCTGGATGAGCTACGGCTCCCGTAACCAGAGACTTCAGGAGAACCTTGAGCTTATGTACAAGCTTTGTGAGGAGGCTAAGAAGGAAGGCCTCACCATGCTCTATCATAACCATGACTTTGAGTTTAAAAAGGTTGACGACAAGTGCGTGCTTGATATAATCTACGATTACATTCCCGAGAATCTTCTCAAGACCGAGCTTGATACCTGTTGGGTTAACTTTGCAAGTTTCAGTCCTGTAGAGTATCTTAACAAGTACGCAGGCAGAAGCCCTCTGGTACATATCAAGGACTACTGGGAAGCTGAGGGCAACACCGGTGTTCCCTACGACCTTATCGGTAAGAGCCGTGAGGACAGAGAGAACGAAGGCTTTATGTTTAAGCCTGTAGGTCACGGTATACAGAACGTTCCCGCGCTTCTTGAGGCATCAAAGGCAGCAGGCGCACAGATGGTGATCGTTGAGCAGGACGAGTCCCCCGAGAGACCTGCACTTGAGTCTGCAAAGATGAGTATTGATTATCTGAGATCTTTCAACTGGTAATAACAATTAATAGTAAAACAGGAAGCCAACGGCTTCCTGTTTTTTATCGTATTCCGTAAGTTTGAGTCAACGGATCTAAAAAGATACCGATTTGGGGAGCAAAGAATGTAAAAACAATAAAAAGTACTCCAATAACACAAAGCATCAAAAAAGATACCCGACAACCGCCATAACCGATATTTCTTTTTCGTAGCAGCCTTGATTCATAAATAAATACCACTGCTGCGGTTATAAAAAATATACTGATATTCAACCAATCAGGAGATTTGCCTATAACACCGTTGTAGGTATAATAAAGTGCAGGGATCATTGCAAGACCCAATAATATTCCACGAAGCTTTACACACCAAAAATAAGAATAATCTCTGAAAAAGAAACTTTGGATTACCGCAAATACAAACATAGGGAAATATAAAAGTTTCATATGCTCCCACGTAGATTCGTTCACCCCTGAAAACGGCGCGATAAGTAAGCTCTGCCCCGTCCATTCGTATAAAAAATGAAGAATAGTTCCCAAAAAGGACGTAAAAGAAAAACCTACAAGTTGCCATAAAAAAACGTTACGCTTCATATAATCCTCACCGAATAAATAGTGATAATATTTTATTCGACATTGGTATTAAATATTCCGTAACAGTTCTTAGACATTTTCGGTAAAAGAAAAGGAACGCAAGTATCTTATTAATACTTGCACACCAATATGGTCGAGATGACAGGACAAATCCGCTACGCGTATCCCACCCTCGCCTGCAGCCTCATGCTCCCAAATGGTAAAAAACACCTGATTTATAGACGTTTCCGGCTATTTCTAACCCTTTCTGCTCAAAATCACATCCTCTTTAGCGCTTTTGTTTCCGTTGTCACCGTCTGTTCCGGTCGCAGAAGTGGGATGAACTGTGGTCAAAAAGACAGCCTCGAGTCGTTGGAGTTCCACAATAGCTCGAGGTTGTTTCGATTTTGTTGATGTTTTCTATATCAAATTTTGATACGCAGTAGGCAAAGAAAGAATTCCCATTGAAACGGAGGCTGCATATAAACAAAAAGTGAAACCGCGGAGACGATCGTAAAAAATGTATAAATACGCAATTTTTCCGAAAGTGCATATTGACTTGGCGTATGGTATATGCTATAGTATACTTAAGAAAAATGCGTAAATACGCAAAATTCCCGAAAGGGGTTTGGGCTATGATTGAAAGAAAAAAATATCTTGAAAAATTAATTGCTAAGAAAGAAAACGGTTTGGTAAAGGTTATTACCGGAATTAGAAGATGCGGCAAATCGTATTTGCTGTTCAATATTTATAAAGGCTATTTGAAGTTGATTGGAGTAGAAGACGAGTGTATCATTTGTCTTGCGCTTGATGATGACGAGAACATCAAGTATCGCAACCCGCTTGAGCTTGGCAAGTATATTCGTAGCTTAACCTCGGACGAAAGCAAAACTTATTATGTGTTTCTTGTTGAGATTCAAAAGGTAGTTACCATTCAAAATCCATATATTGAAGGCG
>JBGUUX010000057.1:0-18621 GCA_045133915.1 Eubacteriales bacterium | reverse complement strand
CTACTTTACATCCAAGAGCGCAAAGCTACGTACCGTTATTGCCGGCAGACCTAACGCCGTTATCAAAAACGGAAAAATAGATCAGGGTGAGCTCAAGAAGCTCAGGCTTTCTGCTGCAGAGCTTATGGCGCAGTTAAGGATAAACGGTTCACCCGATCCGTCAAAGATAAAGTATGCCTTCTTTGAAGAGGACGGACAGCTGTCTATCATAGAGAATTCTACCGATTATATATACAGTCTGATATGCGACGGCAAGTTAAATTTTTTCAACATGAAAGAAGCAGGATGGAGCAAAGCAAGGGTGTCAAAGCTTCTTAAAAAGCGCAACACCTCAATTGACGAGGTGTTTCTTATGACTCTGGATCCCGACGGCAAAGTATCCATTATATATAAGGAAGAATAATATGCGATCTTTTGTTATATCCGTAATAATAATACTGATATGCTTTGGTATATCAACCGTAAACTGCATATGGACCCATAACAGGATAAACACTCTTATAAGTGAAGTCTACGCTGTCACTAAAAACGACGTAGATAAATTTCAAAGCAAATGGAACTCGGCAAAAAAGGTTCTTGAGTTCACCACAAGACGCACCTATATACGTGATATAGAGGATGCGATGCAACGGCTGCACGTTGCTCTTGAGAACGACGACAGCTTTGAACTGGGGACTGCCAGAAAAGTGCTTATATATAAAATGGAAGAATTATGCAATTCTCAGAGCTTTGACCCCAAATCTGTACTATAAAGATATTGATTTTTTCTTCATTTTATTATATACTTATTATATATAACTTAAAAGAGGTGTACACTATGAATTATTATCCTATGAATATAGCGGGGGTAGACCGCAAGCTTCCCATATGCCGCGTTACAGATGATCTGTATATCGGCGCTTTCGTTATCTTTGGCGATCAGGAGTTGACCGTTGCTTGCGCAGATGCTCTGCTCAAAATAGCTCCCGAATACGACTACATAATCACAGCTGAAGCTAAGGGTATTCCCCTTATCCACGAAATGGCCCGTCAGTCCGGTGCCGAAAAATATTTCCTTGCAAGAAAGAAGCCCAAGCTCTATATGACCGGAGTTTTTGAAGTTACCGTACGCTCTATCACCACAGAGGGTGAGCAGAAGCTCTATCTCGATACAGCGGACGCAGAGCTTATGAAGGGCAAAAAGATACTTATTGTTGACGACGTTATCTCTACAGGCGAATCTCTTAAAGCAATAGAAGCCCTTGTTGAAAAGGCCGGCGGTATAATTGCGGGCAGAATGTGCATCCTTGCCGAGGGTGACGCTATAGGCAGAGGTGACATACAGTATCTTAATCCCCTGCCCCTCTTCAATGCAGACGGCAGCGTAAAGGAGTAAAGTTATGTCTAACATATGGCACGATATATCACCCAAAAGAATAAAACCCGAAGATTTTATCGGCGTTGTGGAGATATCCAAGGGTTCTAAAAAGAAATACGAGCTGGACAAGGAAACCGGTTATATCATCCTTGACAGAATTCTACATACCTCCACCCATTACCCCGCAAACTACGGATTTATCCCCCGTACCTTCGGTGATGACGGAGACCCTTTGGACGTTCTGCTGCTCTGCTCCGAGGTGCTTGAACCTCTTACCCTGTGCAGAGCATATCCTATCGGCGTTATCACAATGATAGATAACGGAAGAAACGACGAAAAGATCATAGCCATACCCTATAGCGATCCTACCTATAACAGCTATAAGGATATTTCCGATCTTCCTGCTCATATTTTTGATGAAATGAAGCATTTCTTTGAGGTATACAAAAATCTTGAACGTAAGGATACTGCAGTAGATGAGGTAAGAGGCAGAGATGATGCCGTACGCATCATTTCCGACGCTATGCAAAATTATATAACTGCGTTCTGTCAGTAAAGGAGATTTTAATGAAAAAGATTATTTCGTTCTCGCTCATATTTGCCATAGTTCTTTCTCTTGGCATAACATTGTTTCCCATAGGAAACAACAACGGAGTAGCTGCAGCGTCGGGTACCGCCGATGCGGATGATATCGTATTTACATACGGCGAAGACGTTCTGCTGACCGCAGGTAAAGACAACACCTCTATGCATCTGACCTGGAGTTCGATCGGAGATTCTCCCGACCGCGTTGAATGGTCTGAAAGTTCAAAGCTGGTCAACGGAGCTTTTCCTGCTGACTGCAATAAAGCCTACAGCACAAAGGAAGCCAACAACCTCCGCGGATATACCGCAAGAGCTGAGATCACCGCTCTTAAGCCCAATACCGAATATACATACCGCATGGTACGTTTTGACGGAACTGTTTCAAAATCTTACACCTTCAAGACCAGGGCTGAGGACAACGCCTTCTCTTTTATTCTCGCAGGTGACCCTCAGATAGGTGCAAGCGGAACCGATAACGACTTTACAGGCTGGACCGAGACCATTGATAAGTCGATCGAATGGTTTGGAGACGATATCGAGTTTGTTATGACCGCAGGTGACCAGGTAAACGAGCATAATATCAAGAGACAGTACAACGGTTTTGTACTACATGATTGGCTGCGCAGCCATCCCATCATCACCACCGTCGGCAACCACGATAACGGTTCAGGTTACAGCCAGTACGTTACCTATACCGACGTAGACAGAAGAACCCACTCCAGCGCAGGTGACTACGGCGGAGACTTCTGGGTAGAGTACGACGGTGTACTTATAATGTCCCTTAACGTAAACAATTTCAGTCTTTCCATACACCGTGATTTTATGGAAAACGCCATCAAGGAGTTCACAGCTATTCACGGTGAGCCTCTGTGGACTATCGCAACATTCCACTTCAGTATGTATACAGCCGGTGCGCGTGCCGCTGAGTTCTCAAGCTGGCGCAGCTCCCTTGGCGTATATATGTCCGAGCTTGGCGTTGACGCCGTTCTTTCGGGCCACGACCACGTATATACCCGTGCATACATGATAAACGGCACAGATATTATAGACGATAAGAACGCATACGTTCCCGTAGGCAGTGATAACTTCGGCAGTTACCATAATCCTAAGGACGGAGACGTATTCTACCTTACCGCAAACTCCGCTTCAGGAAGTAAATTCTACGATCTGCTTGACAGACAGCCCCCTTATGCCGTAGTGGGAAATCAGGAAAACGTTCCCAACATCACAAAAATAGACGTTACTCCCGACTCTTTGGTGTTTACCACATACCGTACCGCAGCTACCAACGAGATGGGTGACGTAATGGACTTCTTTGCTATCCACAAAGACACCTCTAACGATAAGTACGCACCCACCCTCAACGTTCCCGAGGTAACCTACTTCTCTGTTCAGGACGGTGTAGACGTCCTTAAGGGTGTATCTGCATATGACAACGTAGACGGCGATCTCACCGATAAGATCGAGGTAAGCGGAACACCCAACGCCGCAGCTACATCTACCCTTACATATACCGTTACCGATGCTGCCGGCAATACCACCGCAAAACAGCGTACGTTTATTCCCCTTGACACCCAGAAGGTTATATCCTCCGAAGAAACCGTATGGAAATACCTCGATACAGGCGTTGACCCCTACGGAATGACCGACGACAGACTTAGCTGGAGAACACTTGAGTTTGATGACAGCGAGTGGAAGGAAGGCAAGAGTGGCTTTGGCGCATCCGGAGAAGAAGCCGGCGAACACGACGGCTTTATCCCCGCTACCCACATCAGCCTTTATTATCCCGAAGGCTCTGACGAGGAAGGTGCAAACATCCCCTGTTACTTCTTCCGTACAACCTTTGACGTAGACAACCCCGAAAGAATATCCCAGCTTAAGGGCAGACTATACTACAACGATGCATGTCTGGTGTACATAAACGGAGTTCTTGTAGCCGACTTCAACACAGCGGTCTACGCGGAGGGCGAAATAGTCTATAACGGAAATCACGCCCCCGGTGACGCAAAGGCGGCGCTTGGATCTATAAACATAGCCGATCAGGCAACCCTCAACGCAATAGATCTTAAAGAAAAGGACAATATCATCGCAGTTCAGCTCTATCAGTTTGAGTCCGAGCCTGACGGAAGCATCTTCTTCCACTTTGATCACCTTGATGCAAACGCAGACGGTATAGATTTCCCCTTTACCGACGTAAAGCCCACCCATTGGTATTATGACGCAGTAACCAAGGCATATTCCAAGGGCTTGTTCGTAGGAACAAGTGCGGATAAGTTCTCCCCCAACGGAACCATGACAAGAGCCATGACCTGGGCGGTGCTGAGCCGTATCGCAGGTGAAGATATAGGCGCATCCGAGGGTAAATGGTATCTTGGATATCAGGAATGGGCCGTTGCAAACGGAGTTTCGGACGGACAGCGTCCCAACGATAATGTAACCCGCGAGCAGCTCGTTTCTATGCTCCACCGCATGCAGGGAAATCCTTTAGCAGAATGCGATCTGTCCGGATTTGCAGACGCAGGTAAGATATCCGACTGGGCAAAGGCCTCTGTAACCTGGGCGGTAGATACCGGCCTTATGGTAGGCAAGGGTGAACTTCTTGCTCCCCGTGATAACGCCACAAGAGCCGAAGCAAGCGTGCTTCTGCTTAAGTATCTTGAAATAGTAAAATAGGTAATGAAATATGAAAAACAAAAGCATTATACATAAGCTTTCGCTAATACTTGCTGTATGTCTTATAGTGACGTCTCTGCCGGTGTTTGCAGCAAGAAACATTTCCTCTGTGCTCCCCGACAAAAACATAAGAGCCGTTGAGCCGCCTAAGGCATACGGTTATGACACTATCATAACCAAAGGCAAGGACGACAGCTACTATCACGTTACCTGGTCCTCGGAGCTTTCCGGTACCACCGAATATCTTCA
The DNA here is from genome assembly GCA_045133915.1 of Eubacteriales bacterium. Lineage (GTDB taxonomy): Bacteria > Bacillota > Clostridia > Oscillospirales > CAG-272 > RGIG7300. The sequence goes on along the minus strand of JBGUUX010000057.1, from coordinate 13,757 downwards.
GTGGGTGGAATCCGACAAGGTCGTTGACGGCATATTCCCCCAAAACGCATACAACGAAAAGGCATCAAAGACCCCCGGCGTTTGCCGAGCCAAAATGACAAACCTTAAATCGGGTACCGACTACGCATACCGTGTAGGTAACGATCTTACCGGTTGGTCAAAGATCTACTATACCTCGGTAGGCAATACCGACGACGGTTGCTTCTCGTTTCTTGCAGTAGGTGACCCCCAGGTAAACTCCAACGTTGACGGTGAGACCTGGAACATTTCCCTTGAAAAGGCAAAGAACTGGTTCGGTAACGACTTAGAGTTCATCCTCAGCCTTGGTGACCAGACAAACTCGGGTAACGTTGAGGCAGAATTTGACTACTTCTCTTATCCCGAATATCTTCGTTCTCTCCCCATTGCGACCGTGCTTGGTAACCACGACGACCGCGGCGCAAGCTACAGTGAGCATTTTACATACACAGACGTTGACCAGTCCACCGTTACAGACGGCGGTATATACTGCGGTAACTACTGGGTAGAGCACGACGGTATGCTTATTATCACCCTTAATTTCCAGTATGAAAGCGAGGCTGCTCATATAGCTTATACCGAAAAAGCTATACGAGAATACACCGCCATCCACGGTGAGCCTGTGTGGACCGTGGTTGCGTTCCACGATTCTCTGTTCTCGGGTGCTGCTTCCCGTTATCTTGAAACCAACGAAAAGAGAGACATCTACTCTGAGGCTTTCTCTGAAATGGGTGTAGATACCGTGTTTATGGGTCACGATCATATATATACCAGAACCTATATGATCAACAATTCCGACATCATCGACGAAGCCGACAGATACGAGCCCGTATGGGGAGACAACTACGGCAGTATGTACGGACCCAATGAAGGAGACGTAGTGTTCTACACCATGAACTCCTCTTCCGGCTCAAAGTTCTATGAGATGACAAGCAAGGCTCTCCCCTTTGCGGCAAAGGCAAATCAGGAGAACGTTGCTAATATATCCAAGGTAGACGTTACCCCCGACTATATGGCGGTATACACCTACCGTTGCGGACAAAATAACGAGGTAGGCGACCTTGTAGACTTCTTTGCTATCCACAGAAACGTGGATGAGGACAAGTATGCTCCTGCCCTCAACGTTCCCAACACTACCTATTATTATCCCGACGATATCCCCGAGCTTATGGCGGGTATAACCGCATACGATAACGTAGACGGTGACGTAAGCGATGCCATCACCTATAGCGGAAGTATCGTTGCCGGCACAATATCCAAGGTTACTTATACCGTTACAGACAAAGCGGGTAATACCGCAACGGCCCAGCGCAAATTTATCCCTCTCGACTCCGAAAAGCTTATAAGCTCTGAGGAAACTGTATGGGAATACAACGATATGGGTGAATGGCCCTTTGACTTTGACGACGGATATGATGAATACCGTTGGACCACCGAAAGCTATCAGCCTGAAGGCTGGAAAAATGCCAAGGGTCCCTTTGGTTCTATAAACGGTGAACTTGCAGAGCATACTGCAGGCGTACCCAACACCCTTATCAACCTTTGGTTCCCCGAGGGTCACGATCAGGAGGGTGAGGTGCTTCCCAACTATTTCTTCCGCACCACCTTTGACATGGCCGACCCCGATACAGTAACCGCTCTTCTCTTTGACACATGGTTTGACGATGCGGTAACTATTTACGTAAACGGTGTGATGATAAAGCAGTACAACTGCTTTATGGCAGGAGAAAACATGGGTTACTCCGGGTGTGACAGAGATACTCCTCTCGATATAACCTCTCAGCATCTGCCCTTTAAGATAGACGACAAGGCTGTGCTTGATTCCCTTAACCTTAAGGAAGAAGGCAATATCATCGCCGTTGAGCTCTATCAGTGCGGTGCATATTCGGATGATATTTACTTTGATCTTACCTCACTCACAGTTCAGAGAGAGATAAAGGATCTTCCCTTTACCGACGTTAAGCCTAACCATTGGTTCTATCCCGCAGTAAGTTACTGTGTAAACAAGGGCTACGTTGCAGGTATGACCGATACCACCTTTGTTCCCTCCGGCAATCTCACAAGAGCACAGTTCCTGACCATACTTGCAAAGCTGGACGGTGTTGATCTCAGAAGCTACCATACTACCGAAGCAGGCTTTGAGGACGTTAAGACCTCCCATTGGTATAACGAGGTAGTCTGCTGGGCAGTTGAAAATAACTACACCAGCGGTATCTCCGCAACCAAGTTCGGCCCCAACAACAATATCACCCGTTCTCAGCTTGCAAGGTTCTTCTACGTTTACTCTGAAAGTAAGGGTATAAGCGTTGACGGCAAGGCAGACCTCAGTTCCTTCCCTGATATAGCTAAGCTTCAGGAATGGGCAAAGGCTCCGGTAGAATGGGCAGTTTCGGCAGGTCTTATATCGGGTTCTGCAAAGGAAGGTGTCACCTACCTTGACCCCAACGGTACTGCAACAAGAGCACAGGCTGCCGTAATGTTCAAAGCATTTGACGATTTCCGTAGCTAAAGGACCGTATGTTGAAAAAATTTATTCCTTATATATTAATAGCAATTATCCTTATGGGTGTTTTTGCGGTATGGATAGCTAACCCTGCTGACTTTGAGTTATACAACAACGAAAGTATTACTTACGTCCGCGGCAAGGTCATTGCAGTTCACGCTCAACAGCTTGAACCCTGCAGTGACCTGCCCGGCAGGAACCTTGGCAGACAGAATATAACCGTAAGGCTCTCGGATAAAAGAGAGATAACCTTTGACAATATACTCAGTTCTACCCACTCTATAGAGGTGGGTGTAGGAACGAGAGTAGTGGTCAAGTGTGACGAGCCCGAGGGTGTCACCCCCGGCTACAGTCTGTATAACTACGACCGCTCGGTGGGTATAATAACTGCATTTGTCATATTCATTGCAGTCATATGCCTTGTTGGAAAGATGAAAGGGCTGTATGCGGCGATCGCCCTTGTGGTGTCTATGCTTATTATAGCCCTAGGGCTTGTTCCCGCAGTATTCAACGGACATTCTCCCGTTATGGCTACCCTTATTTCTTGTATAGCTATCTCGGCGGTAACGCTGCTCTTGCTCAACGGATTTTCTAAAAAGACCGGTGCTGCAATATTCTCTACCTTTATAGGCTTGGGAGCTTCCGCAATACTATATGCGGTTGTAGCAAGGCTGCTTTGCGTAACAGGCTATAACCTGGAGGATACCGAGACTATGATTCTCATAGCAAGAGGTACGGGATTGAGAATTGGCGAAATACTATTCTCCAGTATTCTGCTTGCTTCTCTGGGTGCGGTTATGGATACAGCAATGTCCATTGCATCAGCGCTCTTTGAGATCGTAGAAACCAAAAGCGACATTACAAAAAACGAGCTTTATACCAGCGGTATAAATATCGGACGGGATATGATTGGTACTATGTGTCAGACTCTTGTACTTGCCTTTACAGGCGGCGCGGTGTCATCCATCATCATGATGCTGGCATACGGCACCTCACTTCACCGTTTCCTGTCCTCGGATTTCCTGGCAATTGAAATACTGCAGGCGCTGACCGGCAGTTTTGCGGTAATACTGACAGTACCCATAACAGCATCATTTTGTGCTTCACTTCACAAACAAAAGAAAAATCCGTCTCGTAAATGAGGCGGATTTCTTATTTGAATGCAAAATCATGGAAGATTTTTGACCCACAAGTCAAAAATCTCCTTTTATTTTTTATTTATTAACTTACAAACGAGAAGTGTCAACACACCGCTTGCGATAACTATAAGTATGTCAGCAACCGACAACACGATGAAAGGCAATGGCTCAAACAAAAATCCCTTTCCGAGGATATAGAGATTTCCGCTTAAAAGACACATTTCGCCTATGTACATAAGTAACGTAACCGCCGATGCGGTAAGGGTGGGGACAAGCACGGACACCGCTTTTTTCTTTTTGGTAAGGAAGGTAGCAATAAATATTCCCACAGTAGCTCCAAGGCTTATAAAGAACATAGCCATAAGTATCGCCGATATAGGCGATACCGTCAGCTCACCGTCCCTAAAAAAGGCGGTGAAACAAGCAAGTATAGACAGACCTATGAGATCAAGGGCAGAAGCCGCCTGGAATATAAGAGCTCTGTACCTACTCTTATCCGCCACAGCAAACCCGTAGAGCACGTTTATAACGGCGATAATAATAACTGCCGATATGAGATAAAAATGAAGTTTAAACCAAGGACTGTATTCTCCTATCAGTATATCAACCGGTGTCCAGGTTCGGGTTTCGTATAGATTGGGCGATATATAGCACATCACCATCTGCCAACTTTCAAGGGTGGTCTGTACCGTGGCTGTGACAATGACCTTGCTCTCAAAAAGCAGCTCCGCTATAAGAAAAACTCCAATAGAGCAAACACTTGCGCAAAGTGTGGCAAACCTCTTTGCCAACTTTATAATAAGGGGCATAAAAAGAACCGCAAACAAAAGTGCTATAACTATGGGTGTATAGGGGATTATGTACTTAGGGAAATTTTCTTTTGGCACGTTGCCCTCTGTTGACATATAATATATGACCTTGACACCCATATATATAGGGTATGAGGATGCCAGAAGTGTTCCTAAAAACGTGAATAACCAATATCTGTTCAGTTTTCTCATATGTCCTCCTATGAATTAGTAAGTAAAAAGTAAGCGGTAAAGACTATAAGGATAACAAAAGATAGGGCAGAAAACAAAGATAATTTTTTATAAGAAAGAATACGTTCTATCCTTGTTTTCACCCCCGCACCGCCAAAGGGGGAGGCGTAGACCGTTTTTGCCTCTGTATATCCCAGAAGGGTCAATGCGTATTCCTTATGTTCGGCTCTGGGCAGACTTGCCATAACCGCCTCGTCGCAGGCAAGCTCGCCATCACGCAGACAGAGCTTTAAAAACAGCCATGCAAGGGGATTGAACCAATGGATACAAGCTACGGTTATAGCTACGATACGCCAAAAATTATCCTGTCTTTTTATATGCGCCTGTTCGTGCAAAATAACATATTTATCGGTTTTTGTTGAGGGGAATATTATCCTCGGCTTTATGATACCGTATACGGCGGGGGTGGTTACTTTATCGGATACGAAAATATTGTCACGGATATTTTTTGCGCTTCGCAACTCCTTCATTGTAGAAAGATAGATCATCACAAGAGCAATTATCAACGCAAGAGCCACCGTCGCCCATAGGTAAAAGCATATATTCATTACGTCCTCAAGGACGTTGACCTTATAGGTAATGGGAAAATAATCCTCCGCCGCCATTATACAGTTTGTCATGGACGTTTGGGGCCGCTCTGTTACCGTCACGGTCCTTGTGGTAAAGCGTGAGATAAAGGACATAAGACTGTACCTGCCCGAAAGTCCTATGGGAATTATCATTCTGATAAAAGGTATTGCCCACAAAATGCAGACAATTCTTCTTGGTATTCTCTTTATACTTCTAAGGAGCAAAATGAATATACCCGTAAGCGTTGCGACAAGGGACATATTCAGTACCCAGTAAAATATATCACCCATAATTATAATTTCTTGTCAATAAGCTCTTTGATGGCGGATATCTCCTCAGGGGTAAGCTCTCCGTCATTGATAAGCGCAGAAAACAACGCCTTTTTTGATCCTCCGAAAAGCTTTTCTATAAGAGAATTTGCTTCACTTCTCTGTATCTCTTCCTTTTTATATAAAGAGGTACAGATAAAACCCGGATCTTGTCTCTTGATAAACCCCTTTGTCTCTAATTTTTTGATTACGGTATAGGTGGTGTTCTTGTTCCAACCGATACGTTCACCTGCCATAAGGCTTATTTCCTTTGCAGATACGGGCTCGTTCTCCCATATCAGCTCCATTACCTTTAATTCGCTGTCAAAAAGATTTTTCATATTATCACCTCATAGACTATTCCTATAGTCTATACTATCACAATAGTCTGGTTTTGTCAAGGGGCAAAACATCCCTTCGGTGATGCGATATTCCCTTCGGTAATGCGATATTCCCTTCGGGAGCGATATATCCAATGGATGCGATATGCTTGTCAAAAACAAGCGCGATATCTTCACCTGCGGTGAACGCTAAAAACAAAGAGTAAGCTCTCGCTTACTCTTTGTTTTTAGTATATTCCTTTAATTTCGTGGTCGGGCAGACAGAGTATAAGATATATATACAGCGCTGCGATCTCTGCTTCAGGGATCTCAAGGCAGATATCTGCCCTTTCGTCGTTGGTGTTTATCCATATGATCTCACACTCCGAGTTTCTTACGTATTCCATAACCGAAAGAATATGGGTGTCGGGCAGGGTGAGTTCAAAGAAGACCTCTCTTCTCCTGTTGCTCATAACACGCTCGCAGTTCTTAGAAAAAAGCGCGAACTCGGTCTCGGTATCGTCGGTGTTAGAGTAAACACGGCAGGTCAGTATCTTCTTAAGCTCATATTTATCCGCAAGGTCGCAGAAGCTTTTAAGCCTGCCGCTCTTTTCCGAATAAACAGGAAGAACTGCATAGTCGCTTTGCGAATGGTATACGTCCTCGCAGGCGGAAACAAAGTCCTCGGCATAGGATACTGTTGCTCTGTCAAAAAACATAGAAAAGCTGTCGTAGGCAAGATCGCTTAAGGGATTTTTAACGTAGCTTAATCTACAGCGGCGCTTGGCGGGAAGATAAGGGATGCGTCCCTTTATATCCCCTAAGCTTTGGGCTATTGCCCTGCAAAGTGTAACGCATTCTTCAGCCTTTAGCTTAAGGGCGTCTATAATATCCTCGGTTCGGTAACGGAAATCCTCAATTTCCTCTCCGTCCTTTGGAAAATATTCTGACAAAGCAAGGCCAAGCTCACGGATATGGGCATTACGTCTTGTTTTTGCTGAATATTTTTTTGCTTCAAGTGTTTTGAGGTTTGTCTGTGTAACCTCTATAATTCTTTCGAGCTCCATTAAAGGCTCTTTTCAAGAAGCTCGTAGCTTGCAGCCAAGAACTCGCTCATTTCCTCGGCTGTAAGCTGTCTCTGACTTGCCTTGGCAAGGGTATAGACATGCTTTGCAACAGCTTCGTCATGGGTCTCGTGAAGATGCTTTACTATCTTGCTTGAGGGGTTAAGCAGAAGTGTAAACTCGTCGGGAATATTGGGCATAGCACCGCCGTACATCTGCATAACGTCACGAAGACGTCTGCTCTCCTCGGAGATATTCATAACTGCGGGAACTGCGGTATTCTTTAAGCTCTCAAACTTTACGTTAAGGGTCTCGCCGCCGAACTTCTTAAAGATGTTAACCAGCTCCTCGTCCTCCATGACCTCGCCGTCACCCTTGAAGCTGTCATCAATATCAGAGTCAACACGCTTGAACTTGATGTTCTTATCGTTCTCAACGAGAGTGATGAACTGTGTATCGATATGGCGGTCAAGGATAGCTACCTTCATACCCGCATCAGTATACATCTTGATATAGAAAGCAGAAGCAACGGGATCGTTTGCGTAATAGACTACGTTTTCGTGCTTGTCCTTTGCCTGTTCAAGATACTCGTCAACGGTAACGTGACTGCCGTCGGTAAGCCGGAGAAGCATTGCGTTCTTTACCTTATCAAAGAACTTCTGATCTCTCATACACGCAAACTCGCAGAATAGCTTCATATCAGCCCACATCTTTTCAAAGCGTTCGCGCTCGAGATTAAAGAGGGAGTTTACCTTGTCTGCTACCTTCTTTGAAATATGAGTAGCCATACGCTTAACGTACTGGGAGTTCTGCATATAGCTTCTTGAAACGTTAAGAGGAAGCTCGGGGCAGTCGATAACGCCCTTGAGCATAAGCAGGTAATCGGGAAGAACTTCCTTGATGTTATCGGATACGAACACCTGATTGTAATAGAGCTTTACCTGACCCTCGATGTTATCGTAGTTTTCGTTAAGTCTGGGGAAATAGAGTATACCCTTGAAGTTAAGGGGATAGTCTGCATTGATATGGATATGGAAAAGGGGATCGCGGTACTCGTGAAATACCTTTTTATAAAAGTCCTCGTAGTCAGCCTCGGTACAGTCGGTGGAGTTCTTCTGCCAGAGGGGAGTGGTATCGTTTACAGGCTTGTCCTCTTTACCCTCTGCATCATCGTCGCAGTTGAGGTATATCTCGGTAGGCATAAAGGAACAGTACTTATCAAGGATCTCGGTGAGCTTAGAACGGGTAAGGAACTCCGCTTCCTCGTCGGTGATATGCATAATGATATCGGTACCGCGCTCTGCCTTGTCATAGCCTGTTGTGATCTCATATTCGCCGGCTTCATTACCTACCCACTTAACTGCGGGAGCGTCGGTATAGGACTTTGTGATGACCTCAACCTCGTCGGATACCATAAACGCAGAGTAAAAGCCGAGACCAAAGTGACCGATGATACCGCTACTGTTATCCTCTTCGTACTTCTGGATAAAGTCCATAGCGCCGGAAAGAGCTATCTGACAGATATACTTCTGCACCTCTTCCTCGCTCATACCGATACCGTTATCGGATACGGTAAGGGTACCTGCTTCCTTGTCGGCGGTAACGGTGATCTTGTAGTCGTCATCAATTCCGTGAACCTCACCTAAAGAGGTAAGTCTCTTAAGCTTGGTAACAGCATCACAAGCGTTTGAAACTATCTCACGAAGAAAAATCTCCTTCTCGGAATAAAGCCACTTCTTTATAATAGGGAATAAATGCTCTGTTTCAACAGATATTCCGCCCTTTATTGTCTTATCATTTTCCATGTTTTGTAAACCTCTCTGTTCTAATATATTATAATAATATTATATTACAATATTATCGGGTAAAAATCAACCGACATATTGCATTTTCCCGCAAAAAGATGTAAAATACTTATATCAAATCAAGGAGAAATATTATGTCTAAATACGAAGAAAAAGCTATAAAATTATTTAAGGAAGGCTATAACTGTGCGCAGTCTGTGTTCCTTGCCTTCAACGACGTTATGGGTCTTGATGAAGCTACAGCTCTCAAGCTGTCCTCCTCCTTTGGCGGCGGTATTGCCCGTCTGAGAGAGGTATGCGGAGCTGTAAGCGGCATGTGTATGGTTCTTGGTGTGCTCTACGGCTATGACAGCCCTACCGATATGGAGGCAAAGAAGGCTCATTATGCCTTTATCCGTGAAGCTACCGAAAAGTTTAAGGCTGAAAACGGCTCTATCATCTGCCGTGACATCTTAGGAGACCCCGCACACGGAGGAGATCCCGAACCCCGTACCGATTCTTATTACAAAAAGCGTCCCTGCGCAGAGTACGTTGGTATGTGCGCAAAGATCGTTGAGGACATCCTCAAGGAAAAGGGTACTATATGAAACTTGGCGGACTGCAGAAGCTGACTCTGCTTGATTTTCCCGGCAAAACCGCTTGCACGGTCTTTACGGTAGGGTGCAACTTTCGTTGTCCCTTCTGTCACAACGCTTCTCTTGTAAGAGGCGGTGTGGGAGAGATTTCGCTTGACGAGTTCTTCTCTTTTCTCAAAAAAAGACAGGGACTACTGGACGGAGTATGCGTAACCGGCGGTGAGCCGACCTTACACCCCGATCTTGAAGAGTTTATAGCAAAAATAAAGGAGCTTGGCTATGCGGTGAAATTAGACACCAACGGTACCGCTCCCGATACTCTTAAGTCTCTTGTAGAAAAGGGTCTTATCGACTACGTGGCGATGGATATCAAAAACTCAAGACAAAAGTACCTTGCTACCGCAGGTGTGACAAAGGATATTCTCGGCAATATAGAGGAAAGTGTCAAATACCTTTTAGAGGATCATATTCCCTATGAATTCCGCACAACTGTAGTCTCACCTCTCCACGAAAAAGCCGATTTTTATGACATCGGTGAGTGGATATGCGGCACAAAACACTATTTTTTACAGAATTTTATCGATTCCGGAGACCTTATTTCCGACGGTATGACGGCATATGAAAAAGAGGTTTTGGAGGAGTTTGCCCTTATAGTACAAGGCTTTGTGCCGAATGTGAAAATCAGAGGAATCTAACAATATACTGTGGTTGAACAAATTTGTTAACACAATATATTGTGTTTTACCCTTGACAACCCCAATATCTTGTGTTATAATAAACGCACCCTCGTAAGAGAGTGCGTTTTTATGTTTAGGAAAAAATAATATAAATCAAACTATCGAAAAGGAGAACGACAATGTATCAGGTTATCAAACGTGACGGCAAGCTTACAGATTTTAATCTTAAGAAGATTGCCGAGGCTATCACCAAGGCTTTTGAAGCTACCAACAAGCACTATCATCCCGACATCATCGACTTCCTCGCTCTTCGCGTTACCAGCGACTTTGAGCCCAAGATCAACAACGGCACCATCGCCGTTGAGGATATCCAGGACTCTGTTGAGTCTGTCCTTGTTCAGGCAGGCTACGGCGACGTTGCAAAGGCATACATCCTCTACCGTAAGCAGAGAGAAAAGATAAGAAACATGAAGTCCACCATCCTTGACTACAAGGATCTGGTTGACAGCTACGTTAAAGTTACCGACTGGCGTGTTAAGGAAAACTCCACAGTTACATATTCTGTCGGCGGTCTTATCCTTTCCAACTCCGGCGCTATCACCGCAAACTACTGGCTCTCTGAGATCTACGACGATGAGATCGCAAACGCTCACCGTAACGCAGACATCCACATCCACGACCTTTCCATGCTGACAGGTTACTGCGCAGGTTGGTCTCTTAAGCAGCTTATTCAGGAGGGTCTGGGCGGCGTTCCCGGCAAGATCACCTCTGCTCCCGCATCCCACCTCGCTACCCTCTGCAACCAGATGGTAAACTTCCTCGGTATCATGCAGAACGAGTGGGCAGGCGCACAGGCATTCTCCTCCTTTGATACATACCTTGCACCCTTCGTTAAGGCGGACAACCTTTCCTACAGAGAGGTTAAGAAGTGCATCGAGTCCTTTATCTTCGGTGTAAATACTCCTTCCCGTTGGGGTACACAGGCTCCCTTCTCCAACATCACTCTTGACTGGACAGTTCCCAACGATATGGCAGAGCTCAACTGCATCGTAGGCGGTAAGGAAATGCCCTTCAAGTATAAGGATTGTAAGAAGGAAATGGACATGGTGAACAAGGCGTTCATCGAGACTATGATCGAGGGCGACGCTAACGGCAGAGGATTCCAGTATCCTATCCCCACCTACTCCATCACATCCGACTTTGACTGGTCCGAGACCGAGAACAACAAGCTCCTCTTTGAGATGACCGCAAAGTACGGTACTCCCTACTTCTCCAACTACATCAACTCCGATATGGAGCCCAGCGACGTACGTTCTATGTGCTGCCGTCTCCGTCTTGACCTTCGTGAGCTCCGTAAGAAGTCCGGCGGTTTCTTCGGTTCCGGTGAGTCTACAGGTTCCGTAGGTGTTGTTACCATCAATATGCCCCGTATCGCTTACCAGGCAGTAGATAAGGCTGACTTCTACAAGAGACTTGACAAGATCATGGATATCTCCGCTCGCTCTCTCAAGATCAAGCGTACCATTATCACCAAGCTCCTTGAAGAAGGTCTCTACCCCTACACCAAGAGATACCTCGGCACATTTGCTAACCACTTCTCTACCATAGGGCTGGTTGGTATGAACGAGGTTGGTCTCAATGCTAAGTGGCTTGGCGGCGATATGACCACCAAGGAAACTCAGGAATTCTCTAAGGAAGTTCTCAACCACATGCGTGAGAGACTCTCCGACTATCAGGAAGCATACGGCGACCTCTACAACCTTGAGGCTACCCCCGCTGAGTCCACCTCTTACCGTCTTGCTAAGCACGACCTTAAGAGATTCCCCGACATCAAGCACGCTTCCGAGCCCGGCGATACTCCCTACTACACCAACTCCTCTCATCTCCCCGTTGGCTACACCGAGGATATCTTTGAGGCGCTTGACGTACAGGACGAGCTCCAGACTCTCTACACATCCGGTACCGTATTCCACGCGTTCTTAGGCGAAAAGCTTCCCGACTGGAAGGCTGCCGCTAACCTTGTAAGAAAGATCGCTGAAAACTACAAGCTTCCTTACTATACAATGTCTCCCACATACTCTGTATGCCGCAATCACGGTTACATCGCAGGCGAGGTTTACACCTGTCCCGAGTGCGGAGAAAAGACCGAGGTATACAGCCGTATCACAGGCTACTACCGTCCCGTACAGAACTGGAACGACGGTAAGTCCAAGGAGTTCAAGGACCGTAAGGTTTATAATATTGATCCCTCTAAGATCGTGTTCGCTGCTGCTGTTAACCCCAATGTAACCACCGAGAAGTCCGCTATGGCAGACGACGCTAAGATCATGCTCTTTACCACCAAGACCTGTCCCAACTGCAAGGCTGCAAAGGCTATGCTTGACAAGGCAGGAATCAGCTACGAGGTAGTTGATGCAGAGGAGAACGCAGATCTGGCAAAGCAGTTCGCTATTATGCAGGCTCCCACCCTTGTTATCGCAGATAACGAAAAGTTTGAAAAGATCACAAATCTTTCCAACGTAAAGAAGTTTATAGAAGAAACAGTTAAAGCATAAGCGGGGAGCCCCCGCCGGCATAATCGGGTATTTAGTTCACCTGAATTGATTATTTGGTGCCCGATTTGAGGTATACTGTATATATAACATAAATACGTGCATCTGTCTTTGGCAGATGCACGAAACATATAACGAGGAAATAATTATGTACGATATAGTAATAATCGGCGCAGGTCCCGCAGGTATGACCGCAGCTCTCTATGGTCTTAGAGCAGGTAAGTCTGCCGTTCTTCTTGAATGTAACTCCTTTGGAGGACAGATAGTTTACTCCCCCAGAGTAGAGAACTTCCCTTCTCTTATGCAGATAAGCGGTAACGAGCTTGCTTCCAATATGGTGGAGCAGGTAAGTGCGCTGGGCGCCGACATTGAGTTTGCCCGTGCTACTGCCATCGAGGACTGCGGTTCTTATAAGAAGGTCCTCTGTGAGGACGGTGAAGTGTTTGAAGGTAAGACCGTTATTATTGCCACAGGCGTTAAGCACCGTGAGCTTGGCGTTGAGGGCGAAGAAGCTCTTGTAGGCAGCGGAATATCCTACTGTGCAGTATGTGACGGCGCATTCTTTAAGGGTCGTGACGTAGCGGTTGTAGGCGGCGGAGATACAGCGCTTCAGGATGCTATCTATCTGTCTGCTTACTGCTCTAAGGTTTATCTTATCCACCGCCGTGACGCCTTTAGAGGTGAAGCAAAGCTGGTTGAGAAGATAAAGGCGCTCGAAAACGTAGAGCTTGTGCTTGATTCTACAGTTTCTGCACTCAATACCGAAAACGGAATGCTCAATTCTGTTACCACAGTAAACAAGAATACAAACGAGGAGAGAAATATCCCCGTTGCAGGCTTATTTGTTGCTATCGGTCAGATACCCGAGAACAAGCCCTTTGAGGCTTTAGCCGAGCTTGACGAATACGGATATTTTGCCGCAGGCGAAAGCTCTCTCACAAAGACCCCCGGTGTCTTTGTTGCAGGTGACTGCAGAGCAAAAGAAGTAAGACAGCTTACCACAGCAGTTGGCGACGGAGCTGTCGCAGGTCTTGCAGCTTGTAAATATATAGACGAGCAGGACTAAGTTAAAATAATAAAGCGGAGTGAAATTCACTCCGCTTCAGACTGTCGAAAAAGTCGGTCGGACATGTGAAATAATTAATTATTTCTATTCAATTCACCAACCAACAGATATTGATTAAAT
>JBGUUX010000056.1:0-16726 GCA_045133915.1 Eubacteriales bacterium | reverse complement strand
GAGGTAGTCTTGTACGTGCCCTCGGCATATCTTACCATAATAAAGCCGTCCATGATATCGCCTATAGTTACCTTATTGCCGTCCTGTGTTACCGTTGATGTCTTCTTGGCTATATCGATATGTTCAATATGCTTATATCCGGTTACGTACTCTACTATTATTGTTACAACGCCGTTGTCACGGTACTGTACCTTATAGCTCTCTGCATCCTTGATCGCTGTCTTGTTGTTGAAGCAACGAAGCAGCGGTGCTGTCTTGATCTCTGCTATAGAGTTGTACGTACCGTATGCAGTACGGATGATCTTGACACCGGGGATGTTACCCACGGTTACCTGAAGTCCGTTTACCTCAAAGGTAGGAACGTCAACCGTAAGGTCGATGTGAAGTACGTCCTGTGTGCCGTCGTTATAACGGATAAGAACGGTATGTGCGCCGGGGTTAAGTGTTGTATAGGCGAAGTCGTGGCTTGCAAAGCAGTTGGCAAGTTTTGTAGCGCCTACCTGATACTTAACTGTCGCCTGATTCTTGATTTCAGAATAGCTTGACCACGTTCCCTCTGCGATCCACATATCCTTGTAGTCTTCGCCGAAGTCCTTGACTGTAAGTCTGAGTCCGTCGGATGTAAGATAAGGTTTGATTTCGTTTACGTCACAGTAGAGGAAGTAGCCTGAACCGTCGTTTGTTCTTACCCAGAAGGTATATTCACCTACCCAAGGCACCTCATAAGTCATAATACCGTCAACGGTGTAGCTATTTACAAGTGATGCAGAGAGTGTTTGGTTCTTCTCTGCCGCTCTTACCTCCGCACCTGTGGTATAGTGACCTATTGCATATCTTATTTCCTTAATATCATTAATACCGTCTATAGTAACGGTATAGTTATTAACAGATGTAATATGGAAAGGCGTAACGTCGGTAAATGAAATACCGTTATTCTGCGCAAAGGTATGTGCGTAGCTGCCCGAATAACCTTCAATAGTTACGTTAGGTGAATTTTTAAAGGTGTCAGGCCAAATATAGGTTACAGAATCGGGAATGAAAACTTTTTTAAGATTAGGACAGTTTCCGAAAGAAAGCATTCCTATTGTAGTAACACTATCGGGTATGGTTATCTCCTCAATGCCGTCACAATAGTTGAAAAGATTATCCGCAATCTTTGTAGTTCCGGCTTCAAAGGTAACGGTCTTGAGATCACCGCAACCCATAAATACCGACCTTGCGGTATGTTCAAGGGATTTAGGTATCTCGATTGCCGAAAGCCCTGTTTCATAAAAGGCATATTCACCTAAATAAGTAAGGGACGTGGGCAGATCTATCGAGCTTAAGCTGTCACATTTGTAAAATGCCATATAAGCTATCTCTGTAACCGAATCGGGGATATCAATAGATTTAAGTGCCGTACATTCTCTGAAAGTCTCTCTCTGTATCGCACTTATCGCTTCAGGCAGATCTATCTCGGTAAGAGAGCTGCACTTCTGAAAAGCATGAGGCTGTATTTCGGTCACAGATTCAGGGATATGGACCTTTTTAAGGCTGGAGCAATTCCAGAATGCCAGAGATTCGATAGTAGTAACGGTATCGGGGATAGTTATCTCCTCAAGGGAGGTACATCCTGCAAAAAGCTTTTCAGGGATGGTTTCTATTCCTTCTTCAAAGGTTACCTTTTTAAGGTTTGCGCAATCTGTAAAGGCTCCCCAATTAACAGAACCTATACACCTATCAACAGACTTTGGTATCTCAATCTCTGTTATCGCCATATTTTGAAAGGTTCTCTCACTAAGCTGTATCAGATTAGCGGGGAGCTTAAGTGACGTTACGTTTTTGCAATCAGCAAATGCATAATGGGCGATATTAGTAATGTTATCGGGCAACTCTATCCTTGTAAGTCCGGTACATCCTCTGAAGGCGTCGTTTTGTATCTCGGTTGTAGTATCTGGCAGATCAAGGTATGTAAGAGACTTACAGTTTAAGAAAGCATAAGACTCTATTGTTTTAAGAGAATCGGGGAAATATACCTCTTCAAGATTTTCACAGCCGTTAAAGGCATGGTTACCTATAACGGTAACTGTATCGGGAATTGTTATTTCCTCAATATAATCGCATTTTGCAAAGATGTTTTGAGGGATCTTTTCTATTCCCTTTTCAAAGGTTATTTCGCGAAGATACTGACAGTCGGCAAAGGGACTGTCGTTACCGTTAGCTCCTCCATTTTCGAGAGTCTTTGGGATCTCTATCTTGGTTACAGCAGTACCCGCAAATGCACGAGGGGCTATCTGCTTTACGGATGCGGGGATGTTGATCTCTTTAAGTGATGTGCAATTTTCAAATGCGTTTGAATATATCTGGGTAACACTACTCGGAATATTGAGCTTCTTTATAGAAATACAGTTTTGGAAAGCAGAGTTTTCGATTTTGGTTACGGTAGTAGGGATGCTGAGATTTACCACGCCCTTTGCCTTAAAGGAATTACCACCAATCGATACCACCTTGTGTCCGTCTATTTCTTTAGGAATGGTGACCGTATAATAATCGTTTTTGAACTTGGTAATGATAGCATTACCGTTAGAGTCAACTCTGTACTCATATAAGGGAACCTGAAAACCGTCTATAACTGCATAACTTCCGTTACAGCCGTTCCAGCCGTTACCTGCATATGCGGAAGTACCGTTTGTTGTATATCTGCCGCCACCGCTGAAACCTCTGGTACACTTTGGAACCTTTTCATCAAATTCATAATGGTGGTTTATACGCACGGGGCTGTTACCTGCGTGAAAGAACTTTACGTTAGGATTAAAGGTAGCGCTCCATTTGCCCACCTCTACACTTGCATATCCGCCGTACTCACCGTAAAGATATCCACTAAAGCTGACACATTTATCAACTACGTCCTCAAACTCGTATTTTGATACCGAAACCGTAGCCTTAAAGCCTATTTTGGCATATAGATATGCTTCTACAAATGGTAGCTTGGTTACGCCTATGAGCGCCTTGAGACCTATCGAGCCCGAAACCTCCGCAGTACAGCTGCTTCCCTGCTGATAAAACTCCTTAACGGCACGGATACCCTCGTTTTTTGTATATTCAAGGCCAACGGTTAGGATGCCGTCAACACTTCCTACAATAGAACCCTCAAGAGAGATCTCTACAGAAATTTCAAAGCTTCCGACACCGCCTATGTTAACACTAACAAGATTGATGGTATCGTTGACCTTTTCGGGTAATAAATCGCATATAAGGCTATAGCTTATTTCGGTATCGCTCACAAGAGCTACGTACCCGTATCCCTCGTTGAGTCTGTAACTAACGGTGGGGTCTGTCATCACAACTTCAACCGTAATTTCAATTCCGTCGAGTATTTCGAGGGTAGTATCAAGATTGATGTTTTTAATAGTTGTTGAGCCGTTGGCTTTTGCCAGACCGTTACTTTCTTCTTCAACGGTCATGTTTACTCCCGGAGCGGGAATAAGCTCCATATCATAGATAACACCCTCGGCATCAACGGCGGTAAAAACTTCCTCTGCTTGCGCCTGCTGAGTTTTAATAACCGTTATATTGTCGGTTACTTCCACAGAAAGTGCAGTATATACCACGGGAATGGAATTGAAAAATACCGCAAAGCTATCCCCTGCCTCAATTTCAACGGGACAATCTGTTATTGTAACAATACCGTTTTCATCTTCGTTGGCTAAAGTGCCGTCGGGAACGATCTTAACATTCTCAGCAAAATCGTAGTTGCTTTCGTAATTTTCATCTATTTCAGGTTGCGCAGTAACACGCTGTGCATCCTCCAGCATAACTGATACTTCCGCATCCGTTACCGCCTGTGCAGGGCAAAAAGCAGAGTCAACTAACTCAAACCAACCTCTGTCAAGGGCAATTTGAGCAGCGATAGGGTCAATACATTCCTCAAAATCGGAAAATGAATATTCCTCGCCTTCTTCAAGGGTATAACCAAGGCAGGCATTGAGGGTTGACGCCGCAAAATCTCGGGTAAGAGGTTCGTCGGGATAAAGATCCCCGCCCGCTTCAATATCAACTGCACCGTAGGACACCGCAAGAATGATATCATCATAATAGGGATGATCTACAGTAAGGTCATAGAAATAGTTATCCGGAGCAGCCATAGTCTCAACGGTCATACTGAACACCACCGCTAAGTTATGAAGCCACTGCGCTCTTGTGATAATACCGTCTTCTGTACCGTATATAAGTTCGTCGCTTGTAGCAGTGGTTATACCCTTTTTGCCTTCGGGCAGAACCGTACCCGTGACTTTATTTGCGCCCGCAACATCAGGAGTAATTGTGACGTTTGTCTTGCCCACCACATCCGCAGCCGTAATAGGCAATGATGTAAAGACCATAGTCATCATCAGAATAACTGCAAGTGCTTTTTTGATCATTTTCATAGCTATCCTCCAACCGAAATATACCTTAATATGACAGATTTATTTTATCACACTAGGGAATTTTTTGTCAAGAAATTAAACAAAAGAGGCATAAACTCAACGTTTATGCCTCTTTTTTATCCGGTGCTTTATTTTATTTTATCAAATGCAGTAAGCATTACCGCTGCCTGCGCTCTGGTGGCTGTGCCGTTGGGATTAAGCGAAAGCTTGCCCTGAATATTCATACCGCTGATGATACCGGCATCTACTGCCCATTCAAGACCGTCACGCATCCAATCCTGTACCTTTGTTGCATCGGCAAAACCGGAAAGCTCTGCTCTGCCCGAAACGTCAAAACCGTTCTTACCTGCAAAGGTATAGAACATTCTCGCAAGCTGGGCACGGGTAATATCCTTTCCTCTACCGAAGGTGGTGGGAGTCATACCGCTTACGTATTCCTCCTTGACCGCCCAGGCTACAGCTCCCGAGTACCACTGTCCTGTGGGAACGTCGGTCATACCGCTGGAGGTATTCTTATAGTCGTTGGTGTCTACGCCCGCTATGTTTGCAAGTATAAGCACGAACTGCTCACGCTTGATGTTGCCGTTAGGAGAGAAGTTGGTGGGGGACATACCGTTCATATATCCCTTCTTTACTACGTAGGTAACGGCAGAAGCAAACCAGTGGGAGTCCTTGACGTCGCCAAAGGGATTTACATATTCCTTTACGGGGATGGGTCGGTATTCTACGCTGTCACAGGTCTCGCAACCGCGCATCTCCTTACCTTCCTCGGTATAGGTAGACTCAGTGTGAACACTCCACGCTCTCCACTGATGCTCCCCGGTGGCGGGAATAACTTCTGTGTAGTTGTCACCGCAAACACAGGTATAGGTCATTACGCCTTCTCCCATACAGGTGGGGATAACGGTAACCGCAGACTCGTAACTGTGGGTATGAAGTGATACGTTCTGTTTGAATATACTGTCAGCTCTTGAACTATTGTCGTATCTGACAAGCACTGTATAGAGAGCCTCCTCTGCAAGTCTGTAGGTATAGCTGTGAGCACCCGCTATCTTAGTCGAGGTAACCCTTACGATATAGTTATTCTTGAGCTCTGTATAACTGTTATAATCGCCCTTGACAATGAAGAAGTCCCTGACTCCGTAGAGATTGTGGACCGTTATGTCCAGATTATCCGAGGTGACGTACTGTTCCATATCCGCCATATCGCAGTTGAATATATAGGTGTTGCCGTTTTCAAACTTGACCCAGAAGCTGTAAACTCCACCCTCGGGGAAGTTCTTTACAAAGTCACCGTCTACGGTGTTTTCACCGATAGTCTTTGCGTCAAGGGTCACGCAGCCGGGAGCGTTCTTTATATCACTCGACGTGGTATACGTACCGGGAGCATATCTGATATAGGTCATATCCTCTGCAAGAGTTATCCTTATATCATATCCGTCAAGAGTAAGCACGGGAACTCTGGGTAATACGGGGATATCCTTTGTCTCGTAGCCGTCACAGGAGGTACAGTCACGTCTTTCGGTACCAACCGTATCATAGGTGGGCTCAGTCTCCACATACCAGTCACCCCAAGTGTGTACGTGAATCTCTTCCACCACTTCTACCGTAAACGTTGCGGTAAAATCGCCGTATCTTACCGTAACGGTATGCTCACCGTACATAAGAGCGTTATATCCCGAGGTAGTATAATCACTTATAACCTTGGTACTACCGTCAGTATATACCGCCTCGACCACCATACCGGTGACGTCGAGAGATTCTTTACGCAGGTACTGGAGCTTGTCGGGAAGTTTAGTTATACGGATAGCGTTCACCTTAGGTCTGTTGTCAATGACATCTACCTTAAAGGTGCAGGTGACCGTTCTTCCGTTAGGCTTAGTGTAGGTAAGGGTAAGAGTTTGTGTTCCTTCCTTTTCCTTATCGTAGCCCGAAACGGTATAGTCGGTGATATCCTTTACAGAACCGTCATTATATACCGCTCTTAGTTCAAGACCCGTAAGGTCAAGCTCTGCACCTATGTTATAGGAAGTCTTTTGGGGCATGGTGACTATCTCAAGCTTTGAGACATCACGCACATGTACCGAAAACTCATAGGTGATTCCGCTTGTGGTGGTTGCAATAACCATGGTATCTCCGGTCCTCTCACCCTTAAGGTCAAGTCCGGATATACTAAGCTTATTGGAATCCTGAGTAACGGTAACGATATCAGTTGTGTTTTCGGGGAAATATTCAAACTCTGCTCTGTAACTCTCACCGACATCAAGGGTAATCTTATCCACACCGTCGAGGAGCATAAAGCCCTCGCAGGAAACACCGATATCAACGAACTTATATCCGCCATCGTTGGCATACGTCTCAGCTGTACTTTCCTTGACACCGTAGATCACGGTAACCGTAGGATAAGAAAATGCGCTTGCCTCTATCTTAGTTACCGACTGAGGTATAGTCGCCTTAGTAAGCTTGGGGGAGTTTTTGAATGCCTGAGAATTTATGGCAGTAAGACCCTTTGGAAGCGTCACCTCGGTAAGCTCGGGACACTCCATAAAGGCATTGTTGTTCAAAGTAGTGATGCTGTAATCCGTAAAGCTTACGGTCTTCAATGAGTCGCATCCGTAGAATACTTCTTTTCCTAAAGTTTTAAGAGTTGCGGGAAGCTCTGCCTTGGTAAGCTTGTCGCAGTTCTTGAAGGCACAGTCGGCTATAGTTACCGCACTGTCGAAAATATTTGAATCCTTTAAAAGATAACAGTTTTCGAAGGCGTATTTGTTGATGGTATCAACCTTGCCTCCCTCTGAAACAGTCAGATTTTCAAGGGCAGTACATCCCTTGAAGCCGTTTTCATCTATCTTGGTTACAGAGGCAGGGATCTCAATGCTCTTCAACGCCGTACAACCGTTAAACATACCGTTGCTTACGGTGGTCAGATTATCGGGGAGATCTACCGTTTCAAGAGAGGTACAACCCGAGAAGACCCTTGCCCATATGTATTCTACGTTCTGCGACAGTTTAACGTCGGTAAGTGAAGCGCATCCTAAGAACACCTCGTCACCGAAGCGCTTAACCGAATCACTCATAGTAACCTTTTTGAGATTAAAGCAGTTACGGAAGGCGTAAGATTCGATATGTACAACGGTATCGGGAATAACTATCTCCTCGAGACCGATACAGGTAGCAAAGAGGTTTTCGTCGATGACCTCTATTCCCTCTTCAAACTCTACCTTTTTAAGTTTCTGACAGTTATAGAAGGGGGCTCCTCTTACTCCCTTGAGTGTGTTGCCGTTATAATTGAGATCCCAGTCCCAAACTCCGTTTCTCTTTGCTACACCGCATCCGTTAAGGGATTTGGGAATAAATACACTCTCGATACCAGATTCAGCAAACGCTTTGCCGCCAAGGGTCTTGAGTTTCTTCGAAAGCGTAACCTTCTTAAGATTGGGACAATCGGCAAAGGCAAATCCTCCGATAGACGTAACGCTGTCCGAAATGATAGCCTCGGGCAAAGAAACACATATAGCGAAAGCATCGTCACCTATGACCGTAAGTGCTTTACCAAACGTAACCTTCTTTAATCTTACCGCACTTCTGAAGGCAGCACCGCCTATCTCGGATACGGTGTCGGGAATAACTATCTCCTCAAGTCCCGTACAGCCTGAGAAAAGTCCTCCGGGAATCTTGGTAGCTCCATCCTCAAAGGTAACGGTTTTGAGATCCTCGCAGCAATAGAAGGGACCGCCTCGAAGCGAATAAGCAACACCGTTGAAATTATAGGACCACTCATATATACCGCGGTCAAGCTCGTTGCCGCAGGTATTGAGGGATTTAGGTATATTCACCGACGAAAGTGCGGTATGAGCGAAAGCTCTGCCTCCTACCGAAGCGAGATTTTTTGAAAGCTTGACCTCCGAAAGGTTTTCGCAGCTGTCAAAGGCATATCCGTAAATTTCGGTAACCGAATCGGTTATAGTAACGCCTGTAAGAGATACGCAAAGTCTGAAGGCTTCGTTTTCTATCAAGGTGAGCTTATTGCTCAACTTAAGCTGTGACAGGCGCAGAGCACCCTTGAATGCACTCGCCTCGATCTTTGTAACCGTATCGGGGATGGTTACCGTGGTAAGTCCGGTACAGCCGTTAAAAAGATTGTCTGAAATAAATGTAATACCGTCTTCAAAGGTAGCGGTCCTGAGTCTTTCGCAACCATAGAAAGGACCTCCCTGCAGACCGTAGGTCTTGCCGCGGAAAACGTAATCGTAGGCATATACACCGCGGTACAGCTCATATCCGCAGGATTCAAGAGATTTAGGTATATGAACACTTTCAAGAGCAGTGTTGGCAAAAGCCATACCGCCAAGAGACATCAATGTAGAAGGAAGCGATACCTCGCTGAGATATCCGCAGTTTTCAAAGGCACGTATACCTACAGAGGTAACTCCCTCAGGTATCGTAACGCTACATACTCTCTTACCTGCAAAAGCACTTGCACCAATAGCAACAACGGGATAACCGTCAAGCTCGGTAGGGATGGCAACGTAAGATGAGTTGCCGTTATAGGAGGTTATGGTTGCCTTACCGTCTGCAAGTGAATAATAATACAAGGGGATAGGATTGCCGTTTCCGTCAAGGCCGTATCTTCCGTTACCGCCTCTCCAACCGCAGCCGTTCCAGCGTGAATTCCACTTGGTGAAGAAGTTATAGTAGGTATTTCCCCTCTGGCAGGATGCTACGGGATTTCCGTTCTCATAGTGGGTTACAAATCTGACAGGGCTGTTATCGGCATTGTATAATTCAAGCTCCTCCTCAAACTCGGTTTCCCATCCGATTATAGTTATACTGCAAGATACACCGACCGAGGCAAACATATACGCGCCGAAATGTGTGCAGTTCTGAGGATATTTGCCGTCGCTGTAATATGTTGATTCAACCACGGCCTGCATTCCCACCTTACCGTAGCCCTTAAAGCTTGCCACCTCAACATCAGCACCGAGGCTGACCTCAAGAGCAACACCTGCGGTTGCGCTCATGGTAAAATAATAGTCTGTCTGCTTGAAGGTTCTGACCATACGTACAGACTGCCCGCTGACCTTTTCTACACCTATAACGAGATGGTTCTTGATCGTACCCGAACAGCTGCCGGAAAGATCTATCGTTACGTTGACGTCAAAGGAGCCTACGCCCATAAACTTAACGGTAAATATCGGTACCGTTTTAAATCCGCCCAAAAGCTCGGTAAGATTGCCGCCGAGAGAATATTTAACCTCGGTATCGGCAACCCAGGCAAGGTATACCCTGCCTCCCTTGATCTCATATTCAAATCTGGCGTTCGTAACCTTGACTGTCAAGGTAACGGTCACACCGTTAGCTATCTGAAGCTTCTTTGTGCTTTTGACGCTTTTCTTTTTAGTCGAAGCTCTGGCAAGACCCGATTCGTCCTCAACATCCTCTATCTCCACCTCGACACCGTCAGCAGGGATGATATCCAGCTCCTCAGAGCCAACTATACCCTGTATATCCATGTCCTTGACAGCATCGGATGCATCTATATCGTTTACGGTAACTACGGTAACATTTCCGCTCTTCGTTACCGATACCGCTTCGTATATCTTGGGAATGCTGTCATAGAAAACGGTAAACTTTTCGCCCTTTGATATCTCCACGGGACAGGAGATAATGCTGAGCTTCTTTGCCTCCTCATCGTAGGACAGCTCAGTACCCATGGGTACGGTCTTAACCTGATATGCAAAGGAAACTCTGCCGGTATAGTTATCCGCAACTACGCTCTCTGCAAGTACGGCTGCGGCATCGTCAAGCATCTTCTTTGCCTCTGCTGAGGTAACCGTAAGAGCAGGCAAAAACTTACCGCCCGACAGGGCTACCCAGCCTCGGTCAACAGCTATCTGCGCACTTACCGGATCCGAGCAATCGGCAGAATCTGAAAAGGTATATTTTTCACCCTCGTCAAGTCTGTAGCCCAGACAGAAGTTAAGGGTCTTTACCGCAAAATCACGGTCTATGACCTTGTCCGGATAAAGTTTGCCGCCTGCGGGAATATCAATAACGCCGAACTCTACGTTCAGTATGATATCGCTGTAATACTGATGCGACTCACTGAGGTCGCTGTAATAGTTATCGGGCATATCGTCCGACTCTACCGTCATATCAAACACAACGGCAAGGTTATGGAGCCACTGTGCCCTTGTGATAGCGTCACCGTAAATAAGCGAGGTGCTTGAAGCAACGGTGATGCCGTCATCGTTATCGCGATCGGGGCGTACTACCACTCCACTTTGTTTATCGGCAGCAGTCACCTGAGTCGTTACACCGGCCTTTTGAGGAGAAGCCGCAACGATACCCGAAATCGGCAGGCTAGAAACCAGCATAAGAATCAGCATTATCAATGCCGATATCCTCTTAAATGTATTCATAAAAACCTCCTAGGTTATATACTGTCTGTATTTTACCATAAGCTTCTATCTTTTTCAACAAAAAAATCCGCCGAAGCGGATTTTTGTTATTTAACTCTTTTGAATACTATACCCTTCCAGCCGTTGTCGGACATGATATCCGAGATGCCGAAACCGTTGCGCTCCATACAGTCGATAACGTCCTTTGCGTACTCGTCGATAACACCGGAAACACATACGGTAGCTCCAAGTTTGGTAACTCTGCCAAGGTCGGGAGCCATACGCATAATGATGTCGGAAACGATATTTGCGCTGACAAAGTCGTAGAGACCGCCGGTCATATCAACATCCTTTAAGAGGTCGGATACGCCGCAGGTAACGTTATGTACGTCGTTCTTCTCTGCGTTTTCCTTTGCAACACGGACAGCCACGGGGTCGATATCGTAAGCGTTTATGTCCTTGGCTCCAAGCTTAGACTCACAGATAGCAAGGATACCGCTGCCTGTTCCCACGTCAAGCACGTGGTCGCCCTCCTGCATATGCTTCTCTATAAGAGTAGCGCAGAGACGGGTGGTCTCGTGAGTACCGGAACCGAATGCCAGACCGGGATCCATCTTGATAACGAGCTCGTCACCCTTGACCTCATAATCCTCCCACATGGGAACGATCATAAGGCGGTTGCCTATCTTTAAGGGCTTATAGAAACGCTTCCAGTTGTTTTCCCAGTCCTCGTCATCAACACCGATAAGCTCGATGTCGCAGTCAAGTCCCATAGCATTAAAGCGCTCCTTGATGAAGAGGAGATAATCGTTGTAGTTGTTGCGCTCGTCGATATACATGCTTACCTTGGCATGAGTCTTGTCCGCCTTGAGTATAGTCTCGTCTATAAGGTCGCCGTAAATAGTGTTAAGTCCTGTTTCGATATCGCTGTAGTCCTCTATCATAAGTCTGTTATCAAGCATACTCATAACGGCTACAACGTCGTCAAGCTGTGCGCTTCTGCAGGTTACGCGTAACTGTGTCCAGTTCATAATCTACCTCTTATTTCTTCTTTTTGTCGAAAAACTTCTTCTTTTTCTGATAATGCTTTTCACCGCAGGCATCTGCAAACTCACGGAGCAGATCCTTCTGCTTTGAGTCAAGGTTACGGGGAACCTCTATTGCCACGGTGAACTCTATATCACCCTTGTTCTTGGGGTTGTGTACCGAGGGCATACCCTTACCGCGCAGACGGAAGGAGGTTCCGTTCTGTGTTCCTTCGGGAATAATGAACTCTGCATCCTCCTCAAGGGTAGGAACCTTAATGGTTGCGCCAAGCGCCGCCTCTGTAAAGGTGATGGGTATCTCACAGTAGAGATTGTTACCGCCACGCTCAAAGATACGGTGAGGACGAACGCTGATATATATGATAAGGTCACCTGTAGGACCGCCGTTTCTGCCGTCGTCACCAAGTCCGCGAAGAGATATGCGCTGACCGTCGGCAATTCCCTGAGGTACCGATACCTCAATGGTCTTGGAAACTCTGACGTAACCGGTACCGCGACAGTTGGTACAGGGAGTCTTGATTATCTTACCTGTTCCGCGGCAATTGTCACAAACTCTGGTAGACTGCATAACGCCAAAGGGTGTACGGTTGGTCACCTTGACCTGACCGCTGCCGTGACAGGTAGGACAGGTCTCGGCAGATGTTCCCTTTTCGGCACCCGTACCGCCGCAATCAGAACATTTTTCGATCTTCTTAAAGGTTACGTCCTTCTTGCAACCAAAGGCTGATTCCTCAAAGGAAATAGTAAGCTCTACCTCAATGTCAGAGCCTCGCTGGGGAGCGTTACGGCTACGCTGGCTTGTGCCGCCGCCACCGAAAAAGCTACCGAAGATATCACCGATATCTCCAAAATCGAAGCCGCCGAAGCCACCGCCGAAACCGCCGCCGCCAAAGCCTGCGTTAGGATCTACACCCGCATGGCCGTACTGGTCGTATCTTGCCTTCTTATCAGCGTCGGAGAGTACCGAATACGCCTCGTTTACCTCCTTGAAGTTAGCTTCAGCCTCTTTATCACCGGGATGAAGGTCGGGGTGATACTGCTTTGCCATCTTACGGTAGGCTTTCTTTATTTCGTCCTCGCTTGCTCCCTTCTGGATGCCAAGGACCTCGTAATAGTCTCTTTTGTCTGCCATCTATATAACCTCGTAAATGCACACGCCGAGTGACGTGTGCATTTTCTTTCAATTAGGTCTTATCTTCGTAGTCTGCGTCGTAGTATGTGCCGTTGTCTGCACCACCCTGTGCACCGCCGAAGCCCTGCGCACCGTTAAAGCCGCTGGGATCGCCCTGAGGAGCCTGCTGTGCATAGAGCTTTTCGGAAACCTTGTAGAATGCCTGCTCAAGAGCCTCTGTATCTGCCTTGATAGCATCGGTGTTGTCACCCTTAAGTGTTTCCTTGAGCTTTTCAACTGCTGCAGTTACGGGAGCCTTATCCTCATCGGAAAGCTTGTCGCCGATCTCGCCGAGAGTCTTTTCGGACTGGAATACCATAGACTCTGCTCTGTTGCGGATCTCAACCTTTTCCTTAGCCTTCTTGTCCTCTTCTGCAAACTTTTCAGCTTCCTTTACAGCCTTCTCAATATCCTCCTGAGACATATTGGTGGAGGAGGTGATGGTGATGTGCTGCTCCTTACCTGTACCCTTATCCTGTGCGGTTACGTTAACGATACCGTTAGCGTCGATATCGAAGGTTACCTCGATCTGAGGTACACCGCGGGGAGCGGGAGCAATGCCGTCAAGGTTGAACTGACCGAGAGAGGTGTTACCGCTTGCCATTTCTCTTTCACCCTGGAGAACGTGTACTGTAACTGCGGTCTGACCGTCAGCTGCGGTAGAATAGATCTGGCTCTTCTTGGTAGGAATGGTGGTGTTACGCTCGATGATCTTATTGAATACACCGCCGAGGGTCTCGATACCGAGAGAAAGGGGTGTTACGTCGAGAAGGAGAAGATCCTTTACGTCGCCGCCGAGAACGCCTGCCTGAACAGCCGCACCGAGAGCTACGCACTCGTCGGGGTTGATACCCTTGAAGGGCTCCTTGCCGATGAAGCTCTTAACAGCTTCCTGAACTGCAGGGATACGGCTGGAACCACCAACAAGGAGAACCTTGTCGATCTGAGAAGCAGAAAGACCTGCGTCGGAAAGAACGCGTCTGGTGGGAGCCATGGTAGCCTCAACGAGGTCAGCTGTGATCTCGTTAAACTTAGCTCTGGTAAGAGTAGCATCAAAGTGCTTGGGGCCTGTAGCGTCTGCTGTGATGAAGGGGAGGTTTATGTTGGAAGAAGCCATACCGGAAAGCTCGATCTTAGCCTTCTCTGCTGCTTCCTTAAGTCTCTGGAGAGCCATCTTGTCATTTCTGAGATCAAGACCGCCGTTCTCAGCCGCAAAGGTCTGAGCGATCCAGTCGATGATACGCTTATCGAAGTCATCACCGCCGAGACGGTTGTTACCTGCGGTTGCAAGAACCTCAAATACGCCGTCGCTGATCTCAAGAAGAGATACGTCAAATGTACCGCCGCCGAGGTCGAAGATGAGGATCTTCTGATCATGCTCCTTATCCATACCGTATGCAAGAGCAGCTGCGGTAGGCTCGTTGATTATACGCATAACCTCAAGGCCTGCGATCTTACCTGCGTCCTTGGTAGCCTGACGCTGTGCATCAGAAAAGTATGCAGGAACTGTGATAACAGCCTGAGAAACACTTGTACCGAGGTAAGCCTCTGCATCAGCCTTCAGCTTCTGAAGGATCATTGCGGATATCTCCTGAGGAGTGTACGCCTTGCCGTCGATGTTTACCTTGTAGTTTGTACCCATCTCACGCTTGATGGACATGATGGTCTTGTCGGGGTTGGTGATAGCCTGACGCTTAGCAACCTGACCTACCATTCTTTCGTTATCCTTTGTAAATGCTACAACGGAAGGAGTTGTTCTTGCTCCTTCGGGGTTGGGTATTACGATAGGCTCGCCGCCTTCGAATACTGCAACACAAGAGTTTGTTGTACCTAAGTCAATACCAATAATCTTTCCCATTTTATTTTCCTCCTAAATTAGGTAAAATTCAAATTTATATTTAATGGTGATTTTTGCTTTGCAAAAATCATCCTTAATTTTGCATTTTTAATTTTGCATTTTGCATTTAGTTGGCTACTTTACACATTGTGTATCTGATAACCTTATTTCCCTTAACGTATCCCTTCTGGAATACCTCGGCTACTACGTTTTCGCCTAAGCTCTCGTCCTCGCAATGCATTACCGCATTGTGGAAATTGGGATCAAAGGGTGTACCGGGCTCAGCTTCGATCTCGGTAACTCCCATCTTCTCGAGAGTTGCCTTGAACTGGTTAAGGGTAAGTGCCACGCCCTCGGATACCTTGTCGTTATCCTTAAATGCTGCCGCTCTCTCCAGATTGTCGATAACGGGGAGAATCTCCTTTATCGCATCTGCATAAGCGTCGGTGTAGCAGGCGTCCTTCTCTTCTCTTGCACGGCGGCGGAAGTTTTCGTACTCTGCCACAACTCTGAGGTATTTGTCCTCCTGCTCGGCGATCTTTGCATTAAGCTCTTCTATTTCTTTTTTATGCTTCTTGCAATCCTTTTTTTCCTTCTTGGGAGCTTCTTCCTTGACCTCTTCGCAAGGAGCCTCTTCCTTTACTTCTTCAACTTCTTCGTTGAGAATTTCTTCTGTCATTGTTTATCCTCGCTTTCCTTATCGGGAAGTAGTTTATCGTTATCCATCATCTGCTGGATATTGCGGGAGAGATAGTCCACGGTAGCAATAACCTTGGAATAATCCATACGGCAGGGGCCTATAACGCCGATAGCGCCTACCACCTTATCTCCCTGTGTAATGGTTTTGAATATCAACGTGGAGTTGTTCATAACGTCCACAGAGTTTTCCGAACCTATATATACGTTGATCTCATCCTTTTTGGAATGAGAAAGTATATCAAGTATGTCGTCCTTCTTTTCGATAGCGCCGAGAAGTCCTCTGAATCTGCCTATATCCGAAAATTCGGGATACTGCAGAAGTCTGTCTACACCCTGGAACTTTATCTCACCCGTACCTGTCTGGTTGATGACGTCGTAAACACCCTTGACTATGGGGTTTATAAGGGCAGCGGCTTCGATACCCACCGCACGCTCCATCTCGGAGATAAGAGACAGAGTAACCTGCTCAAGGTCTACGTTGCAGAGATATCCGTTCAGTACAGCTTCAAGACGTTCAAGTGAGTCATCGCTTACCTCAAAGCCGTGATTGATGACCTTGGTCTGTACGTTTTCATCACTTGTCATCATTACAAGTAAGAACTTACCCGAGCCCATACGCATGGTCTTGAACTGAGTGATTACCGTTGTAGGTGTATTGCCCTTAAATGCAAGGGCTGTATAGTTGGTCATATTGCCCATCAGCTTAGCGGCTGATTCAAGGATCTTATCAAGCTTTTCCTGCTTAGACTTTGTCAGGCGGTTAAGCTCGTCAAGCTCCTTCATTGTCATCTCGTAACCCTTCATAAGAGAGTTTACGTAAAAACGGTAGCCGTATTCGCTTGGCACTCTGCCTGCCGAAGTGTGAGGCTGCTCTAAGAGTCCCATCTCCTCAAGCTCCGCCATCTCGTTACGGATGGTGGCAGAGGATATAGATATAGGAAGGTTTTGTGTAAGATACTTAGATCCTACCGGCTCTCCGCCGCTTATATGAGCGTCGATTATAGCCTGAAGTATCAGCTTTTTGCGTTCGCTTAAGTCTTTAAATTCAAAGCTCACAATAACCCTCCTTTCAGTCGGAATGCAGAATGCAGATCCATGACACCCCGTATCTTTGATACGGTTGGTGGAATTATGCAAGGAGTTTGCGGAACGCAAACTGTCGCAAT
>JBGUUX010000055.1:0-11652 GCA_045133915.1 Eubacteriales bacterium | reverse complement strand
GGTATTGCTACCCTCTGTAAAAAGATATGCAAGGATCTTGGTCTTAATCAGCCCAAGTTCTTACTTGAGCCGGGTCGAAGCATTGTAGCCGACTCGGGTATAACCCTCTACACCGTTGGCGGTGTCAAGGAGATCCCCGGATTTAAAAACTACGTTTCCATCGACGGCGGTATGCCCGACAACCCCAGATACGCTCTTTATCAGTCAAGATATGATGCGGTGGTTGCAAACAAGGCTGATATCCCTGCCGACTATGAATGCACCCTTGCGGGGCGCTGCTGTGAGAGCGGTGACCTTATCGGTGAGGGTATGATGCTGTGTAAGCCCGTAAGAGGCGACGTTGTTGCGGTGTTTGTAACAGGTGCGTACAACTACGCCATGGCATCCCACTATAACAGAATCCCCAAAGCACCTATCGTTATGATAGGCAAGAACGGTCCTTATATCGCAGTTAAGCGCGAGACCTTTGAGGATCTGTGTAAAAATGAATTATAAACGGTAAGTCACCGTACCCATACACATCAAAAAATCGGCGGATAATTATCCGCCGATTTTCTTATTTAAGATAACCTAATTCGTAGATCTTATCAGCCAAGAGCTTTGACATCATATCGTAACCCATCTGATTGGGATGGAGCTGCTGGAGGGGATCAAGGAAAGTTCTTGGAATATATCCCTCTGCTACGTCCTTTTTATCCTTACCTGCCATCTTTATTCCGTTATCGATAAACGCCTGCTCGGACATCATATACTCGTTTACGTCAAGGTAATGCTCGCCCCAGTACTCTTCAAGCACGTAGTTGTATCTGGGGATCTTCTGCATAAATCTTACCTTGGGAAGTCCTATGATAACAAAGTTATCGGTACCTGCGTAGTCAACCATCTTCTGCTGGATCTGACAGAGGTACTGGAGATGCGCCACGGGATCGTCGTGCCACTCCTGTTCCTTTGTGTTGTTGGCACCTGAACATATAACGAGGATAGCGTTGGTATAATCAAAGCCCATACCGTCGGTGATTATACGGGTCTCGGAGGTAATTACCTTTTTCTCACCCGCTTCAAGACGCTGGAACTTATAACCCTCTTCCCAGTCACCGATAATATTACCTTTGATACCGTCGATGGTTACGGGGTTAAGACCCTTGTCACCGTTTTCGTTGATATTCTTGGTAGTATAACCGTCCTCAGCTCTGATTGTGATATCAACCGCAGTCTTATCTGCAGGGATAGTCAGGCTGTCAACGTAGATTGCAATACCACCCTGACGGATAGCAATAGCCTCTGCGGTATCACCGCCGATACCGAAGTTATATGCGGGAACACCAAGAAGTTCACCTGTGTGCTCGGGATAGGGACTGTCAGATATATCGTGGAAGCCCTCGATAATACCCTGTGTAAGAGAATCGCCCCAAGCAACAAGAACGTTGTTCTCATAGGCTCTTACAGCCTTTAAGATAGTTGCAAGCTCAGCTCTGGTAGCATTACCTCGGGGGTTAAGCTCGTTCTTTGCGTTACCCTTGAATATACCGTTTGCAATAGCGTACTTAAAGCCGTCAAGCGCCCAGGAGCTTATCTTGTCTGCATCAACGAATGCAGAAAGATCGTCGGTAGACTTAAGCGCCTTACCCTTATACTCTGCATAACCGCGAAGCAGTCTTGCAATCTGCTCACGGGTAATAGGCTTGCCTACACCAAACTCGGTTTCGGACAGACCTGCAACGATACCTGTCTGTCTTGCCCACTCTACTGCGGGAGCATACCACTGATTAAGCTTTACATCCTTAAAGGGAGAAGTCTCTACTCTGTACTCATCCTCGTTTATACCCTCCATATTTGCAAGGGTCTTAACGAACATCTCGCGGTTTACCTTAACTGAAGGTCCGAATGATGTGGGAGACATACCACTCATAAGCCCAGTGTTATAGCAATACTCTACGGCTCTGTAGTACCAATGGTTGTCCTTTACATCGTCAAAGGGTTCTTGGGCACTTACCGTGAAGTTAAACGAAGAAACAAGCATTAATAATGCTAATAATAACGTAATTATCCTTTTCATATAATTCTCCTTTTGTTTAAAAAAGACGGCAGGACGCCGTCTTTTTTGTTGTAAATTTAATAGCCGCGCTCCTGGTAGAGGTGCTCGAGAGTAAGGTTATACTCGTCACCGCCAGGAGTGTTGGAGGACTTAAGGATACCGGGCTTGAGGCCTCTCTTAGCCATCTCCTCGATACAAGCAGCGTAAACCTGCCACATGATGTATACTGCGCTGAGACCGGATGCAGGACCGAAGGGCATCTCGTAACCGGGAAGATCCATCATAGCGTCACCGAGGGGTGCGCAGTTGTCAATAACAAGGTCAGCTACCTCAAAGAGTCTGAGACCGCTGGTGTGAGCAGACTTAACCTGAGTGGTGTAGTCCATAGATGTAACTGCGATGATCTTAACGCCGTGGCTCTTGCAGGTGAGTGCAAGGTCAACGACCTGATCGCTACGGCCGGAAACGGAACCGATAATAAGTACGTCGCCGTCGCCTGTCATATGTGAACAACGGTAAACAAGCTCAGCCATACCCTCCATGTTGAGGTTCTTAGCCTTGAACTCGGGAGTTACAAGACCGCCATCCTCAGTAACGAGGTAGTATCTGAGGTGCTGAGGAGCTACGAGACCGCCGGAACGCTGGATCATCTCGCCGTTGATGATATGGCCTGTATCGTGGATAACTATGTTCTTCTTAGCGCACATAGCATCCGCCATCATCTTACCTGCTTCTCTGATCTTGTCCATCTGAGTCTCTCTTACTGTAGCGAAAAGCTCGTCTACTTTTTTCTGATAAGATTCAATAATGTTCATTTAAGTAATTCTCCTTAGAATTGATTAACTTATTATACAATATTTATTTATATTTTGCAAGTCTTTTACGATAAATAACCTAATTCTTTGACATGTTCCGCTATCATTTTAGATACTATATCGTAGAAGGTCGCAGTTCCGTGAATAGTATCAGCGAGAAGTGATGCGGGGATCTCACCTTTTTCAAGGTTGGCATAGTCTGCCGACGTAGGAGTAATGCCGTTGTCGAGTAGACATTGCTCGGTCATAAGGTATGCTCTGAGATCAAGGAAATGATCACCGTAAGCTTCACGAAGTACGTCGTTTACTCCGTCAACCTCGGGCATATAGTCAAGGGAGGTAAGACCGACGATAACGTATTCGTCATTAGGATGATACTTTATCATCTCGTTGATAGTATCCACCAGCTTATATGCGTTTGCGGCACTATATCGGTTATTACTGCCGGTCCATATAACCAGGATATCGTTATCACGGCGGTCCTGCATTGCAGGAGTAATGATACGGGTACGGTTTGTAACTTCTACCGCTTCACCTGCAGTATTGCGGGTAAAGGTTGCCTTGCCGCCGTCATAGGATATTTTTCCCTCTACACCGGCTATAACAAATTCATTGGAAACTCCGTCACCAAAATAGCCGAGATCCTTTCGATTGCCTTCATCTGTAACAAGGGTAACGGGTACGGGAGTTTTGTCTGCAGGTATAGTCATAGGCTCGGCATATATAGCGATACTTCCCTGTCTGAAGCCGCCTGCCTCTGCCATCTCGCCGCCGATACCGTAGTTCCTTATAGAAACCATACCTACTTCAGACTTTTCATTTACATAGTCTACAAGAGGCTTTTTTTCAAGTCTTTGTGCCATGCTGTCGCCGTAAACGACTACTCTTTTTTTCTCGGTTCTCTCCACAAGACAAGCATCCGCGTCTGTGGAATCGGGGATAGCATGACCGAATTTATTTTGATAATCGAACTTATAAAGCACTACAGCGAGCTGTGCTCTGGTAGCTTTTGCGTTAGGATCAAGCTTACCGCCGTCACCTACAAAGAGACCGGTGGCAACGCAGTATTCCATACCCTCCTTTGCCCATGCCTGTACCTTTGACGCATCGCTGAAAACCGAAAGGTCAGCCGTTTTATCTGTATTAAGACCTTTGTACTTGGCGTACTGACAGAAAAGTCGCGCCATCTGAGAACGGGTAAGCGCACCGTTGGGTGCAAAGGTAGTTTCGGTCATTCCGCCTACTATTCCCTGCTGTCTTGCCCACTCTACCGCAGTATAGAACCAATGGTTCTCCTTAACGTCGGTAAAGGGTGAAGCCTCGTCACGCAGATCCTCGGCATCTACCCCCTCAAAGTTTGCAAGAGCCTGAACGAACATCGCTCTTGAAACGGTGGTGTTAAGACCGAAGTTATCCTCGGTCATACCGTTAAGAAGACCGTTTATCTTGCAGTATTTAACTGCGCTGTAGTACCATGCACCGGGCTTGGCATCGGCAAAGGGTACCTGAGGGTCGTATTCGGCTGTGGCTGCGTTGATAGAAAATGGGATGAACATCAATACAGTCAATAATATACAAATAACTTTTTTCATTTCATATCCTCTCTGTTTAATGAATAATGAATTATGAATAATTATGGTTGAAAACCGCTTTAGCGGTTTTCTTCCTTAATTCTGCATTCTGCACTCTGCATTTTGCATTTTACATTAGTTAGTTAAGTATCCAAGTTCTATGATCTTGTCAGCCACGTACTGCGCCAACAGGTCGTAGCCCTGCTGGTTTAAGTGAAGCTCGTCTGCCGCCTGAAGAGATGCGGGGATCCAACCGTTTGACATAAAGTATTCATCGCGCTCGTTGGGAGTGATACCCAGATCCACTAAATGCTGAGGATCTGCAAGATAGGTGCGCACGTCAAGGTACTTTTCACCAACGCCCTTAGACTCAAGGTGAGCCTTGATACCCGCGTTAAGCGCAGCATAGTCTTTTACGTATCGCTCACCCATAAGACCCAGCACCACGTATTCATCGTTAGGACAAGCCTCTATCATGGCATCAAGGGTGGCAAGAAGATCGGGGAGTGCGTTTGCAGGATATATATCGTTATGGCATATCCAAAGCACGGTGATATCATCCTCGCGGCTATCCAGCATGCCATGCGTTTCAACCTGTACAAGTTCGGTAAAGGTCAGCGACTCGCCCTCTTCAAGTCGGGTGAAGTGATAGATATTGGAGTCCTCTACCTTGGTAAGTTCACCTAACACGCCGCCTATACGCATAGGATTAATAGCAGAATATATATAGTTG
Source organism: Eubacteriales bacterium (assembly GCA_045133915.1). Taxonomy (GTDB): domain Bacteria; phylum Bacillota; class Clostridia; order Oscillospirales; family CAG-272; genus RGIG7300. The sequence continues at coordinate 6,498 of JBGUUX010000055.1, read as the reverse complement.
TTACCCATCTCTGCCGGATCACCGTCTTCGTTAAGAACAAGGTCGATCTCCACAGGAGTTCTGTCTGCAGGGATGGTAAAGGGCATACTTTCACTTGCATATACATAGAAGGGTATTCCACCCTGACGGCAAGCTATCTGCTGTCCTATCTCACCGCCGATACCGTAGTTTAAGCTCTCTACACCGAGGATCTGTCCCACGCGTTCGGGATAAGGAACCTCGGCTATATCACCAAAACCGGTAAAGATACCTTGTGTTACAGAGTCACCCCAGCATACTATACGTCCCTTATACGCCTCAACCACACGGCTTTCCTGTGCGTCACAGAGGGTGCAGATCCTTGTTTCGATGCCGCTGTCACTCTCGGAGGGTGCTATGGTACACATCCACATGCTCCACTGATGGTCACAGCCTGTGTTTACAAGAGCATGGAACTTCATAATTACGGTTGCAAGTTGTGCTCTGGTGGCTGTTGCCGAGGGAGTAAGCTTGTTATCAGAGCCAACGAAAAGATCACTGCCTACACAGTATTTCATACCGTCAAGCGCCCAAGCGGGAATTTGTGCGCTATCGTCAAAGGAGGAAATATCCGCCTCTGTGTCGGTGTTAAGTCCCTTGTATATTGCATACTGATGGAAAAGTCTTGCCATCTGTGCACGGGTAAGTGCGCCGTTAGGCTGAAAGGTAGTATCTGTCATACCGCCAACTATACCCTGCTGTCTTGCCCACTCTACCGCAGTATAGAACCAATGGCTTTCCTTAACGTCGGTAAAGGGGGATGCTTCGTTACGAAGATCGTCCTTTCTTACACCATCAAATGTTGCAAGGGCCTGAACGAACATGGCTCTTGTAAGTGTTACGGTAGGGCCGAACTCGGTTTCGGACATACCGTTAAGCAGGTCGTTTTCATGACAGTATGCTATTGCCTCATACCACCAATGACTTTCCTTTACGTCGGTAAAGGGGATTTCGCCACCCTCCACCGCAAAGATGCTCATGGGTACGAGCATAGCTAAAACAAGTAATACAGAGATAATTTTTTTCATAAGCCGCTCCTTGTTATTCATAACTTCATTCTATCATAAAGACGATATAAAAGCAACAAAAAAAGACGGTTTCCCGTCTTTTTTTGCGTTTATGTGGTTTAATATTACTCAGTTACGTAACCAAGCTCGATGAAGGTCTCAACAAGCTTCTCTGCAACGAGATCATAACCGTACTGGTTAAGGTGGAGAGAGTAACCCTGCTTGCTGAATTTCTCGGACTGGAGAGACTCGGGAACCCAACCCTTTTCGATCCACTCAAGGTCCATAGTGTTATCACCCTGGTTAGGCTCAATACCAAGTCTGTCAAGGTGTGTGGGATCTGCAAGGTAGGTACGGATGTCGAGGAACTTTTCGCCCTCACCCTTTTCTTCCATATGTGCCTTGATAGCTGCGTTGATCTCAGCATAACCGGGAACGTAACGCTCTGCCATAAGACCCATAACGAGATATTTTTCGGTACCTGCGTACTCGATCATAGCGTCGAGATAGCCGATGATCTCGTCAAACTTTTCGGTGTCGTTTGCTGCAGGACAGTCGTTATGACCGATCCAGAAAACAACGATATCGTCTTCACGCTTGTCTCTCATACCAAAGGTCTCAACGAGAGTCATATCGGTAAGAGTAACCTCTTCACCTGCCTCAAGACGTGTAAAGGTGTAGTTAGAGCCTTCTACCCACTTAACTTCACCGAGAACGCCACCTACATTAATGGGGTTAATACCCTGGAAGAGACCCTGATTACCGATACCGATAAAGTTGGTAGCAGAGTAGGTCTCGTCGATAAACTCGTTGTAGAGACAGATCTCTACGGGAGTGGTGTCTGCAGGAATCACGAAAGGTTCGTCAGGTGTTGCATATGCATATACGGGAAGACCGCCCTGACGGCCTGCGATCTGATAAGCCATCTCGGAACCGATACCGTAGTTCTTGATCTCGCAGTTGAGGATCTTACCTACAGTTTCGGGATAAGGCATAGGAGAAACGTCACTGAAGCCTGTGAAGATACCCTGTGTAAGAGAGTCGCCCCAGAATACTATACGACCGTCGTAGTCGGGAATAGCGGGCTTAAGCTGATCATAGTTCATAAACATAACTGCAGCCTGAGCTCTTGTAGCCTTGCCGTTGGGATCAAGGTAATTTACGCCGTCCTTTGCCACACCGGAAATAAGGCCTACGGAAACTGCCCATTCGATAGGAGCCTTAGCCCAATCTGCAATCTTGGAAGCATCGGGATATACGCTGATATCAGCAGCGCCCTTAACGTCGCCGCCGGTCTTCTCAGTATAAACGTAGAAGAATCTTGCAAGCTGAGCTCTTGTAACGTCGTTGTTAGGACCGAACTTGGTTGCGGAAAGTCCACTTGTGATGCCGTTCTCTACTGCCCAGCATACAACCTCGTTCCACCAATGAGAGGTCTTAACGTCCTCAAAGCCTGCGTCCTTGTTCTCATACTGAGTAAGGTCAACACCGTCAAACTTAGCAAGGATGGTTACGAACTGCGCTCTGGTAAGGTTCTTGTTAGGTGCGAACATGGTCTCATTCATACCTGCAATATAACCCTTGTCTACACAGTACTTAACTGCATCGTGGAACCAGTGCTTTTCTTGAACGTCGGTAAAGGAAAGAGCACCGTCTTCGGCGATTGCCGTCATGGGGATCATACCTACGAGCATGATCACTGTTAATAAGAAACAAACTAATCTTTTCATGTTCTTATTCTCCTTAAAGTTTTTTTATTGTAAACGGAGTCTCACCGTTTGAACTTTCTAATTTTGCCGTATCCTCACCAAGCATATCAAAGAGCTGCGTCAGGTGGGTTACGAATATATAATGACAGTTAAGCTTGGTCATAGCGCGGAGTATACCGTAGATGGCTTGGCTTCCCTCATCATAAGCCGTGGTCTGAAAGGTCTCGTTAAGGATAACCAAGCTGCCGTCGGTTATATTATCCATTATGGCCGCTACAGCCTTGACCTCACCCTCAAAGCGACCTGACACGTCCCCCTTTTCAAACTCCTCCTCGGCGCTTGAAAAGTGGGTGTAGATACCGCTGAATACGGGAAAACTTGCCGCTGCTGCTGCTACAGGTAGTCCTGCCTGACAAAAGAGCTGTGCCGTTGCAACAGAACGCAGAAATGTGGTCTTACCCGTATTGTTCTTGCCTCGGATAAGCACTCCGTTATACCCCGTAAAGTCGGCGTCGTTAGGATAGACCTCACACTTGCCCTCGGTAAGAAGGAAAAGATCGTACAGCTCGTTTGCACTTATCTGCCCCTTGGTAAGTTCGGGATAGCAGTACGGTTTGCCACTGTTTTTAAGGAAATCCGTATACTTAAGCGCTACCTCGTAAAAGTCAAGCTCACGGGATATACCGTACAAGCTATCGTATATAGCGTCGGTAACGTCAGACAGTAATCTGTCTGTCTGATACATCGCTTCGCCGAGTATCTCAAGAGCGTATCCGCGAGCATCGTCACTTTGGTTCTCTGTCACACCCTCTTTTGTCTTTTTCTTGGAAAGAATGGACAACAGAGAATTCTTCTTCTTTTCCCTATCCAAGACCGAGCATATCTCGGCAGACACGCAATTCAGGGCGTCACCGATACTGCACACCAGTTCAAAGTCATAGTCCGAAGGAGCATTGTACATAAAGTGAGAGGCTATATCCTCTATCTCCTTTAAGGACTTGTTTTCAAGAAGGTGCTTTGCATAGTCACGAAGGGAGGTAAGTCCCTCGGAGGCTATCTCATACCCCTCAAACGCCTCAACTATAGAGGAAAAGAAGGAAAGTATGGTCTTGGGGAAAAGAGCGGTTACCTTAAGTGAGGAATAAACGTAATCAAGCATCGCTTCGCTTCCCCGCTCTGCCGATACGCGTTCTCCGCTACCTTTAAGCTCAAGCCAATCGGCTTTAAGCTTATCGTATCTTGTAAAAAGAGTCTTCAGCTCTGAAAAAAGAGCCGTGTTTTCGCAGAAATCCGAAAGTATGGATCTGCGATAGAGTATATCCTCTACCCTTGTCAAAGGACTTGACAGTATACGGCAAAAATAATCGTTTTTACGCAGGTCCGCAGAAAGGTTTGCTATACATCGGTCTATTGACAGATCGTATATCAGAGAGGACGTCTGTTGACCCTGTGGGGTCTTATATAATATACTGTACTTCATATACCGAACCTTTCTTCAAGATCGGCTCTTGACAGCGAATATTTTTTAAGTATATCTTCAGCGTAGGAACCCACAGACTTGCTTAACGGTCTTATCTTATAGGTACGTTTTCCGCTGTCGGCTTCATCCACCACGCAGGTAAGCAAAGGAATATCAGTTTCCTGAGCTTTTTTTTGGTGAGTCACGTATACCGCAAACTGACCCTCATTTTTGAGCTTATCGGCAAGCAAACAGGTCATCTCAGACGCTTTTTCTTCATTGGTGGTAGCATATGTCTCGTTTAAAAGTATAAGACTGCGCTCTCCCATAGCCGAAAGTATATAGTCCACACGTCTCTGCTCGTCGAGAAATCTTCCGTCAAGCTCAAAGCGCTCGTCACGGGGGAAATGTGTAAGAAGAGAATGAAGTCTGCAAACTCTTGAACGTCTTGCAGGAACAGGACAACCGCAAAGTGACATAATGACGCAAACGCCAACCGTTCTGAGATAGGTGGTCTTGCCGCCGCCGTTTGCTCCCGCAAGAAAATATACGGGCTCAGAGGCAGAAAAGCTTATATCGTTCGGTATTATGTCATAGCACTGCTTTGCCATAAGGGTTATATCGTACCCTTGGGCAATAGAGATATCCTCGCCGCAATGGGCATAACACAGTGGTATACCGTGGCCGATATATTCAAGTGCTAATTTTGTATTATAAATATAAAAATCAATCTGATCCGCATAATCGAGTATACCTCGGTCAAGCGTAGCTTTATATTTATCATAATAAAGTGAGAGTTCTTTCCACTTATCCGTGAAAAGAGTTTCAAGAGAGGCGGCTATATCAGCGCCAAACTCCTTTGAAGTGAAGCTGTGATCATTAAGCTCTATACCCATCTCACCTGCGCACCGTAGGATGTCACTTATATATCCTCTTCCCTCTGCCTTCTTAAAGACAAGGTTAGATTCCTTAATCTCTACGCCTGTATTTCTCGTAAGGGTATTATATACGCTCTTTGCTTCATCAAAAAGAGTAACGTCGTAGAGATCGGTAAAATGTAATTTAAAGTTTTCAAAAAAACCTGCATCTATATTGATCTCTGACGAGCTTTTGTAGAATAGGTACTGTCTATATAATATAGCAGCAAAAACATACTTTTTTGTTGCGCCGTCTTCCGCACTGTCATAAGCCTTATAAAGTTCACCAAGTTCATGGAGCTGAACACAAAGAGCTTCTAACTCAGCGGTGCCGTACTCAAACAGATATTTAAAAACGCTCTGCCTTGTCTGCATATCAGCTTCCGTGGGTATATACTGCATAACGCCAAGAACGTTTGCGGGCAGGATCCCCGTAAGCTTGATATCCTCCAGACTTGCGTAAGGGAGATCGCATTTATTCGGTTGTAATGAATGAATAATGCTTATATGCTCCATTTATAATCCTAAAAGCCCTGCGGCATAATTCATAAGCTCGTCCTTAAAGGGAGAGATATGCTTCAGCGCCTTTTCATAATAATCATATTCTTTTGCCTCTTTGCCGTGGACGTCACTGCCTATAACATGGGCGTTGCCATCGTAAAGAAGCTTCATCGACTTATGTCGGGAGATCAATCTGTTAAAGGATGAGGCGTTAAGCTGACAGTTGTAACCGTATTCATAAAGCTTTTTACACTGCTTTTCGTCATAACGGTCAACATGGGCTATCAGCGGACGCACTCCGTGACGCGTGCTTATATCGTAAAGCGCGTTGAAGGTCCAGTTTGTCCACTTCATATTGGGCATCTCTATAAGTATGTTGTCGGTCTCGCCGATACAAAGTTCTCTTAAACGGGGTTCGTCCTTAAGATCAACCTCAAGGGTCACTTCCGCACCCAAAACAAAGGTTATCTTAGACTTGGTCTCCTCGTCAAGAGCTGCCATAAGCTTGTCGTAACAATGCTTACGTCTTGCAAGAAAATCTTCGACCGTATCACGGTGATGATAGAAATGAGAGCTTAAATGTATTGCCGTAACTCCCGCCTCTATAGCTCTCTTGACCTGTGCGACCGAGGTCTCCACAGAGTCCGAGCCGTGATCGGCGCCGGGTAGTATATGTGAATGCATATCAACTATCATACTGTCAACACTCCTTCGGTATATTTTATCACATTTTAGCCGAAGTGTAAAGAGATTTTTATAAAATAATAGACTAAAAAAGAAGTCATCACTTGCGTGATGACTTCAGACTGTCGAAAAAGTCGGTCGGACATGTGAAATAATTAATTATTTCTATTCAATTCACCAACCAACAGATATTGATTAAATAT
>JBGUUX010000054.1:0-12266 GCA_045133915.1 Eubacteriales bacterium | reverse complement strand
TCTTTCCTCTATGGGCGTTAAGATCATCCCATGCGAAAATACAGCAACTGCCGCAAAGATAGTATCCGAAAGTGAACGCCGTGATATTGCCGCAATATCTTCACGTAACTGTGCTGAGCTGTACAATCTGTCCATACTTTGCGACAAAATACAGAACAGCGATAACAACTATACAAGATTTATATGTATATCAAAGGAACTGGATATATATCCCGGAGCCAACAAGATAAGTATTATGTTTACCGTTCCTCACCGTCCCGGTTCGCTCTATTCCATAATTTCAAAGTTCTCTGTACTTGGTGTTAACCTGACAAAGCTCGAAAGCCGTCCAATAGCAGGTAAAGACTTTGAGTTTATGTTTTACTTAGATTTTGAGGCTTCGGTCTACTCAAAAGACATCCGTCTTCTTATCTCCGAGCTTGAGCAAGAACCCGAATTCTTTGCTTTCCTCGGAAACTACCTTGAGGTGTGATATGTACGCTCTTATAGGTAAAAGGTTAGGTCACAGTTATTCGGTACCGATACACAAGGAACTTGGAAACAAAAACTATACTCTTTGTGAAATAGCTCCCGAGGATCTTTTGGATTTTATGCGTGAGCATAATTTTAATGGTATTAACGTCACTATCCCGTACAAAGAAGCTGTCCTTCCCTATCTTGATGAGATATCCGACCGCGCAAAAAAGATAGGATCGGTAAACACTATAGTCAACCGTAACGGTAAACTGTACGGTGATAATACCGATTATTACGGATTTAGCCACATGGCAAAAAGCGCGGGAATATCCTTTGATAACAAAAAGGTTATTATATTGGGAAGCGGAGGAACGTCACTTACCGCACAGGCCGTTGCCAAAGACGAAGGTGCAAGAGAGATAATTGTAGTGAGCCGTAAGGGTGAGAATAACTATGATAACCTATATCTCCACTACGATGCAGAGATCATTATAAACTGTACTCCGGTAGGGATGTATCCCAAAATTGAGGACACTATAATTGATTTAGAGCCCTTCAGAAAGCTCTGTGGAGTTATTGACGTAATATATAATCCGTCAAAAACAAATCTGCTCATTGACGCAAAAAAGCGAGGTATACCTCATACCAACGGATTAAGCATGCTTGTAGCACAGGCTAAGCTTGCCCACGAACTGTTTTTTGACACCAAGGTAGCGGACAGTGAGATAGAGCGTATCCGCCGTATCCTTGAGCTTGACAAGGTAAATATAATCCTTGTAGGTATGCCGGGTAGCGGTAAGACTACCCTTTCGAGTATCATAGCAAATGAGCTTGGACGAAACGTCCTTGACACCGATGATATGATAGTTAAAAAGAAAGGCAGATCTATACCCGAAATATTTGCAACCGAAGGCGAAGAATATTTCAGAGAAATTGAAGCCGAATGTATAAAGCATGCTTGCGACTATGAAAGGAAAGTAATAGCTACAGGCGGAGGTGCGGTGATCAGTGAGGATAACCGCCGTACTATTATGCGAAACTCGATAGTTATTTGGCTCAAGCGTGATATATCCTGCCTTGCTCGCGAAGGCAGACCTCTTTCCTCGGTGGATGATGACAAAATGAAACTATTGTATGATAAAAGGGCGCCTTACTACAAAGAGGTTGCTGATATCATAATCGACGTGGATACCGACCCAAACAGAACGGCAAATGAAATAATAAAAAAATTAAGGAGCTGAATTTCAGCTCCTTAAAATTTTACTAATTTATATAACGCCAATATATATCCGTCGGTACCAAGTCCGCATATTTGACCCATGCAAGAGGGTACGGTAAGGGACGTGTGTCTGAACTCTTCCCTTTTGTGTATATTGGAAATATGAACCTCTATGGCAGGTGTATCAACCGACGCAAGTGCATCACGGATGGCAACAGAGGTATGAGTATATGCGGCAGGATTGATTATTATACCGTCATACTTTCCCTGTGTCTGCTGTATCGCATCAACAAGCTCACCCTCTATATTAGACTGATAGAAATCTATCTCACAGTCAAGAGCTTTTGCCTCATCGGCAAGTCTTTGGTTGACGCTCTCCATGGTTTCACTACCGTATATGCCCGGCTCACGTTTACCTAACATATTAATATTAGGACCGTTTATAACAAGTATTTTTTTCATACCTACCTCGTTTATGCAAACACGTTAAGTCCGTACTCGTTCATATACCCATTTATAAGAACAGCCATCTGCGCTCTTGTTGCCGTACCCTTGGGATCAAGAGTGGTGGCATCCATACCGCTTATAAAGCCCTTATATACCATCCAGGATACAGAATCTTTAGCCCAGTCGGATATCTTACCCGCATCCTTAAACACGCTGAGATCTGTTCTGCCGGTAGTGTTCTTCTTTGTATACTGAGCGTATCTTGTAAGGAACGCTGCCAACTGTTCACGGGTGATGTACTGACCGACACCGAAGGTATCATTGCTCATACCCGAAGTAAGAGCGTTTTCATACGCCCACTCTACCGCAGGGCCGTACCAGCTGTCGGCCTTAACATCCTTAAAGGATGAAGAGGTATAGGAACTGAGATCTGCACCTGCCAGATTTGCGAGAACCTTAACGAACATCTCGCGAGTCACCTTACCGTTAGGATCAAACTTAGTATCACTTGTACCGTTCATATATCCACGGTTAAAGCAATATTTTACCGCATCGTAATACCAAGCACCCTGCTTTACGTCAGCAAAGTCAGGCTCTTTATATTCAAGATAGAAATTAAGACCGTAAAGATTTGCATAATGACCGTTCATCATCTGAGAGGCATTACCGTCGTGAGCAACCGAGCATGCGGTCATATAAGCTCCTCTGGTATTCACTTCACCAAGCTCGGGGTCATCGGTACGATCCATGTAGATAGCGGCTGAACGGAACTGTGCTCCGCCTCTTGTAAGATCCTCAATAGTACAGGTAGCTCTGCCGTAAGTATAAGCTTCCATATCCGCAATGATCATCTCCCAGGGCAGATATGCTTCAAAGCTCCAACCTTTTTCTGTGACCTTGCCGTTAAGCAAAATACCTTCACTGATCTCGCCTGCATTAGCGCGAGTACGGTACATCTTTGCCTGATTTCCTTCAAAAAGACCTATACAGTACCATACGGTATAATCGGTAGCAGTTATATATCCGTACTGCTCGTAAAGACCAAGAGGATCAAGGGCAAGAATAAATACGTCGCCGTTATAACCTACGATGTTTTCGTTGTTACCCTTTTCAATGTCAAGATAATCCTCTTCTGTTGAATAAGCAAACACATTATCAACGTCTCCGATACCCGCAATTTCGGTTATATCCGCAGCATAATAAAGTCCGCCCTCGTCATATGCAAAATAAATATCTGCATCGGTAGCGCAAGGCTGAGTATAGTCCATAATGTACTTTACCATACCGTCTTTTAACTTGGCAGGCTGTGACCAGCCGTCACTATCGGAAATAACGCCATCAATATCAGGAGTTGCTTCAGGTGTGGCAAACGGATCGTTCTGTATAATAAAATCAAAGGGTCCTGCAAATATGCTTACAGGAACAAGCATAGCCAACGTAAGTGCTATACAAAGAAAAGATCTGAATATCTTCATTTGATCCTCCAATGAATATTAATATACTTATATAATATCACAAAACCGATTTTAATTCAATAGTTATTTCTGCCTCATTATCTTTATTGTTCACAAAATATGCTATATTTTTTTGCTATTTTGTGTATAATAATATATAGTTCAGTTTTGTTTACTGTTCTATCTAGTTTTCAATACTATGTAGAGGTTTGTATTATGAAAAAGCTTTATACCTTAGGAGAAGAAATATTCAACGCAGTAACACATGGCGTCGGTGGTGCAATATCGGTTGCCGCCTGTGTACTTATGATAATCAAAGCGGCGTTAACAGGCAGTGCCATGAAGGTAGTGTGTGCCTCTATCTTCGGCGCGACACTGATAATACTCTATACCATGTCTACCCTTTATCACGCGCTGACACATCCTACGGCAAAAAAGGTTATGAGGATATTTGACCATTGCACGATATTCATGTTGATAGCGGGTACATATACTCCCTTTACTCTTGTTGTTATGGGCGGAGCGCTTGGATGGACCCTCTTCGGCATCCTTTGGGGTACTACGGTCATCGGTATCCTTTTGAACGCCCTTAGCCTTAACAAGTTTTCAAAGATATCAATGGTATTATATATCCTTATGGGATGGTGCGTAGTATTCTGCGTCAAGCCGGTTATAACCTACCTTGGCCTTTGGGGTTCACTTATGCTCCTTGCAGGAGGAATACTCTATACAGGTGGCATAATCTTCTACTCTTCAAAAAAGCGCTATATGCACTCTATATGGCATATTTTTGTAGTACTGGGAAGTGTATGTCATATACTCTGCGTTTTGTTCTGGATCATATAAACCGCACTTCACGTTCGGCTTTTAAAACAAGTAACAAATTTAAATAAGAAAACAGTTGCTTTAATGCAACTGTTTTTATTTATTATAGCTCCTCGGTACAACTCTGTTGGTGTGCGGCGGCTGCGTCGATCCATTTTCGCATATCGTCAAATATTCCTATACCGTCGGTGGTACAATAATCAAATACCATGATACCGCGTATACCCGCGCTTCCCGCAAGCTCACACTTGATCTTTGCCGATGCGGCATCGTCATAGCTGAGGAACACGCCCTTTTCGGCATTGTAGAGATAGGGCGACTTTGCTTTATCATCCCAATACTTGGTATAGCCGTTCTTGTTTTCGTAGTAGGACATAAGGGTAGTATAGTGGATATAAGCTTCGTTTGAGTTCATATCAAGCACACCGGGCTGATGCAGACCGTTATTCACAGAAGGAACCCCTGTCCAGCGACGGGCATACATACCAAGACCTATAACTATCTTGTCATCCTGTATACCGTAGCTGCGGTAAAGGGGGATATCACCGGAGGGGGTAGATCCAGGGAAAAGGGTGTCGTCATAGGGTGGTGTGTGATGGTGTGTGGTACCCTTGGTAGCGTCGCCTGTATGGAGGTCATAGCTCATAATATTGAAATAGTCAAGCTGACGGGAAAGGGCCACCATATCAAAGAGGCTGTAAGCCCAAGGACCGCCGGGAACTGCCATAGAAAGAATATATTCCTTGCCGTCAGAGACTCCGAGCTCATCAAGCCCTGCCCTCATACGCTCCATAAAGTATACGAAGTTTTCTCTTATATCGTCATCTCCCGTAGGAAACTCATAGTCTATATCAAAGCCGTCGTAGCCGTAGCTCTTTACAATATCTATCACCTCGCAGGCAAGCATATCGGCGTTTGCCTTACTGGTAAACCAGCTCTCAAAGTCGTTGATATTGCCGTTGGCAACAGTGAACACAAACTTGACGTCGGGATTCTGCTCAAGAGCCTTGCCTTTGAAGTAGGACATACGCTCCGAGTTCCTATGTACAACGATGGGACCGTCGGTATGGGTCGCGGAGTTGGCACCGATAAAGGCAGGATGATAGTTAACAACGTCAATGTTGGTGAATTCAAAGGTAGAGTAATCCTGTGTTGCATTGAAATACGCAACAATAATTCCGCCCTTGTTAAATCTCTTTTGTGCGGCGGATATAGCTGTATCTACTGACGAAGCCGAAGTAAGTGTCATAATAAATCTTCCCCCACTAAGTTGATATTCCAATTATACCAATATAACAAAAAACTGTCAATATAAAAGAGGCATTCTTCCCTTTCAGGAAGAAAAGCCTCTTTAAACTACGTACTTAGTTTGATGCTAAAGCATCGAACTGTTTTATTATCTGCATTGCCTGAGCTCTTGTTGCAGTGCCTTTGGGACCTACAGTGGTAGGTGTCATACCCGAGATTATGCCTGCATCTACCGCCCAGCTCATTTCTTTGTATGCCCAGTCAGAGATCTTGTAGTAGTCCTCAAACACGTTCAAGTCTGCTCTGCCTTCTACGTTCACACCGTTGTCTGCAGCATAGTTGTAGAGGATACGTACAAGCTGTTCACGGGTGAGGTTAGCATTGGGCATGAAGCTGTCAGCGCTCATACCTGCAACGTAATTGTTACGAACCGCCCAGGTGATAGCGTTATGGAACCACGCACCGACCTTAACATCCTTAAAGGTACTGTCGGTTTCGTTATAGTCAGAAAGATCAACACCGTCAATACCGGCAAGAAGCTGAACGAACTGTGCACGGGTAAGTGTAGCGTTAGGAGCAAATACAGTGTTGCTCATACCGCTTGCATAGCCCTTGGTAACACAGTAACGAATTGCATCGGCGTACCAAGCACCCTTGTTGATATCCTCAAACTGATCAAGAATGTCCTCTTCGGGAGCGTACTTATCAAGCCAGTTTCTCATATTGTCAAAGAGACCGATACCGTCGGTGGTACAGTAGTCGAATACCATAATACCGCGGATGCCCTCCTCGGCAGTGATCTTACACTTAAGCTCAACAGACTGCTCATCATCATATGAGATAAACACCTTCTGAGATGCGTTATAGAGGTAGGGCGCACCTGCCTTTTCGTCCCAATAGCGTACGTATCCGCCCTTGTTGACAAAGCTGTATTTGATCTGTGTATAGTGAAGGTTAGTGAAGTCGCAAGTACCCGACTGATAGAGACCGTGAGTACCGCCGTCCTGTACGCCTGTCCAACGTAATGCATAAAGTCCGCAGCCTGCAACTATCTTATCCGCGGGGATTCCACGATCAAGATAAAGCTGAATATCACCGTACACACTACCGCCGGAAAGACCGTTATAGTTATCGTATGCGGGAGTATGGTGATGTGCTGTGTACTTGCCGTTTTCACCGATATAGAGGTCATAGTTCATCAAATTGAAGTATGACACGTGCTCTGCAAGAGCATTCATATCAAAGAGGCTGAAAGTCCACTGTGTACCGGGAACAGCCATGGAAAGAATATATTCCTTACCTGTTTCCTCACTAAGGTCAGCGAACTTCTCCTTGAGAGTCTTCATAAAGTGAACGAAGTTAGCCTTTGTGTTACCTGCTCCTGTGGGGAACTCGTAGTCAACGTCAAAACCGTCATAATCATAAGTCTTAACAACTTTAACGACCTCGTCAGCTAATCTTTCAGCCATTGCGGTATTAAAGAACCAGCTTTCAAAAACGCCGAGATTACCGTTGGCAACGGTGAACAGGAACTTGATATCAGGGTTTTGCTCACGGGCAATATTTCTGTACTGTTCAAGTCTGCTTGTATAGGGGTGACTGAAAACATTACCGCTACCGGGAGCGTTCTGCTCAATATGAGCGGGATGGAAGTTAATAACGTCTATGTTATGGAATTCATATGCATCAATTGCTACAGAAGCATTAAAATACGCAACTATAAGCTGATCTGACTTTTTCTCGGTGGTAACAGTCTCCTGTTCAACTGCGCCGCAGACACGGCATTCTCTTTCACGAAGAGAACCGGAAACGTCAACCCAGTTACCGTAGCTATGCTCTGTTACAGGGATAGAGACCACCTCGGTCTTACCGCACTCACTGCAGGTACGGGTCATGCTGCCCTCCTCTTCGCAGGTTGCTTCCTTTGTTACCTCGCTAACCGCCCAGATATGATCAGGCTTTGCACCGTTCTTGAGAACGAGACCGAAGGACTTTGCAGTATAACCGCTTGTGTTGGCACCGGGATGACCGTCGTAGGTGTTATCACAGACAGTAATATATCTTCCCCAGGTATCAACAGTGGTAGAGTTCTTCTGGTATCTGTCCATAAACATACAAGCCGCACGGCTTACGCTGCCCTTGGAGATAAGGCTGAGACCGTTTACATCAAAGCCGCCTGCAGCCTTGGCGTCAGCTGTTACGTCGTTCCAGCTTATAAGAGCCTCAAATCTGTAACCCTTGTCGGTAAGTCCACCTGCGAGGGTAATACTGTCGGTAATCTCGCCCACGTTTGCTCTTGAACGGAAACACTTAACAGTACCGTCCTCAAAAACGCCGAAGTTATACCAGGGTGTAACCTGAGCAGAGGACTGCTCAAAGAGGCCGAGAGCATCAAGCATAAGGGTCATGACGTCGCCGTTGAAACCGTAGTCACCGTCGATGTTATCGTATCCTGTTGAATAAATGAGGTCGTTATCCTCAACGTCAGCGGCAAAATATAACCCCTTGGTGCTGTAAGCAAAGTAAAGCTCTGCCTCGCTGTTGAGAGCGTTACCACTCCAGAAGTTGCTTACGGTATCCTCGCCGAAGACAGCTATCTCGGACCAGGCGCCACTATCCTCGATGACACCGTCTATCACGGGATCTGCCATAGGCATAACCACGTCGGGGTTCTGTGCCGCACTGCCGATACCGGTGAAGACAAATACCGAAAGCAGCATAACACAAGCTAATAATGTAGATAAGATTCTTTTTGACATAACTTTTCTCCTGAAATTAATATATAAAAATACTATCATAAAAACCACATAAAGTCAAGAAAACCGCCTTAAAAAGGCGGTTTTCACTCTTAATTAAATTTAAAGGAATAGAAGCTTGCGTTATTCATGTCGACGGTCATTACTACCTTTTTGCCCGAGAACTGAGAAAGATCTCCGTTAAAGGAAACTGTAGCATCGCAGTCGTCACCCGAGAACCAATCGGTAGATATAGTATTACCTGCAGTATCAGCAATGGTTATCTTAATAGAGCCACCGGGAGCTACGGCATAGTTAAGCTCCATACTGTCACCTTCAAAGGTGAAGGTTTTGGTAACAAATTTTTGACCTTCGGAACCGTAGACACCTCTGAAGCCGTCGAGACGGAGGGTGTAACGGTAAAGTACCGTGCAGCCTGCGTTATCGTCCCACTCCTTCATGTAGAAGGAAAGCTCGTTATCAACACCGTAGGCTGAAAGATCGGAGGGTGTTTCGATAAAGCCTACACAGGGATAACCGGAATCTCCGTAATCCCAAGTGGAGCCGTTGTCGGTCATAAAGGGCTCTTCACTTCTCTCCCAATTAAGCAGATCACGGCTTGCCATCATAAATATGTCAACCTCAGGAAGATCTGTCAACCACTGATATCTGGTAGGCATACCTACGTAAAGCTGCTCTGCTCTGTAGTAAGGAATAATAGCATTGGCGTACATCTGCCAATCAGCCTCGTTGGAATAGTTAAGCGGTACGGGAACGCTCCAATGAATACAGTCCACGCTTTCGGAATATCGGATATCACGCACTATCTTAGCTCCGCCTATAGACTCAACCTCCGCCTTGGTGAGATTGTAGTTGTCGCCGTAATGGAATCCGCGGACAAAAGCTACGTACTTGCCTCTTGCCTCGTCCCAATACATTGTATTAAGGGTATCAAAATAACATCCTTTAGTTGCGGCAGGGGTACTTAACAGCGTTGCTTCGTAGGGGTAGAACGGGAAGTTTTTACCGTTATCGGTAGCATACTCAAGGAAAAGTCCGTCACCCCACTGTCCGTAGATACCCTTCCAACGCTGTGATTCGGGACATGCGGGATTGGTATCGTAGAATACGAAAAGGTTATCGGGGCTAAGACCGCTACCGGTAACTATATTGGAATTGCTTCCGTTATATTTGTTATTTGAGTTAGAAGGTCTGGTCCAGGTAATACCGTCCTTGCTTTCAATATAACAGATACGGCGCAGGTCCGAGGTAGCCTTGTAGTACATACGGTAGCTACCGTCGGGCAGCTGAGTAATGTTATGATAAACGGTATCCTTGGTCTCCCATGCCTTATTAAAGGTAAATACCTTTTGTTTCTTTACGGGCTGACCGTAGAAGAATGAAGCGGTAGTCTTGCGTTCTTCTACGATATAGTCCTCTATCATAACCTGACGCTGATCGCCAACGTAGAGGGCAGGTGCTTCGGTGGGAACGTAGGTATAGTAATTATAGCTTTCGTCATCATACTGTACGCAGAAGGTATAAACACGACCGGGTGTCAGGTCGTAGACTGTGATAACGCCGTCCTCTGCCTCTGCGGGCTTAATATACTTTGAACCGGGAGCTCTCTTAATATCGTAAACAGAGTTGTACTCACCCTCGGCATATCTCATAATAACAAGTCCATCCAGATTTCCAAACGAAATACAGGGACCGTTATCAGAAACAGAAGGCTTCTTAAACATTACGTTATAATGATGTACGGAAACGTAACCGTTGTTATACTCAACAATAACAGTGACCGGACCTTCTTCTCTGTACTGTATAGTATAGGGATCCTTACCCTTGATCGCCGTCTTCGCGGAGAAGTTACGGATGCTGTCGGTTGCCTTGAGCTCCTTTATAGTGCTCCAGGTACCCTTGGCAGTACGGATTACCTTTACGTCAGGAAGATTAGAAACCGTTACCTGAAGTCCGTTTTCGGTAAATACGGGCTTTTCTACGGTAAGTTCAATATGAAGAACGTCGCTTGTTCCGTCGGTATATCTTATAAGAACGGTATGTACACCGTCTTCGTATACGGTATAGTTATAGTCGTGTCTTCCTGCTATCTTGTCAGCGGAGATATTAACTATATATCCTGCCGCCTTGATCTCGCTGTAGCTATTGTACTCGCCCTTGGCGATAAAGAAATCCTTAACATCGGGGCGGATATCATGAACACTCACCTTAACACCGTATGCACTGAGGCTGGGGTTAATATCATTTACCTCAGCAGGAAGAACGTAGTTTGTACCGTCCTTCATTCTTACCCATACGCTGTAGCTGCCTGTGGTAGGCATCTCGTAGGTAAATATACCGTCCTTAAGATGTGCCTCAACTATAGCGTTGGAAAGCGCTACATTACCTTCGGCCGCTTTGATCTCAGAAGGTGTAGAATAGCTGCCCTTAACAAATCTTACATCACGGATCTGATCGGCAAGAGTTACCGACATTTCGTAATTCTTTACGGAAAGATAAGGAATGGCAGAAGAAGGAATGACCTCATCTTCATAATAATCACAGTTTGCACATTCAGATCGCTTGAGGCCGTGAGCCTGGGCAGATGCATCGGTTACTATATACCAATCTCCCATAGAATGTCCGGGAGCGGCAATTACCGTCTGGGATAAAGTTATACCGCAATCAACACATCTAACAACGGCGGTGCCGTCCTGTGTGCAGCTTACAAATATATTTTCTTTGTCCCCTGCGGTATGACCTTTTGCAGGAAGAGTTTTATTCTGCACCTCACCACAAAGCGAACAGGTGCTGATAGAATTTCCCGCCTTTGTACATGTAGGTTCTACCGAAGAGGTTATAACGTAGTTATGTTCGTGACCGTTGGTGTGGTTAAGGGTAATACCATAGGTCTTAGCCTTTGTACCGCCGGTCTTAACACCTACGGTACCATCGTATGCACTGTTACATACTGTGATAAATCTACCCCATGTAGCTACTGAACCGTTGGGAGTATAGTATCTGTCCATATACATACAAGCCGCACGGGAAACCGATCCGACTGTCGCAAGCTTTACCTGAGTCGCAGTAAGCTTACCGGATGATGCCTTGGAAACATCGGAGACTATAACGCTCCACGGGATACGTACCTCAAAAAGCCAACCATCATCGGTAATCTTACCTGCGGCAGAACAGCTTGAAGTAATGTCTCCCTGATTACCGTTTGTACGGTATACACCCACCTTACCGTCGGCATATATACCTACGTGATACCAAGGAGTATCCTGATAGCTTGAGCGCTCAAAAAGTCCAAGGGCATCAAGCATAAGGGTCATAACGTCGCCGTTAAAGCCACAATCGTCGTCAACGTTATCGTAACCCGTTGCGGGAACAAATCCGCTGTCGGTATCGTTATCATGTATGTCAGCGGCAAAATAAAGACCGCTGTCGTCATAGGCAAAGTAAGCCTCGGCTTCAAATGTAAGCGGACGTGTTGCCCAGAAATGACCCAATGTAGGATCGTTAACGTATACAACATCCGACCATGCGCCCGTATCCTCGATGTTACCGTCTATCTTAGGAGATGCCTTAGGCATAGAGACAGGATCGTTTTCAACGATACGGTCAGGATAACCAAAAACATACATAGGTAATAACATCAGAACACAAAGAAGCACTGCTGTTAATTTTACTATTCTTTTCATAACATCCTCCATGTTATTTTTTACAATTTAAATTTTATCACATGGCGCTTGTTTTGTCAACAAGCAACAAAAGACCTGCATATACAGGTCTTTTCAGACTGTCGAAAAAGTCTACCCGAAAGGGTAGGCTTTTTTGTATAAATATGGTATAATAGAGAGGGTGATAAAAGTGATAGAA
>JBGUUX010000053.1:0-41409 GCA_045133915.1 Eubacteriales bacterium | reverse complement strand
ATACGTCGAGTATACACCACTTTTTCACACTTTCCCACGAAAAGGGTCACTACCGTACTTAGTACGCCTACGGACCCTTTTCGTGGGAACCTACCTTCCTTTTTCGAAGTCTGCCAGCGTGCCGATAAGTTTATCGACACGCTGAGAATGGCTGTAGCAAATGCTACAGCCATTCTCTAATATCTATTGCTAATTTTTCTTCAAGATTAATCAGTCTTTTGGCAATGTCTTTTGAAACCTCATCTGCCCCTTTATATTGATTAAGATATCTGTTGAGAGATTTAACTCCCATATTGCAGCCGTCTGTCATAAGATCGGCTACGGTACAGTCCTTGTCTTTCATGTCAAGCATTACGTTCGTCTTTAGCCAGGACATACCTTTGGCCATTGGATTGGGGTCCTTGCCCTCGTCCTCGTATTTGTTTAAAAGGCTGTCTATTTCTCGGTCCAGCTTTTCGTGCTCACTTCTGCAATCGGCTAAAAGCTTTCTGAAGCGTTCGTCCTTTACGTGGTCGATTACCTGAGTGATAGACTCTACGCCCATCTTGACCCCTGCGTCACACTCACGCAGAAGCTTAATAGTATCTTTTTCAATCATAAAAACACTCCCTTCTTATGAAGGGAGTATTGTCATATTTGAGCTTTTTTATGCTTCTTGAATATAAAATAAAATGCGATCATCTGGATGATGAACGTTACCGTCCATGACACCAAATAGGAAGAATATAAGCATCCCGGTGTGTGGAATCTTGGTATACGGAATATAGAATATATCCATGCAATACGTATTCCGCAGACACCTAAGACCGAGATGACCATAGGCGCAACAGATGCACCTAAACCTCTGAGAGCTCCTGTAGATACGTCCATAAGTCCGCACAGGAAATAGAACAGGCAAATATAGGACATTCGGATTATGCCGTAGCCTATTGCTTCTGCAGAGTCTGTTATGTATATCGACAGCAGATCTTCTGCAAACATATATACGACGCCGCCTGTGACGATGCCCACAACAATAACAGAGATAAGACATATGAGAAGTATCTTTGATACACGCTTGTATTTCTTTGCTCCTGCGTTCTGTCCTACATAGTTAACGGCGGTCTGATGAAAAGCGTTCAGAGTTACGTATACAAAACCTTCGATGTTGCCCGCCGCTGCATTACCCGACATTACAATATCACCAAATGAATTAATGGAGGATTGTATTATAACGTTGGAAATAGAAAAGAGAGAACCCTGAATTCCCGCAGGCAGACCGATACGGATGATCTTTGCCAGCTGAGGCTTGTATATCTTCATTTTTTTAAGCTCAAGCTTGCAGGCGTCGGAACGTTTCATCAAAGCAATCACGACCAGTATTGCCGATACACCTTGTGATATAGTGGTAGCGAGAGCCACACCGTCTACGTTCATGTTAAACAGCGTAACGAACATTACGTTAAGTCCGACGTTTATCACTCCCGCAAGAGAGAGGAATATAAGAGGTGACTTTGTATCTCCCGCCGCACGGAGTATAGAGGATGCAAAGTTATAGAGCATATTGAATGTTATTCCCGCAAAGTAGATCTTCATATAAAGAGAAGAGAGGGGAAGAACGCTTTCGGGAGTATTCATCATACGAAGAAGCGGTGTGGACAGGGAAATGCCTATAACTGTAAGTATAACTCCGCTGATGATAGCCGCAGGGATAGCGGTATGTATTGTACGGTGCACCTCCTGGTCTTTTTTAGCGCCCAGAGCGTGCGCAACCGTTACACCCGCACCAACAGACAAGCCGATGAACAGATTGACTATAAGCATGGTTATAGAGCCTGTAGCGCCTACGGCTGCAACAGACAGACTTCCTCTGAAGCGTCCTACGATAACAAGGTCGGCTGCATTAAACAGAAGCTGTAATATGCTTGTCAATATTATCGGTATTGTATAAATTACTATGTTTTTAAACAGAGGTCCCTCTGTCATGTCATGTGTCTTTGCCATTTTATTTTTCCCAAGGGAATATGTATTGGTTTAATCCAAGTGTGTCGCGTATTTCGTTGATCTCTTTCTGTACCGAACGGTTTATCGGAACACCGTCGGTTCTTGCCATGCGTGTGAGATATTCCTTTTCTCCGGCAGTAAAGATACGTTCAGCACCCGGAGCTTTCTTTGAAGCTCTGACGCTTCGCAGTATCTCGCCCGCTTTTTTGCGGCAGAGTTCTTCGTCGAGAAAATGATCGGTGTCTATTGCTATAAAGAAGTGTCCGAGGTGATAGGGACGCTTGTTTCCGTTTTCGTCCTTACCGTCAAGATCCTTACCGTATATACCGTCCTGTAATATGGCACAGAGCAGCTCAACAGCCATTGCGTAGCCGTATCCCTTGTAGCCGCCCAGGGTCTCACCAATGCCGCCTAAGGGCACGAGAGCGGCGTTGCCGCTTCTTATATCGGCAAGGGCTTTTTCGGCATCACCTGTTACAAGCTCACCGTCAAGACCGACAACGGTACCGGGATGAACTTCCTCGCCTATGCGGGCATAATATTCTATCTTACCGTTCTGGGTAACGGATGTGGCGCAGTCTATAAGGAAATCGAACTCTTCGTCGGTAGGTATTCCTATGGTCAAGGGGTTTGTTCCCATCATTCCTTCAACACCAAAGGTCGGTGCGATAGAAGGTCTTGCGTTTGTACCGGTAATACCGATACAACCGGCTTCGCATGCCATGGTAGGATAATAACCTGCGATGCCGTAATGGCAGGAGTTACGTACCGTAACCATACCCATACCGTATTCCTTGGCTTTTGCAATAGCCATAGACATGGCTTTGTGACCTATCACCTGTCCCATACCGTCGTGACCGTCGATTACGGCGGTTGTAGCGGTTTCTTTTACTATCTCCATTTCGGTTATCGGGTTCTGTATCTTATCGCGAATGCGGTCGAGATATATGGGTTTCAGGCGGTTTACACCGTGTGACTCAATGCCGCGTCTGTCTGCCTCAAGCAGCACGTCTGTGCATATTTCGGCATCTTCACGGGGCACACCGTATCCCACAAATGCATCGGTTACAAATTCGGTTATTGTTTTCCAATCAACGATAGTTGTCTCTGCCATAACGATACCTCCTTTGGTATAATAGTATTATAGCACTATTTGGAATTAATTTCAATACTGTTTAACATGATTAAAATGATAGTTATATATAATGACAAAAACACACAGCCAACGTTGCGAATATCAACATGGCTGTGTTGTTTAATTATCAATTTCATCATAGGGTATGGGCTCGGCACCGAGTTTTTCTATGACCATAATATTCATTTCTGATGGGATATTTGTTCTTTGAGCAAATAATGTAAAAGTGATGTCATTTAATTTTAAAATATTATAACCGTTATGTTTTTCTAAGATCAGTGCATATTCCTTGTAAGTACCCATATGGTTAAACCTAATCATTGACTCTTTTTCGTTTATTGTGCATATGGGTTCATATGATGATCTTACTGTTTGTAATATGCTATATATTTCTTCTTTAGGTAGATTGGTCTTATAAACAAAGTTACGCATATAAGGATCATAATTGCGTATACTTTTTCTTTTTTGCGATTCTGTATTTCGGTATATACAATATAACCGACAATTAAGTGTATAATGATAATGAATGAGACGAAGAAAATAAGAAATGATTTTAAATCTTGATTCATTATGATCTGACCTTTCAACTTAACTTCTGTTTAAATCATCCTACTTATACAGTAAATATTCCTTATACATTTTAGACGACTATCGATCTCGTTCGGTGAAATATCTCCAAGAATTTTAGCCTGTAGCGGAATATCATAGATCTTTTTTCTATAAATGACCTCACCAGATTGATTACAACTTGCTTCAAGAACATAAAGCCCTATATTATAGGCAAAAACATCCATGATCGGTGAATGAAGCATATCATCATTGATAAATGATTCTATCACGGTGAGATCTTCCTTTGAAAGTACAATCCAGCGATCATCAACGGAACGACACAACAAATAACCCGGTGAAATATCGTAAATATCCTTATATCCCTTTGTTTTATCCACTATGTCGCCGTTAGCGATGTTCAGCTTATAAAGTGTTTTTTGCTTTGATAAGCAGTAGATGTAGCTGTTATCGACTATAACTCTACCCGATCCTTTGAGTGACCTCCATTTAACTTTACCGCTGTTTATATCAATAGCCTTTAGCCTGCCTTCCCATGAAGGAATAAAAAGCGTAGTTCCATCTAAAGAAATCGAGAAGCCAAACTGTCTTACGTATAGATCTATGTATATTTTATGTTCGATAACACTTCCGTCACGATAATAAATGGTCAGTTCTCCTTTTGTATCTCTGTCAAGCTCTGGGGAATACTCGCCTTGTATATACTCAATCCTGCTTATTGGATAGAGTGAGGAATATTCGGTTATCCAAGTATTGTTTTCAGTTTTCCAATATATCATATTTTTTAGTATTAATGTATTAAGGGTGTGTCAGGTATATCGTCAACACCACGTTCAAGCACTTCGATTCTGTAGCAGAGCCAAGCATGATGAACAAACTCGGGGAGATTATGCATACAATTATCCAATAGTTCTGTATGTGTATTATATCCTTTGTCTATTTCTGCTTGTATCATAGTATCAAAATAATCATCAGGTACTGATATAAGGTTTTCGTTCTTGATTATTCTCAGATTGGAGTTTTCTTTGGTAAGCCTTTGCCATATTTTACAGTATCGGTCACGCTCGTCTACCGACAGCTCTTTTATCAGTTCTTCGTATCGCTGACAGCAGTCCGGATTTATATTTACCCAATGGGTATTTCCATATTTATCAATCGGTTTGTTATCAGGACATTTAACTGTATATAATTTTGAGCTTGAATTGCGGGCAGAGTAGCAGAGGTGTGCAAGACTGCATTCCAAATGGGGCATATTACCTGTCCATATACGTAAATCTTCTCCTGATTTCAAAAGATCCATTACCTTTTGGGTATCTTCAAGCGATTCATCAAACCATTCGCAAAAGGATTTATACTGCTCTTCATAGTATCGGCTAATCGTTTTTTGATAGCACATTTCACCTGCATTGAGTATCTTTGTACGGTAACGAAATCTGAGATAATTGATATCAACTGATTCAGGTGAGGTAAGGGGACCTATATCTTCGTGTGTGCCGAAAAGATATATATCATTAATTCCGTATATGCTTTTACCTAACGACTCAATGTGATGTTTGGTAAGCATATCAAATACGATCTCTGTCATAACACTTTTTAACTGTTGGCTTTTATCCACTCCTCGGTCATTTTAATTGCTCTTGCTTTCAAGGCTTCAAATCTTTCATCTCCGTGAAGAGCAAAAAATTCGCTGTCATCATTAAAATAATAAAGAATAGAATCGGGATGAAATATCAAATCGGGAGGATTATGCCTTGTGTTTTCCTTACGTACGATATCGGAAGTCATCATTACAGGTTTTCCGTCTTCTACCAGAAGTTCAGCCTTTCTTACTAAATGACCGAAATGAACCTCGCTACCGTATCTGAGGATGTCACCATCTTTAATTTTACTGAGCTTGTTTTCGTTTATATCAATATACGTGATGAGGTGTTCTATTGCTTTGTCGTAGTTTTGATCTGCAGCTTCAAAATGAGCCGACGTGACAAACGATCGTGCATAATCTTCTATATATGCATCCGGCACGGTACCGTTACCCAGATATTCGAGAAATCTAATTTTTTCCTTTAACCAAGCTCTACGATATTCACGACTGAGATTATTGTTTATCCCGTGGTAAAGAAAGTCGCGTGCTAACTCAACACTGGTTGCATAGTGATATTCCATCGCTCTTTCTTTTTCATTTTTACAGAAGAGACGATGCTCTATAGCCTCGTTATATTCGTCAGGACGGCAATATTTAAGAAGTGTTTCAAGCTCATCCTCATCACAAATATCTGCCATCATGCTTCTTGCTTGACGACGAAGTACAGGATCGTTTGAATAACCAAATACTATGCTGCAGGCTTTCATTATATGTGGCTTTTTCATCTCGTCGGTAAGATCAAGCTTATAGTATATCTCCTGCGCTGCCTGCATGGCAATAGAGGGGTTATCCCCGGCGATATCAAGATAACTTAATATGATCTTGAACTTTTCGAGGTCACCCATTCTGTAATATTCTTCTGAATTCCTTTTCTCTGTAAATTCTACTGATATATCGTCGGTAGGTGAGTCACCTTTTTGTATATCGGTTACGATTATAAAATCGCCCTTGGGTTGATATTTATCTGTCCAATCTCTGTAATGAGTATGGGTGTATAATATCTGTCGCTTTCTGCTTTCCTCGAAATGATGGTGTTTTACAAATTGCAGAAATTCTATAAGTGAGTCGATTTCTTCGATACTCTCGGTTACTATGGTGGTTTCGCGCAGTGTCAAAAGTTGCTTGCTTGCAGGGTCATCAATGCTATATCCGAAAAATTTCATTTTAATTCCTCCGTATCCTTTAATCGTTTTTGTTCGTACCAAGCTATATTTTCGTATTCGTTCCATGAAATATTTATATTATCAAAAGAAAAATATAAATTAAAGCTTTTAGGCATACATGAAACAGGCATACAATAACGTCCATCGACAGTCTTTGAAAGTTCATATACATAAAAATAATCACTTTCCGATAATGCTGTAATAAGATAGTCTAACGCATCAGTATCGGTCATGGTGATGGGTTTTTCTATAGGTACAAGTTCTCCTTTTTCATCCTCAATATAGAGCCCACCGGCAATGATACTAAGGTTATGTATATTTGTAAATGTTGCTACAGCATCCGTTATCACCATATCACAATTACTTGTGTTTTGGTCGGTGTTTTTATGAATTATCAAGTGTTTCACAGATACTGTGAGTTCATTTGAATTCTTTATAAATCTTAAGAGTTCAAGTTCTGTATCGTGAAAATTAAATATATCAAGATTGTTTGTTACCGAATATAAAGGATTAACCGCATTTGAAAAATCGGTGTGGGATGTCGTGTCACTTTCTAATGTTTCGATTGAATTATCAATGGCGGCTGCTCCTATATTACTGTTTTTGATATTGTTGTTCATATTGTCACCTGTGCATTGCATATTTATCAATATTTTCAGTTATGGTGATCGGATTGCTATC
Source organism: Eubacteriales bacterium (assembly GCA_045133915.1). GTDB lineage: Bacteria > Bacillota > Clostridia > Oscillospirales > CAG-272 > RGIG7300. The sequence goes on along the minus strand of JBGUUX010000053.1, from coordinate 34,238 downwards.
TAACATAATGATAACAGATGATATATCATATGTCAACAATGCATTATACGAATATATAGCGCTCAGATAATGTAATTTATCTTACCATACCGAACCCCACACAAAAATAGGGATGAGTATTTTAGTGAAAATCGCTTCAAAAACGTAGAAAAAACGTACATTTTACGTGGGTTTACCTTTGTAAAACGGGTAAAAAAACGTAAAAGCGTGATTTTAGAGAATAGTAAACGAAAACACACACAGCCTATGACGATACTTGTCAAAAGCTGTGTGTGATTGTTTTAACCTCAATTTCCTTTGTTTTTGTAAACTTGTTTAGCTATGGTTATCCTTGCCATAACAAAGCGATACACCGCCTGGCAAGTAAAGCTTGCCTAAGCGGTGCATAGGTGGATTTTATCCACTACTTGTTATTGAATGGTGGAGGCGAGGGGAATTTTTCCCGGGCTACTCGCCCTATCGCCTCGCTACGCTCATTGCCTCGTCGGCGGAAAACAGTTCACCGGACTGTTTTCCTTCCGCAAACTACGTTTGCTCCCTCCTTGTTCGATTCCCCTCGCTACAGTTTCATTGATACACAAAAAAGCACCCTGATGGGTGCTCTTTGTGTATGGTGGAGGTATACTCGTCAAAAACGAACCCGTCGGGGGGTGGGGAAAGTTTGACGGTACTTTTAGTGCTGTTGGTGAGGTTATATGTGGTTGTGATCCTGTAAGTGCCGTCGGGATCGTCCCAGACGGTGATGGAGTTTACGAAGAGGTCTATAATGCGGCGGCGGTAGTCTTCGTCCTCTATGTTGCCGTCGCTGAACGTGGTGAGCCACCAGATCACCTGGTCGCGATCGAGGACGATGAGAGCGTCCTGCGCATCGGCGAGGCGGAATTCAGCGTCTCGCTTTTGCGCTTCGAGATCGTTGATGCGCTTTATAAGAGAGTCGGAACTTACGCCCTTCTCAATCATCTTGATGATGTTATCGATACCTTTCTGTATCTCGCGGATCTCTGCTGCTATCTCGGGGATGATAGTGTTCTTCTCGATATCCTTTTTATTGGCGGCAATCGCCATGTCCGCCAGTTCCTCGATGGTCTCGGGATTAAGGAACTTGAGCGCGTCCTCTACGACGATGCGTTCGATATATTCCTTTCGGATGTTCTTTTTATCGCAGGTGTGGGTTTTCTTTTTGGTGGAGCAGGTGTAATAGTGGAACTTGCCTCCGTGTCTGCCTGTTCCTGTCTCTGCGGTCATAAGCGCACCACAATGGCCGCAAAACAGCTTTTGTGATAACATATAGTCTACCTTTGCTTTTCCTCTTGCCGGGGCTTCGGCGTTCTTCTTTAGCTTATACTGTACGATATCGAAGATATCCTTGTCTATGATGGCAGGTATTCCGTCCTCGATACGGATATCCTTGTATTTGTATATGCCTATATAACGTTCGTTTTTGAACATTGACCTAAAGCTGTTTTTGTTGAATCCTTGTCCTTTGGCTGTTCGGTAGCCCTTGTTGTTGAAGGTCTCACAGATCTCTGCTACGGTGAAACCGTTGGCGTATAGTTCAAAAGCCTCACGGACTATAGCGGCATCGGGTTCGTAGATCTGCAGCTTCTTGTCTACAATCTTATATCCCAGGGGAACATGACCACCTATGCTGTGACATTTGAGAGCTGATTCGTGCATTCCTCGTCTGATCTTCTGGGAAAGCTCCTTGGAATAGAACTCTGCCATGCCCTCGAGAACTGCCTCCAGGATAACTCCTTCGGGATCATCAGAAATGTTCTCGGTTGCGGATATGACACGGACACCGTTCTTCTTAAGTCGTGCCTTGTATGTAGCGGAATCATAGCGGTTACGGGCGAAGCGGTCAAGCTTATAGACGACTACCGCCTGCCATTGCTGTTTGTCGCTGTCCTGGATCATCTTATTGAATTGGAGTCTTTTGTCTGTATCTTTGAAGGCTGAAGTAGCACGATCGATATATGAGTCAACTATATTGTAACCGTTGCGCTCGCAGAACTCTTTGCAGATCCTGCGCTGACCTTCTATAGACTGTTCGGTCTGGCGGTCGCTTGAATAGCGCATATATAATACTACGTCCATTTTATCTCCTGTGTTTTGATATATATTCTCTGAAATTGTCAAATACCTGTCTCTCAAGGTCGCTTGTGAGAAATGTGTTCCTTTGGTAGAGGGCTTGCATACGGTCGGCTCTTATCTTAGCTGCAGAATAGCTTATGCCGAACTCTTGCTTGATTTCTTCAGCCGTGCGTAACCCCAATCCCCAAACAACACAAGCAGGGGTTAGGAGCCGGGCGGCGAACATATCAGCGTTTCTTTCACTTTCCGGGCGGTCGGTGTCAACGGTTCGGGCGTGATATCCTTCTTTCAATGGGTGTCCGAGGAAGATATGCCCCAGCTCATGGGCGACGGTGAAGCGGATGCGTTCCTTAATCTGCGTATCATCGTAAATGATATACCACTTACCGTCAGCAAGGATGCTTGCGCCTACCTCGTTGTTTTTAAGCTCGTTGACGGAAGAGTTCTTTATAACCGATATGCCTGCTTTAGTTGCTATGCCGATAACATCCACGGGAAGGGAAGTGATGTTGTAATCAATCAACACCTGCCAGGCAGAGTCTCTTATATTTCTGTATGCGCCGTATGCGTTCAATTATATCACCTCACGGAAGTAGTTTTTCCGTGAAGAAATGGAATATGCGGGGTTGTTTCATATAATCATAATTATTATGAAATAGCTGAAACTTCCATAATTCCATCGTCAATGTTTTTCTTGAGTCTTTCTAGTTCTCTGTTTCTTTCCCACTCTTCGGCAACTTTAGAAGGGTTTAATTTTGTGGTAATATACTGTAATTTATGATAAAGGATAGAAAAATCATTGAGTTTATACTTTGCATAGTAGGAATCCATAGGCATCAAAGATCCTTCACTATGAATGATTGTATGTGTCTCTCTACCAAAAAAACTGCTGTCAAGCTCATGCTTTGCCAAAAATATATTGAGAGATAAAATGAGATATTGAGAAGGCGTCATTCTGCATATTTCTCTTGATATATTAAGTTTGTCGGTGAAATACGCTTGTGCCAATTCGTTTTGATATTGATCCAATATTTCTTCAATAAATTTCTTGGATTCATCATCGAGAGATATGCGATAATTTTCTTCAACGTCTTTGTTGTTTTTAAGATTCACAAGTTTATAAACAAGAGGAATTCCACATCTGCGTTGAGAACTGTCTTTCGAACAGATCCAGGATACAAGTTCGTATAGTTTGCTTTTGTTAGGTTGGGTGAATATAGCTATTGCTACAATGAGTATCGATATAATGGCAGATACGATTTGCGTAATGGTTGTGATATAGTTTGTTGTCGTTACGTTATAGGAGTCTTTATAAAGTGAAAAATAGAAAGATTGATCATATACAATACAAGTATATTCGTTGTCTTTTGAATCGTAGAGGTATGTTTCACCGAGCTCTCCGTATGTCTTTCGATCCTTTTGGTTACTACGAAATATGGCTGATCGATATTTAATGAATTCTCCGGGACTAAGAAATACTTCGGTTACATATAGTGTGGAGCCTTTCTTTTCTATAACCGCTGGGCGGTCGTAATATGTATGGTCTTCATCAGGACCATAGAGTGTTACGATATAACAATACTTGCCGTTAGGTCTCAAATCTATGTCATAGGGTTTTATATACGACCAAATAATACTGCTTGAAACAACAGAAGCCAGTAATGATACGATTAAAGCGACCAACAATAGTTTAGTAAAGAACGGTCCGAACGTGTCCGAAACTGATTCTGCATGGTTCCAAATTCTATATGTATTTGAACCTGCGGAACTTATTCTGTTAACGATGAAAGTTACTATGAATATAATAATAAAAACAATACCGAGCCAACTTAAAGCTAACAATAGAGGATTGGTTGTCATAAGTATGCTCCTTATAATTAATTATATCTCGTCGTCGCTGGTGACAGTGGCGGCGTTTTTTAATTTGTTGATATCGGATGCGGTTCTTGTTTCAACCGTAGGATCTGTGTCATCCTCGGAACGGGCAGCTCGGTATATTCTGTGAGGCTGCTGAGATCCGTTCTTGATATTCATAAAAGCGGTAATCATTATAAGGCGATCTTCTTCTGAAGCTTCACGGAAAATGGTGATAAGAGTTTTTTCTTGATCGGTAAGTGATGAAAGATTATCCGGTAATGTCTCGCGAGTGTCGCTTTCGCCGGTCAAGTATTCAACAGTTACATTGAAATACGATGCAATCGCGTGAAGGGTCGACGCATTAGGGACGCTATTATTCTTTTCCCAATAGGTAAATTGGTTTTTACCAAAATGCATATCTTCAAGAAATTCCTTACGTGTAAGCTTCTTTTCCTTGAGTAATTCAGTTAATCTTTGAATGAATGTCATAATACCTCCTATCCCGTAAAAGGGAATGAAAATCACCAAAATCCCCAAAAAATACAGAAAACCTATTGACAAATCCCTAAATAGGGATTATAATGCAACTATAAACAACATTTGGTAACAAGAAAACGGCATAACAAGACAGGGAAGTACAACGGTAAAAAGGTGGTATTTAAAACCGTACGGGATCTTTCGACAGCGCTCATGATTACAAGAATGGTAGCGTAACGAAAAAACTATGCAGAAAGCTTTATCCCTCAGTCAGCAGAGCTGACTGCTCCCTCCCGGAAGGAGCCTCGGTGTTGTTCTCTTGTGAAATTCTCCAATGGTATTCTGTTGTTTGGCGATTTCATTATACCATTGGAGAAGCCATTTGTCAATGATTGTTTATAAAACAAGGAGGTATATATGACAGGAAAGGGAAATGAGGTAAGAGCGCTGCTCCAGAAGCATCAGCTTACCAATGTATGGTTGATAAACCGTCTTGAGGAGCAGGGGGTAATAACCGATAAGACGGAGTTAAGCTCGTCGCTGTCCGGTACCCGCAGAGGGAACAAGGTTGACAGGATCCTTGTTACATCACTTGAGATACTTGATAGATACGAAAAGTGTTTTGTAGGTGCAACAGATGACAGTATGTAATGCAATATCTCATATCAGAGGTGTAAAGGGTTTTGTGTTCGATACCCATAAAACAGAGTATCCTCAGGCACAAGCACTGAGGATTGCGTGGGATCTCGGAATACTTAACGACGAGGTTGCTTCAATGACTTTCGGAGTCGGCGGGGGCGGTATTATCTGTCATATAAGCACCGTATATAAGGAGGCTGATTAAAGTGGCAGTTAAGTTCGCCAACGGGTATCTCGAAAAAGAGATACCGAAGCTTATTGGCAGAGCTGTACAGGATGCAATGAAGATCCCCGAAAACCGCAAAAGGTTTGAGGAATGGTACAGGCAAAAGTACGGTCGTGAATACGTGTGGAAGGTACATAGATGTACGTATAACTTTGAGACTGACGAGCTTGTGATAGAAGAACGTGAGCTTACGGTTAGCTGAAAAGAGGTAAAAATGTTTATACTCAAAAGATATTATGACCATCGGATGAAGGCAGCAGGGCGGACTTACCGAGAGCTGCAAAGGGTAGAGGCGGAGCTTGAAGAAGAAAAGCGAGCACGTGCTCTTGCCCAAGCTATGGCAGAGGGCTATGCAAATATGACCATGAAAATGGAGAAGGAAATAGAATACTACAAAAATATGTATGAAAGAGAGAGACGTAAAAATGAAGATCGAGAGAATAACTGCGATTTTATGCATTGCAATTACCGTCACATTCGTGTGGTCCCTCGTGTCCGAGGCATTAGATTACCGTGAGGGTGTAAGGTTGGTTGCTTCGGGTGAATATGAAGCGGCGTGTGAGATCTTCACCGAGCTTGAAGGTTACCAGGACAGCGAAATACTGGCGGAATACTGTGCCGTGATGGCAGAGTATGACTCGTATGACTACGCAAGTGTGTTCAGATCTTATAACGAGCTTAAGGATATCGAGATCGATAACGAGAGGTTAGCTGTAGAGGTAGCGGCAAAGCGTGCCGAGATATCGGCGTTGTACGTGCATTGTGGTGACGGAAAGGAGTGATCATATGGGGGATAACGTAAGGTATGCCTTAAGGCGTAAGCTTGACGGATATAACAAGTGTATCGTGTGGCGTCTGGACAATGACAATAACTACGTCGAGAGCCTTGAGGGATATATTGACTACGGTCGTAATACCGTGAAGGTATATAAAAATCATCAAAAGGTAGATCTTGTCGCTCTGTTGGGTATGGTTCCTTTGCGTATGGTAAAGGGTCTTACGGAATCGCAGAGGGCGGCTTTAATTCATGAAGGTGTCTTGCCTATGTAAGGCTGACACCTTATATATGGCAGCTAAAGAGTAACGATTGATTTTTTGTGTTTTGCAATCGGGCGGGTTTGATCCCCGCCGCTGCCGACAATGAGGACGGAGTCCTTGCAATGCAGAATGCAGAATGCAAAATGCAGAATGCAGAATTAAGGAAAAAATCCGCTTCGGCGGATTTTAAATAAATTTATATAACAGGAGTGTAGAGGTATGGAGGTATCTGCAGAAAAGAAAGAATACGATGCAGCGGTAGAACGGCTTTGTAAGTTCTGCAAGGAGCATACGGATCTTGAATGTACTGTCAATGACAGTAAGTATCCGATATGTATTACGTTTCTCCCGAATCCTCAGTTAACGGTATTTGATGATAACGTCGATGAAGACGGGGCGGTCAATGATATGACGGTAACTGTAGGGTTAAGCACGGTGGTGAAGAGCTCACTTAATTTCAAGATGGGATCTGATCTTCTGAAAAAAATTATAAAGAAAGCCGAAAAGGTAGGATTGCTGTATTATCATGCGTTCCGTGCTGAGGCGGATAAGGGGTTCCCTGAAGCGAGCTTGTCGAGCTTTGGGGTTCACGCGGATAGGGAGGAAGAAGATGAATAACGACTACAAGGAACAAGCTATCAAAAAGCTTAACAACGACAAGTATAAGGGAAGCTACAAGACCGTTACCGATGCGGTACGTGATGCTCTGATAGAGTTTTGTAATCAGGATGAGGAGTTTGCTCAGGCTGTTGTACAGAGTGACAAGGGCCTCGGTGAATGTATCGAAACTGTACTCAAGGGACACGGCTCCTGTATATCCGATCTTGAGGTATACAGAAAAGCAGTTGAGTTTTATTTTCGCGGCGCCACGGTATCGATGATACTGAAAATACACGTCAATCCTTATGACGCGAAGGAGGAAAAGACCAAGCCTGCCTCTGTTATAGAGCTTGATCTTGATGATCTGATATGAGCGAGTGGTATGAGGATGTTCCTCCAATTCCTAACAACGTATATGAAAGAATACACGATACATTAAATCATTATATATACTACAAAAATATATGTAAGAGTAAGCGTGTAGGCTTTTGTACTCACTGTGGGGAATACATAGAGGCTGAACGCGAAGACAAAGGTGTACTTAGTGAACTGTTTAATGCAAAACATAACAGTACAGGAAACTGTCCTTGTTGTGATTATCCCATTAAGTATATTGCGGCGGGTCGTTTGAAAACGGGGGAGAAGCTGAACGGTGAATTTCGTGTTGCTGTGTTTTGTCCCGTAAGTTTTGATGAGGTGTGGGTACGAGGCATCAAATTTGCAGTCGATTTCAATTACAAGGACTTGGCATACAGATTATTTACTAACGATATGCCGTGTATATGGCATCAAGAGGAAGCGTGCTGCGTTAAGCCCGAGGTATACGAAGTATATGAGCAGACCCGAATACGGATAATCAAAGGTGAAGGAGCAACTATAGCAAGAAACGGTTGGAATGGTTGGAATACTTTGAAAACGAAAACAGCCGAACCCTTTGCGGCTGAAATGTATTGTCCTTTGCCTGTATATCATATGGAGAATCTCGACGTGTTGAAAGATACGTTTCTAAAGTTCTGTTGTTATGATGATTTTATGGAGGTATATCCCGATCAAGGTTATAGATATTACGGTGTATTACCTAAACCGATAAAGTATATGTGTGAGTATGCTCGCACTCCGTCTCTTGAAATGATGCTTAAGTTCGGCGGGCAGGAGTTTGTCGGGGACTATATATACAACGGTAGAAAAAACAGCCATCTTATAAACTGGAAGGCTAAGACTCCGGACAAGTTCTTCAGACTGTCAAAGCAGGAGGCGAAGGATTATATAGCTACAGGCTGCGACAAGGATACTCTGCAGCTTCATTATGATGCAAGGACAGAGGGATTCACTATCGTAGAGTGTATAGAATATCTGCGGGACTTTTATATGCATAACTTTGAGGATATACGAAAGTGTGCAAAAGATGCGGGAATACCTATCCGTCAGCTGTTAAAATACCTGCGCAAGCAACGCAAGGATGGTGATATATGGCATATATACAAGGACTACCTTGAGTTTGCAAAGGGTCTTAAATATGATCTGTCGGTACATAACGTAAGATATCCGAAGGAGCTTATTAAAGCTCACGACAGAGCATCAAAGGCTTATGCGAAGATCAAAAAGCAGATCGAAATGGATAAATATCTTAAGGAGATCAGAGATCGTGAACAACGTTATAACTTCGCCCTTGGTAACTATACGATATTTATCCCCGAGGATCCTACGGATATCGTAAAGGAAGGTAAGGCTCTGCATCACTGCGTAGGTGGTTACGTAGACAGACATATAGACGGTAAGCTGACTATCCTGTTTATGCGGCATATACCCGACTGGAACGTTCCGTTATATACGATAGAGATGCGTGACGGCAAGATGCAGCAGGTGCAGGGATATAACAATAAGATAGAAAACAAGCCTCAGGGTGAGGCTAAAGAGGTGCTTGACACATTCCTTAAATGGGTGGAGTCGGGTTCCCCGAGAAGAAAAGACGGAAGACCCAAATTAAGAAAAGTATCATAAGGAGAAAGATATGAGTAATGAGATCATAACAGCGGAGGCTGTAGACAAAACGTATGAGGTGGCTATTGCCCTTCATGAGAGAATAATGGCGAGCGGCAGTGTTGCCGCATCAGCCCTTGTTGAGATGTGCAGAGGGCTCAAGCAGATGCGTGACGACCGTTTATATTCGGCTCTGGGACATGATAGCTTTGATAGCTACTGCGAGGACCGTGCGGGTATCAAGGCTCGACAGGCATATAACTATATAGCGGTGTTCGAGCGTCTGGGCGAGGACAAGCTCCTTAATCACGCAAGCGTAGGTGTTACTAAGCTTGAGCTTATTTCCCGTCTGCCCTTTGGTGAACGTGACGAGGTGCTCAACAAAGCCACCGAGGATGGTATGTCTGCATCCGAGATAAAGAAGCTCCTTGAGGAAAACAAGAAGCAGGGCGAGCAGATATCTATGCTTGAGGAACAGCTGGCGGCGGCAGAGGAAGGACCGTCGGCAACTCCGGTCCCTACGGAGGACGAGATTAACGCCCGTATTGCCGAGGTCAGAGCGCAGGTCGTAAAGGAATATGACGGTAAGATTTCAGCGCTTGAAAAGAAGATAGCAGAAACTCCCGATGAGGACGACCTTCGCCGTCGGATAACCAAGGAAGTGACCGACAAGCAGAAAGCGTCTATGGAAAAGAAGATAGATGCTGCCGTTAAGAAAAAGCTTGAAGCGGCAGTTACCGAAAAGGTAGAGGCGGCAAAGAAGGAAGCGCAGACGGCTGCAGAGGGTAAGTATAAGGCTGAGCTTGACGAGCTTCGTGCGGCTGTAGATAAATCGGCAGGTCTGAACAAAGAGCTTCAGGACAAGCCGAAGAACAGCGATAGTTCCCATGTATCGGTGAAGATCTATTTTAATGCTACAAAGGAATCCTTTAATTCCGCCTGCGATCTTGTCAAGGGTATGGAAGGCGAGGACAAGGAAAAGTACAAGGCGGCTCTCACAAAGCTGCTTGAGGTTATGAAAAATACCGTTGATAACATTTGAGGAGGAAATTGAAATGATAAGTAAAATTGTTTATGTGTGTTGTTTGATCCTTATATCTGCGGCTTATATCCTTTCGTACGCATCAGCACATAAGAGGTTAAGACGTGAGTATGACGCTCGTTGTGAACAGATACAGGATAACCACGAGCGTCGCAGAGAAGATTGGATCAGGTGTATTGACAACTTAAAAGCACAGAGATCCGATCTGAAGATCATGATAGAGCGCAAGAATGATATCATTACAGAGCTTGAAGGTAAGCTCCTTTGCGTTCCGACGTGGCGCTTGTCTTCGGTAGAGTTGCCCGAGGCCAATGACCGTGTTCTGATATGCTCGGTCACCAAGAAGGGCGAGAAGCGTATTAATATCGCTTGGTACGAAGACGGTAAGTGGCACGGCAACGGAAACCTTGATAATGTAACAGCATGGATGCGGCTTCCGGAGCTTCCTGGGTTTGAGGATCCTGCAGAGGTGGAGTAAATGACCGATAACGATGTAATATATACCCCTGTATATAGGGGTGATAGATATCTTTATCACGAATGTAGTAATTGTAATTACCAAGTTAAGATAGAAAACAGTATATTTGTTCCTCTGTATTTTGGCGAGTCGTTTAAGTATTGTCCTAACTGCGGGAAACCTGTGGTACGATTTGCGAACCTTCCGAAATTTCTTGAAACATTTAATTATGCTGTTTTTGAAAAACTTGATGCGCTTACGGATGAGTTCAAAGATAAGCTCGATTATTATTGTCGAGTGGTACTTACTCCGGCTGAGTTTGAAGAGCTTAAATCCAAGTGTATATTTGCGGTTGAGCTACAAAAAAACGGCGGTGCACGGGTAAGTAGTGCTGTTCTTACGGTAGCGAATATGAGCTCAACAAAATGGAATCATTGGAATATTAAAAAGCTGAAAGAACGTATCGAGAAAGGCGGTGCGGAATGACATTAGAAAAAGTAACAAAGATGCTTGAGGAAGAGTACGAACGGGCTCTTAAGCTTGAGTACGTTCGTGATCCTCTCGCGTATGCTCTATACAGCACGTGGAAGAAGGTTGACGAAAGCCATGGTAGGAGGAAGGAGAAACGGAAATGAGTCTTAGAAAGAAAAGACCCGTAAAGAAGAAAAAGAAGCAGTTGAAGGGTTGCTATAACTGCGGTAACAGAGTTGATATCGGCGGCGGTCAGAGCGTCTGCCGTGTGTATTATCCTATGGTAGTCATATACAAGGGCAGACACGCAAAGGAATATAACTACTGCGGGCGTGAGTGCTGGATTGCACCGGAGGTGGAATGATGAAAAAACGTAATTCAGACTCGTTGGTTCATCTGATCGTTATTCCCGAAGAAGTATTGCAGCACATTACATTTCCCGTAGTAAGGATTACACTTACTGACTGTCGGGAAAGAAGGGTGACCTGGGACGGACAGTTAGCGATCACAAAAGAGATCGTACGTGACAGTTCTAAGGCAAAGACAACTAGCTTTCCAATGTTCCGTTGCTTTAAACGTGAGGTTAGCGAAGATGTTTCGGATAGAATCATGAAACACTTTACGGAGGTGGAATGATGTATGAATCAGTTGTCAGGATAATACACGATGATCTTAGGATCAAGCAGGAAGAATCCGTTATGACAGTTATACAGAACCTCGGTATTGACGTCAATAAGGAAGAGCTTATCAAGGCTCTGCAGTATGACAGAGATCAGTATGATAAGGGTTATGCTGACGGTTATGAAGATGCCCACGAGGATATCGAAAAACTGACCGAGCTTATGTCTGAATGTGATCGCCTCAAAAAAGAAAACCAACTCCTATGGAAAAAGCATACTCCGGTGGCTGTTGAAGTCAGAGAACTTGACGAAGAGTTTGATATTAAAACAAAGCATTGTCCGAACTGTGGTGTCAGGTTGGTTAAGTGGGGGCAGTGTGGTTTGAATTACTGCAGTGAGTGCGGACAAGCTTTGAAGTTTGAGGCGGGTTCTGCGGAGACGGACCGTCCGGGAGGCTGGTCCCTACCTGACGATGATACCGAGATCGGGATGATAGCAAATATTAATGACAGAATGTAGGAGGAAACAATGCAAGCAATAAAATGGCACAAGGAGCCCGGACTGCAGTACGACAAGGAGGTTGAGGTCATAGCCACGGGCGTCGGTCTGTTCGGCGGATCTGCAATAATTCTTCATGAAGATACGGGTAAGCTTGAGAAGATCTCTATGAAGAAGCTTAAAATATTAATCAATAATTAGGAGGAAAACAATGAGTAAATGTGATAAGTGTATCCACAAGCCTATATGCGAGTGGGTGGAAGAAAATACTGAGGAGTTCAAGCTGTCAGCTGCGGAAGCTAAGTGCGATATGTTCGATGAGGTTAACGAAAGTGATGCGTGCGAGGCTGTAGAAGAAGCTAAGAACACGGCGTTCGACCATACTATCGAAATGATGCGCTCTCCCAACTATAAGGAACGCTTTAAAGCTGAATATCTGCAGACCCTTATCCGTTATGAGAAGCTTAAGGCCTTTAATACACGTATAGAGGCGGCGCATAAGACCCGTTTTGCAAAGCCCGGCAGCATGGTCGAGGAGCCGAAGCACGATTGTCCCCTTGACGTACTCAGAGAGCAGCAGAGTATTATGGGACAGTATCTCCATATGCTTGAGCTGAGAGCTGTTATAGAGGGGATTGCTCTCTCTTGATCGACTATCAGAACATAACCGATAACGAGATCAGAAGGATCGTTTCACAGGCTGCAGACCCATCTGCGCAGGTGAAGATCCTTCGGGATCTGACCGGTAAGACGATACCATATATTAAGAGGGCTGCGGGAATAAAACTGTCCGCTGAGGACAAGCTCATCGAGGAAAATGGCAAAAGGTGGGGTTGGCGCGAGGCGGATATTGAATTCCTTAAGGATAATCCTCGAATGCCTTTAAAAGAACTGGCGGCGAATCTGGGCAAGGATGTTTCGGTAATAGAAAGAAAGCGACGACAGCTCGGAATAAATCTAAAGGTCAATTGGACCAAAAAAGAAATTAACAGGCTTATAAAACTATATAAACAGGATTTAAAGAAGTGTGATATTGCAACAAAACTGGGAAAAACTCCGGGCAGTATTAAATATCAGCTTCGACGTTTGAGGGAAAAAGGAATAATCGATTAATGGCTGTAATTGGCGGACCGTCCCTGCGGAGGGTTCGTCACTTATGTTCATTAATATACAAATAAAAGGGCGACTCATCCACCGCGATGCGGTCCCCCTTCCCTCGCCAGGGAAGGCTTTGGTGCAATGCATCGGCGCGTTGCTCGCGCGTGTGCGCGTGCGCGCGTCTTCGGCCTTGTAGTGTATATTAACAACTCGACCATCCTGTGGATGGTAATGCAGAATGCAGAATGCAAAATGCAGAATTAAGGTTGATCTCCTCTCTATGGATCGGAGATCTGATTTAGGTTTAGAAAACGAGTTTTTCTTTTTTCGGTTCATTTTTCTTTTTGCTCGGTCAAAAAGAAAAAAGGAACAATGAGACAAACAAAGTACAGGAGACAGAAATGCTTTACGCAGAGAAAAAGATAAAAAGCGGTAAGATGCTTGAGGTGGATTTCTATCCGATCCTTCCTTCAGGCAAAAGAATGAGTGACGGTCGTAAAAAGGCATCCAAGAAAGCACAGGACGAATATAACCGTAAGCAGTCTGTTCGGAAGCTGGTACAGAAGGTCAATGCAAATTTTGATACAGGAGATCTCTTTGCTCACTTGACATATACACAAAAAAACGCACCTCAAAGCTATGAGGAAGCAAAACGAGATATAAATAACTTTATACGCCGTATTCAAAACTGGCGTTTTCGGCACGGTTACGATAAGGCGAGATACATAATCATAGTCGAAGAGCAGACCTACAAGACCGGTGAACTGGAGGGTAGGTCTAACTGGCATTTTCATATTTTTCTCTCCAATATGCCCCGTGATGTTGTTGAGGATCTCTGGGTAGAGGGTGAACGTGTAAACGTAGACAGATATCAGCCGGACAGGTTCGGACAGCGTGCCGCTGCACAGTATTGCGGTAAGGATCCCCGCGGCAAGAAGAGATACATATGCTCACGTAACTGTATTAAGCCCGAGGAATATGAGCCTAAGCAGAGGGAAATATCGCGCAAGAAGATAAAGAATATGTGTGAGCTCTACGCTCATGACAGTGAGTATTGGCAAAGACAGTACCCCGGGTATGCATTTAAAGAAGCGTGGCCGGTAGAGAATAAGTATAACGGTCACTGGTATCTGCACATAGAGATGCGGAAGATAGACGTACCGAGAACGAAGAAAAAGAAATTGAACAAGAGATAACAGCCTGTTTTGCATTTGATTGCCGAGCGGGCTTTGAGGTCGTGGTTTATGATATGGTTTACGAAACGGTTTACGTATGATGTGATACAGGTTTACGAGAAGGAGGTAACGAATGAACTGGAAAGAAGATGGGTTTGCGAAGTGCCCGTTCTATATACGACACGGCGGTAAGGTGATAGTATGCGAAAGTCCGCTGGAGTATAATAATGCAGACACGGTATTATATACAACTCCACGAGGGGATCGGGGAAGGTTTATGGAACGGTACTGTCGATGCAACTGGGAAAGCTGTCCGATAGCACGGGACATACAGAGGAAATACGGCGGAGGGTGATTACCCTACCGCCTTGATTTTTTTTATGCTATGATTTTTACAGAGGTGAGAATATGGCAGAAAAAAAGAAAGTTGATAAGAACAAAAATAAGCCCGATTGGGCAGAGATAAAATACGAATACGTGTCGTCAAAAAAATTTTTGACGGATATCGCAAGCGAGTTTAAAGTACCCTACTCAACTCTATATAAAAGAGCTACCCGTGAAAACTGGCCTGCGCAGCGACAAATCTTTGGTGAAAAAGCGGATAAAAAAGTTTTTAACCGTAAGACCAATGCCGTTGCCCGACGTTATCAGGAGATTGACGAGGCTTACGGTAGAATAGCAGCACAGCTGAATGACAGTGTTGATCCCGATGGCAGAGAGCTTTATCTATACCCCGTATACGACGAAAACGGCAAGCTTAAAGGTTTTGTTGAGATGCAGAGGGCGAATGAAGAACACGCAAAAAATGTAATGGAAGTTCTTGATAAGTGCAAAAAGCAGATGGACGACCTGTATGGCTTTGTTTCCCGTGAAAAGGAAATGAATCACGAGGTTGCCATGAAGCAGGCAGAAGCTGCGGTTGTTTCGGCATCTGAAGAAGGCGGCGGTAACGGCAATATAACCGTTATGCTGTCGGAGAAAACCACGGAGCTTTCAAAATGAAAACCAAAACACGTAAGATCCCTAAAGATATAGTCATCGGTGAACCGAATGAAAAGCAAAGAATGTTCATGCTTGCTGAAAAACGGCATATTGCTTTTGGAGGAGCACGTGGCGGAGGTAAAAGCTGGGCGGTAAGAGCAAAAGCAAAGCTGATGTGTATGAGATATCCCGGTATACGTATTCTCATTGTACGACGTACATACCCCGAGCTATACAACAACCATATCAACATCTTGCGAAAAGAACTGTTCGGTCTGATGAAATACAACGACAAAGAAAAGACAATGACCTTTTTCAACGGCTCGACTATCAGCTTTTCTTATTGTGCGGCGGACAAAGACCTTGATCGTCTGCAGGGTGTTGAGTATGACATTATATTCCTTGACGAGGCGACACAACTTTCAGAATTTCAGATGCGTGCTATCGTTGCTTGTGTCCGTGCGGTTAATGATTACCCAAAGAGGGTTTATTATACCTGCAATCCCGGAGGGCAGGGGCATGCATATATAAAGCGACTGTTTATAGACAAGCGTTATCAAGAGGGAGAGCGGGCAGAGGACTATAGCTTTATTCAGTCACTTGTTACCGACAATATTGCGCTGATGGATGCGGACCCCGAATACGTAAGGCAACTTGACGCATTACCTCCCAAACTACGTGAAGCTTGGAGATACGGAAACTGGAATATATTTGAGGGTCAGTTCTTTGAGGATTTCATAGACGATCCCGAGCATTACGAGGACAGACAGTATACTCACGTTATTAAGCCCTTTGAGATACCGTCAACCTGGAGTATATACCGTTCATACGACTTTGGTTATAACAAACCTTTTTCCTGCGCTTGGTGGGCTGTGGACTATGACGGTGTAATATACCGTATACTTGAGCTCTACGGATGCACAAAGACTCCCGACGAGGGCGTTAAGTGGACACCTGAAAAACAGTTTGCGGAGATAGCCCGTATGGAACGGGAACATAAGTGGCTTAAGGGTAAGAATATTCAAGGTATTGCCGACCCGTCAATATGGGATAGCTCTCGAGGGGACAGCGTGGCGGATACTGCCGCAAAATACGGGATATGGTTTACACCCGGAGACAATAAACGTATTGCAGGTTGGATGCAGCTTCATTATCGATTTGCTTTTGACGAAAACGGATATCCGATGATGTATGTGTTTGAAAACTGCAAGGCGTTTATAAGGACGATTCCTCTGTTGATCAGCAGCACAACCAATCCCGAGGATCTTGATACCTCCCTTGAGGACCATGCGGCGGACGAGGCAAGGTATTTCTGTATGTCGCGTCCGATATCGCCCCGTGAAGCTGTTACAAAGAAAGTGATCGGAGACGATCCGTTAAATATGCATATCGATACGGTGAAGATGAGAAGAATCTATTAAGTTAGGAGTGAGTGATTATGAGTGTTATTGATAAAATCAAAGGGGTGTTTATGCCCGAGAATGACAACACCGAGGGTGTTAAGGTTATAGGTGAGGCGCAGATACGAAAGGCATGGGAGACACTCTTACGTTATCAGAGAGATAAAAAGCAGCTTGAACAGAAAATCATTTCAAACGAACAGTGGTGGAAGCTGCGCCATTGGGAGACAAAGAAAGAAAAAGTAAGTTCGTCGGCGTGGCTGTGGAATGTTATAGTATCAAAGCACGCTGATGCAATGGATGCTTATCCTGAGCCTAACTTGCTTCCCCGCGCCTTTGACGACGAGGAGGAGGCAAAAAAGCTGGCAAGCATTATACCTGTGATACTTGAACAGAACAATTTTGAACAAGTATACAGCGATATCCAGTGGTACAAACTGAAGCAGGGAACCGGTATATACGGTATCTTCTGGGATAACACCAAGCATGGAGGCTTGGGGGATATCACCATAAAGAAGATCGACGGACTCTCGCTCTTTTGGGAGGGTGGTATAAGCAATATACAGGACTCAAAGCACCTTTTCTACGCTACCCTTGCGGACACAGAGGAACTTGAAAAGCAGTATCCGCGGTATGCTGGTTCCTTCGGCGGTGACATGTACGTTGTAGCAAAATATCAGTATGACGATAACGTTGACACTACGGGCAAGACTACAGTTGTGGACTGGTATTATCACGGATACAACGCAGAGGGTAAGAAGGTGCTGCATTACTGCAAGTTTGCGGGTACAAAGGTTCTGTTTGCTACAGAGAACGAACCCGAGGCTTATCCCAACGGCTGGTATGACCACGGTATGTATCCCTTTGTTGTGGATCCTCTTTTTACAATCGAGGGTACGCCCTTTGGTTACGGTTACATAGATATCGGCAAGGATGTACAGGAACAGATAGACAAGCTGAGTCAGGCGGCGGTGACGAATGCTCTGCTTGCAGCAAAGCCCAGATATTTTATCCGCGGTGACGGAGCGGTAAATGAAGAAGAGTTTGCCGATTGGACAAAGGATTTTGTACATACCAACGGCAACCTCGGTCAGGATTCTATTCTTGAAATAAAGGTCGGACTTCTTAACGGCAACTATCTTAACCTTATTGACCGCAAGATCAATGAGCTTAAGGAAACTTCGGGTAACTGGGATGCAAATAACGGCGGATCTACTTCGGGTGTTACTGCGGCTTCGGCTATAGCTGCAATGCAGGAAGCGGGAGGCAAGCTCTCACGCGATGCGTCCCGTTCGAGTTATGGCGGCTACAGGCTGGTGATAAATCAGTGTATCGAGCTTATACGTCAGTTTTACGATATGCCCAGGCAGTTCCGTATCACCGGTACAGAGGGTCAGCGGGGGTTCGTGTCCTATGACAATGCGGGCATAAAGTCTCAGGAGATATCTATGCACGGAAAGTACATTGGTTTGCGTAAGCCCGTGTTTGATATAGAGGTTACTGCGCAGAAAGCTTCGGTATATTCGAAGATGAGCCAGAACGAGCTTGCAATACAGCTCTATAACCTGGGTGTATTTAATCCTCAGAACGTGGATAACGCCCTTTCGCTTCTCAATATTATGGATTTCAACCATAAAGAGGACGTAATACAGCGCGTACAGGCAAACGGAGGCTTGCAGGCAAGGCTTGTACAGCTGGGTCAGTTTGCTCTCGGTCTTGCCAACAGATATGAGCCTCAGGCTATGGATGCGGTTATGCAGTTGGTTATGGGCGGAAACGTTCCGTCGGGGATGTCGATACCTGCTGATAAGGTGGGCGTTGAGGTTGATCAGTTTGGCGGAATGAAGCCTGAGGAACACGGCCGTGTACAGAACGCAAGAGCGCAGACGCAGGAGTCTGTGATGCCGAATTAACGATATGATCTATATTAAATTCGGGCCGGGAACAAAAATAACATTTCAAGGTCATGCGGGGCAAGCTCCGAGAGGCGAGGATATTGTATGCGCAGGGGTGTCAACCTTGTACTTTACCTTTTATGCCGCTTGCGAAGCAAAGGAAACTGTTATGGGTAATATACGGCTTCTTGAGGCTGAGCCTATATATAAAAACAGAGTTGCCTTTGATACGGTAAAAACAGGACTTAAGATACTGGCCGCCAGGAATCCCGGATACGTGAAGATACTGAATAATGATTACCCTACCGCTACAAAAAATAATAGTTTATAATATTACAAAAGACACGCGGGAGAGACCGCATAGGAGGATATATGAATATCTTAAAACTTTTTGATCTTCAGCTTTTTGCCGACGGAGCTGCAGCAGGCGCGGCAGGAACAGCGGGATCTAACGGCGAAGGCTCGGCCGCAGGTGCCGAAGCAAACACGGAGACCGCCGCTCCGAAATCTAAGCGTAAAGCTAAAGCAGACCCCTTTGAAAATGTGAAGTTCGGAATACAGCCCGGCGATCCGGATGCCGATACTGATACGGATAACACAAATGCAGAGGGAAACGCAGAAGGAACCGACCACAACACTGAAGGTAATAATACCGAGGAAGGCAACAACCCTAAGACTTATACTGAGGACGAGTATAAGAAGGGTATTGAGGATGCGATTAAACGTCGCTTCAAGAAGAATGACAGCGAAAAGAAGGCGATAGCGCCTATTCTTCGTTACGTATCCGAAGCCCTCGGAGTGGATCTTGACGATATCGATGGGATGGGAAAGGCCGCAGAGGCTGCACGTAAACAGAGATATCAGGACGAGGCAGGCCGTACCGGTAACGATGCTGAGGTTATCGAGCGCAACGCTGATAACGCCTATAACGTACGTAACTACCGTCAGGAGCTTGATAGCATACGAGAGGCAAATGAAGCGGAGACTTTTAATGCGCGTATGGCAAAGCAGGAAGCGACGGTACGGGAGGCGTACCCTAAGTTTGATTACGATAAGGAAATAGAGAATCCTGTATTCCGAAGCTTACTTCGCGAGGGATTTGATATGAAAAACGCTTATGAGAGTGTTCATTCCGCCGAAATACAGGCTAAGATCCGTGAAGATGCTATACGTGAAGCGAGAGAACAGGTCAGCGCAAGCGTAGCTGCGGGAGCTAACCGTCCTATGGAGGGCGGAGCCGTAAATCCTTCTGCACAGGTAATAACTGATCCCGAGAACATGACGAAGGCTCAGAGGGCAGAAGTGAAAAGAAGGGTTGCAAGAGGA
The DNA here is from genome assembly GCA_045133915.1 of Eubacteriales bacterium. Taxonomy (GTDB): domain Bacteria; phylum Bacillota; class Clostridia; order Oscillospirales; family CAG-272; genus RGIG7300. The sequence goes on along the minus strand of JBGUUX010000053.1, from coordinate 14,364 downwards.
GAGAAAATAATATGGTAGTTTTACTCTCCGAAACAAGGGCAACTCGTTGAATAAGGAGAATGAAATGTTTAATGAAAAAATTATAGAAAAGTTTGATCTGCAGCTTTTTGCGGATCCCAATACACAGACTACAGGTAAGGCTGAAGCCGGCAACGATCTCAGCCCTACTATGAAGAAATATTACAATACAGAGCTTCTTGAAAACGCAAAGGAAGAGCTGTATTTCAATCAGTTCGGAAAGGTTCAGCCTCTTCCCCAGGGTAACGGTAAGAAGGTTGAGTGGCGTAAGTTTGATACCTTCGGCAAGGCACTCACTCCCCTGACAGAGGGTGTAACTCCTGACGGTAACAATCTCAATATGATATCCCTTGAGGCTCAGGTAGAGCAGTACGGTGATTATACCACAGTATCCGATATGTTGGATATGACTGCTGTTGACAACGTGATACTTTCTTGTACCGAGGAACATGGCGCACAGGCGGGTCTTACCCTTGATACCCTTACCCGTAACGAGCTTTGCAAGGGCAAGAACGTAAACTTTGCGGGAGGTAAACAGTTCAGATACGAGCTTGACGGCTCTTGTAAGATTACACCTTCCGATATAAATAAGGGTGTGACCAAGCTCAAGAAGAACAAGGCACCCAAGATCGACGGCAAGTATATCTGTATTATACATCCCTCCGTATCCGAGGATCTGCGCGAGTCTGAAGGCTGGATCGAGGCTCACAAGTATGCTGCCGCAACAGAAATCTTCAACGGTGAGATCGGTGAGCTTCACGGCGTTCGTTTTATAGAATCTAACGAGGCTCCTATATTCTACGGTGCAGATCTTACACCTACATCAAGAACGCTTACGGTCAAGACTGCAAATGACAGCAGCCTCAATAATCTGGACGTAGGCTCTACGGACGAGGCTCTTATCGGCAGATATATTCTTATCGAGGATAAAAAGTTCAGGATCGAAGGTATCACCGGCTCTAAGGTTACTCTCGACCAGCCTGTTAAGGTAACGGCAGGTACAGTGGTTTATCCCGGTGAAGGCGGTAAGGGGGGCTGTGCAGTATACGGCTGTATGATGTTCGGCCGTGACGCTTACGGCCGAGTTGAGCTCTCCGGCGGTGCTATGGAGATGATAGTTAAACCTAAGGGTTCTGCGGGTACAGCCGATCCTCTTAACCAGCGTTCTACTGTTGGCTGGAAGGCATCCCACGCGGCACGTATTCTCTATGAAGAGAGACTTGTCCGCATAGAGTGCGGTTCTTCCTACAGTGATACTGACGTTGCAAACTGAGAAGTGAGGTGTAGATATGGGAACTAAAAAGGAAAAAACGGTCAGCGTAAGACTGACGAGAATAAGCGGTGAACCTAACCAGGTATTCGTTTCGGTCGGTTCAAGACAGTGGCTTATAAAACGAGGTGTTGACGTGGAAATTCCCGAGTGCGCTTATGACGTTCTTCGTAACGCTGAAGCAGCGGAAGATGCGGCAGTAAGATATATTGAGGACGTAGCACCTACGGGTACGTCTGCAGAATAATAAAAGGGGATGCTCCCCGGACATAAAAGCAGGGAGGAGAAGCTCCCTGCTTTTTTAGAATGCAAAATGCAGAGTGCAGAATGCAGAATTAAGGTTGATTCCCGCTTGGCGGGAATCTTCATTAAATTGAAAAGGAGACAGATGTGAAGATAAAAGAAGTTATAGACCGTTTATCGGAATGGTCAAAGGAAGCGCCGATGCCTGAAGAGCAAATGATAAGGCTCGTAAATGAGGTCGAAAAAAAGCTCTGGGATAACGTTATATCAAAACGTGTGACGGATATGCGGTACACAGAGCGTCATGATGATGTAGAGGACGAGCTTCTTTGCGGTGAGGAGTATGGAGATATATACGTTCATTATATCCTTGCTACCGCTTATATGCGTTTGTATGAAAGCGAAAGGGCTGCGCAGCACAGTGCGTTGTTCAATAGTATTTATCAAAGCTACGGTGACTATATCATAAGAAGTTTTCCGCCTAAGGCGTGCGCGAAAATCAAATTGTGAGGTGAGAGGATGTATTTACCCGAATTGAATCATATATCAAATTACAGATATGAGCTTAACGGATTCGGAGGTATCAACCGTCGTGAGACCGCTGATATCGGAGAGTTTGCCGATGCGGTAAACCTTTCATCGGAAGAGTATCCTCTTATAATGCCGAGAAAACGTTACGATATCGGAACGTTCCCAAAGACTGCCCTTATGTGGCATAACAATGACCGCGATATGGCGTTGGTGCCGGCACTGAAAAGTGACGACGTTAAGATCATTGATTCGCAGAATTATCTTATTATGTTTGTAATGGCAGCGGACAACGGCAGATACAGCGTTGTGAACACTTCGGAGCTTGGCATAGGTATATCTTACGTTACAGGAGACACCGTAGACGGCGAGGATCCTCCACTTCTGACTTACGAATTAAAGCCCGGTAAAGCTTACTGGATAAACAAAACAGGTTGGAATGACAATAGAGGTTGCATGAAAGGAACGGTTGAGCATATATCGGATAAAACTTATATATCGTTCAGAAACCGTAAAATTGAGATCCCCGACGTTGTTGCCTTTAAGAATCCCGTATCTGCTAATATTGGAACGTCAACGGTTATCTGCGATGAGATCAACGGCATGTGGGTGCTTGAATATGATAAAGACAAAGATGCTTATATCTACAATAAGGTTCAGCAGACCTACGAAGTCGATAACGAAACACATGTGTATAATGCGGGCACAAGCACGGCAGTTGACACAACGTTAGTGTCGGGAGGTAAATACTGTCATATCAGGCTGCAGTATGATGACGTACACAGACCTATAGGAGAATTGTACGCAATAAACGAGGAAAACCTCAAGGAGCTTTCAAGTAATTCCGATAACGTAGGGTGTCTTGTGCGACTGGGAGTGGATGATGCTGCGTTATGGTTCAGAGTGATAGGCGGAGGTCTTTATGAGCCTGTTAACAAAATCCGTATACGTATATGTATACCCGACGCACATAAGTGTTTCAAGGTGGGAGACTATATCGAAATAACTGATGCCAAGATACACTTTGAGTATCCGCAGGCAAACGAAGATAGTTCTTATTATAAGCTAAATGAGCAAGAAAACATTATCATCGGTCATATCAACGGTTGGCACGAGGTAGTCAATATACCGATGACAGACGGTGTAGGATGGGCGATAGATATTGAAACTGATATGCCGCATCACAACTTCATAAACCGGATGTTTGCGGAGCGCACGCAGTTTTATGACGGAAGTAAGCCCGTTAAATCTACCAATGACGTGTATATGGAAAACGGTATGACTATAAAGCGTAAAGCTCCCGAGAACGTGCGATTTATCTGCAGCCATATGAACCGTATATGGGCGAATAACGGCAATAACGAGATAATGTGCTGTGCGAGAGGTAATCCCTACGTATGGTATCGTTATGAGGGAAACTCTCTTGACAGTTGGGCGGCAACGGTAGGCGGTGACGGCTCTTTTACCGGATGTGTTAACTACGGATATCCTCTTTTTTTCAAAGATAACAGGATGTACCGCGTGACGGGAACACGCCCCTCCAACTTCGGGTACGATGAATACTCGATAAAGGGCATCAAGAGCGGGTGTCACGACAGTGCGGCGATAGTTAACGACGTACTTTATTATCAAAGCATTGACGGCATCTACGCCTATAATGCTTCAACACCTGTCTGTGTGTCGGAAAAGATATACAAGGACTGGCAGAGGGGTAAGGCATGCAGGTACCGTGACAAGTATTATATTGCCGTTACGGAAGACGGTGAAAGCAAGTTGTATTGCTATGATACCCGTTCCGGCGTGTGGCACCGTGAAAACATGGCGAACGAGGAAATACGATATCTCTATCCCGGCAGATATCTTGAGGGATATGAAGAATATATGACGGTGTATGCGGATCGCGACGAGGAAACCTATTCGGGTTATACGGTGAGTTCGGGCAAAGATTATGTGCACAGCAAAGAGGATCCTGTTGTATGGTCTTTTGAGACGACGGACCTGCTGGCGGCTGAACCTGAAACAAAATATCTTAAGGGAATATATATAAACTGCCGTGTATACCCCGAGGAAGAAAACGAGATAGAATTATCGGTGCAGTATAACGGTGACGGAGAATGGCTCTCTCTTGGTGATATTGGTCCTCAGAACGGCGGCAGCCGCAGTGTGTGGTATAAATACCCTACAGCGGGCAAACGCTGTGATAACCTCAAAATTAAGGCAGAGGGCATAGGTAAGAGCGTTATATATAACATAACACTTGAATTTGAGAAAGGAAGCACTAAGAGATAAATGCAGAATGCAAAATGAAAAATGCAAAATTTAGGATGATTTGCTTTGGCAAATCTCCATTTAGTTGAAAAGGAGCTGAGATGAAAGTTGTTTTTGAAAAGATACCTTCAGGTGCGAGTACCGAGGAGATCATAAAAGCCCATAACCGTATGGCGGAACAGTTGAATATGGTGTTGGGCGAGATAGACGAAGAAAATATAAGTGATGCCGTGATGGCGAAGATCAACAAGGAGGTGTAAGAATGGCATATACACAGAGTGATAAGGTAAATAAGGCTGAAAAGGATTATTACAGCCATATATACGGCAATAAGCCCGGTGAGTTCTCCTCGGAGAATACCGAAAAAGCTAACGCTGCCCTTAAGGCATACGAGGACAGGGGAGAGTTTAAGTATAACCCTGCAACCGACAGCGGTTATCAGGCGGCAAGAAAGCAGTATACCGCAGGCGGCAAGCAGGCGATGAAGGATACCCTTGGTGTAGCTACCGAGCTGACGGGCGGTTACGATAACTCTTACGCACAGGTAGCAGCGCAGCAGACGTATAATAAGTATATGGGTGAGCTTGCGGCGCTTATGCCTCAGTATGAACAGCAGGCTTACGGCAGACATCAAGACGAAGGGCAGCAGATGATAGATTATTACGGCATCCTTAAAAATGCCGAAGCCCAGGATTATGCTATGCACCGTGATAAGGTAGGCGATTATAATGCCGAGGCTGACAGGCTGTACGGAGTATATGCGGATGAAAAGAACTTTGACTACGGCGGATATATAGACGACCGTAATTATAAGTATCAGGTTGAACAGGATGCTATAGCCAACGATCAGTGGGAAAGAACTTTTACTCATCAGAAGGCCCAGGATGATGCAGCCGCTGTTGCGGCGCAGACGAATGCACAGGCTGATTATTATTCGGCGTTGGCAAAGTATAATGACAGTCTTGCAGAGAGCGAGCCTGTATTTTACGAGTATGCAGGTGAGATAACTGACGATTACGGTACAAGAACAGGAACAAGGTTCTACTATGACGGCAAAGAGAAAAAATATGATCTTGGAGTGAATCCGTATACCAGCACTACTAACCGTGACGTGAAGAACGGTGCAAAGACCGCAAAGAACGGTTACCAGCCGTTACAGATCGGAGTATACGACAACAACGGAGAGCTTGTAAAGTGGATGGATCTTACGGAGACCGGATACGAAGATGACAGAAACGGTAAGTGGCAGAATATCTATACAAGCGGTGACGGTAGATATTGGGTATGGAACGGTAAACTGAACGAATACGAGGAAGTTGAGAACCCGGAGGGATAAAGCATGGTACGTAAGAAAAACAATAGAGGGGAAAATTCTTCCCCTCGTAAGCTTAATAACGTAAGATTAAAAGAATCAGCACGTTACAGTCTTGAAACCACAGTTAACGATAACTTCAAAAAGCTTCAGGAGTATCAGACTCGCCGCCAAAATAACGAGTATATCACCTCCGATGAACTTGCGACATATCGCAGAGCAAGAAATGACTATGCCAACAGCACAAAAAGGCTGAACGGCATAGTCCGCTCAAGAGGTGGTACCATTGATGAAGCGGCGGTTAAGAACAACGATGAGTGGCTTGATATGCTCAGTAAGGATCTAAGTGATACTGCACAGATCATGTCGGGGTTCGATAATGCTGAAGATTACGGTAAGGCGGTAAAAGATGCAGGTTACCGTGATAAGTATAAGGGTAAGAGCTATAGTGAGTTGATGAAATACCGGGAGATAGATACAGATGCAAAAAAATGGATAGACCAGTACGCACCCTCGGTTATGACAGCAGAAGATTATAGTAACAAAATTGCTAACATTGATAACGAAATTGCCGCCCTCAATAACGTCTTGAATCAGTACGAAGAAATGTCCGGCAGAGCTAAAAAAGTCGGATACAGCGATTATTCGGAGTCTTGGATGCGTGATTTCGGAGCTAAGTATGGATCTACTAAGGATATTAAGGCTAAGCTTGAGAGCCTGAAAGCACAAAAATGGGACTACGAGAATGCAATAAAATTTGGTAGTCTTTCAGCAAATGAAGATTACGAGGCAAAGTCCAATTTTGATCCTAATTTAGTCCCGAATATGGACGGTTATTATAATTCCGTGGTAAAGGAATACAAAAAACGTAACGGTATTGAGAGCAAAAGCGGCGTTATGGTCGTCGGAAGCGACCTTGAGGGTAATTACGACCAGCTCAAAGATGACGAGATAAAGAATTTCCTGTATTTATACAATACAGGAAGAGTAAAAGAAGCTCACGAATATATGGATTCTTTGGCAATCGAACTGAGCAGAAGACAGACGGAAGAAAACAGCAAAAAGTTAAAGACATTCACTGAAAAAGTGCCTGTGGTCTCGGATATATCGAGCGTACCGCTTAGCCTTATGGGTGGTGCAGGTGCGATTGACATCGCTTTGCAAAAAGCAATTAAAGACGTCACCGAGGCTCGGACGGGCGAGTATGCAGGACCTGTTAATTACTATAACAGTGCTATGGGATTTTCAAACGCTTCAAAAACCATACGTGAAACAAGATCACAGCAGTTAGCCGATAAATTCGGCACGATAGAACTTGATGCTGACAAAAATCCCGTCCTTTCAAGAGTGCTAAACGGAAAAAGCTGGGGAGACGTATATCAGCTCGGTATGAGTATGGCAGACTCTGCGGCTGTAGCGGTACTTGCTCCTTATATAGGTAGTGGAGCTGCTACGACTCTGCTTGCGGGCAATGCTGCATCTCAGGGCGTTGTAGAAGCTGTTGAAAGAGGTGCAAACGACGAGCAGGCTCTTATGATGGGTGCGCTGAACGGTGCTTTTGAATGGTTGTTTGAGAAGTACGAAATAGATACCCTTCTCGGAGAAAGTGATAACGTTATTAAAGCGGTTATCAAAAACGCATTGGTAGAGGGCTTTGGCGAAACGGCTACCTCGATTTCTAACGTTGTAGCAGACTCGCTGGTGATGGCTAACAATTCTAACCTTGAAAAGAAAATTTCTGCGTATATAGAAGATGGTTTGTCTCGTGAAGAAGCCGAAAACCAAGCCCTTATAGATACGGCAATCGAAATAGGCTGGGACGGTGTAGGCGGTTTGCTTTCCGGTGGCATCATGGGCGGCGGAGTTTCGGCAGTTCAGAGTGTGTCGCAGAACAATTATTACAAGGATATTTACGGAGAAGATCCCGGTGCTTTGGTCGGTGAGGCTTTAGAGCTTGACAGTAATTATAAGTACGGACAGAAGATGCAGAAACGGCTTGCTGACGGCAAAGCTCTTACCGGCAATCAGATCGGCAACGTCGTTCGTCATAACGATAGTATTATCCGTGAAAACTTGGTAGCAGAAATAACCGATAGTCTGACAGAACTCGGGGAAATTCAGAATGTTAGAGCTATCGCGGAAGCTATAGCCAAAAGAGAATCAGGAGAAAAACTAACTTCTTCTGAAGAAAGAGCTATATCAAAAAGCTTGTACGGTGAGTACGTTGCAAACAAGCGCGAGGCAGATGTTGATATAAATACTGATACCGGTGCTGCGATTACGGAAACTACAGCGCAAAACAAAGGGTCTGTTTTGCAGTCAAATGCAAGAGGTGAGCAGAAAACAACCGTTGCTGAAACTGTACCTTTGTCCGATGCTACGAAAACGGAGTTAACAAAGCGTATCAATAACAGAGACGTTATTGCCACCGCCAAGGATGCAGAGGGTAAGGCGGTCGGTGTAATAGGTTTTACTGATGACGGAAGGTTATCTACTTCTGCGGGCGTTGTGGATGCTGACACAGTAACGCTCGACGATCCTACGCTTGAGCTGATAAAGGAAAATGCGAAAATATATAAAGGAGCGGAGGATCTTTATCTGTCGGCGTTTGCGTATACACCATCGGGTGTAACTACCGCCAAGTATGAAGATGCTTTTAATAATATCTATACCGCCGGTGCGCTTCTCAATATGGGAATTGAGTTTGAAAACCTTTGGACACAGAGAGGAGATCTGTTGTCCGGAACTATCGGTGAGGACGTGGCTCGGATCATATTCGGTGCAGCGCGTAATAATGCTATAGCACGGCGTAACGAGATTTCCCGAAAAAAGGATGCAGAAAAAAGACAAAACAAGCCTAAGCAAAAGAAAAAAGGCAAGGTACATATACCGTTTGACGATTCTACGCTTACCGAAAGGCAGAGGGTGTCGGTTGAAACGGTAGAAAGAATCGCCGAAGCTATAGGTGCTGAAGTGTATTTCTACGCTTCATATCTTGATGAAAACAATGTCAGAGTCTATAAGAACGCAGAGGGCAAAATAGAAAAAGCGCCCAACGGTTTCTATGATCCGAAGGACGGCAGTATTCATCTTGATATCAATGCCGGGGATGCGGGTAAGAGCCTTATACTCTATACCGCCGCTCACGAACTTACTCACCTTATAAAAGATATGTCGGCAGTGAAGTTCGATACGCTTGCTGATTTCCTTATGGAACAGTATCACAAAAAGGGTGTTGATATTGCCGAGCTTATTGACGCGCAGATAGAAAAGGCGAGAGAAAACGACAGAACCATAGATTATGATACCGCATACGAGGAAGTTGTAGCTTCATCTATGGAAACTATGCTTGCCGACGGCAGACTTGTAGAAAAGCTGCAGGAGCTTAACAAGAAGGACAAGAACATAGTTGAGAGAATTGCCGAATACTTTAAGGAGCTTGCCCGGAAGATCAGAACCGTATACGAAAAAATGACCCCCGAATCGAGAGAGGGTCAGCTTGTAGCGGAGATGGTCGAAGAGACCGAACGTCTGCAGGATCTCTTCTTTGATGCGCTTAAGGATGTAAGCGAGACGGGGGTTGTGGTTGACAAGAGTAGTGCCGATTCGGATGTAAAGTTTGACAGTAGAAATTTTTCTTATTCAGAATTAGTCGCAAAAGAAGACCTGCGCGGTGTTTGGATCTTTCCGAACGAACAGCCCAAAATAGTAAATAATATTGTAGATACTAATTGGGTTATAAATGAGGTTAGGAAGAACTGTGAAACATTATCAACGAATGGAGGTACCGTATATTATGTGAATGTGCCTGATATTGGCAGAAATGTTGAAATCGTAGGAAAAGGGATACGGCATAGTTTCGACCGCCCTAATGATAAAAGAGGCGGAAAATCATCACCGAAGGCACTTGTGAACGCAAGAGTGGCGTTGAAAGTGCCACAAATACTTAAGAATTCTATAGAGGTCAACAGGTCGAAAAGAGGCAATAATATCGATGTGCCTTATACTCGTGTTTTGGTTGGTTCGGTGGCATTGGAAAACAACGATGGTACGATTGATTATTATGCTGTTAGAAGTATGGTAGAAGAAAGAACAAATCAAAAATCCGTTTTGGTAGAAATGAATATACTTGGATTATTGACATCGACCAATGCAAAAAAAATAGACTCGCCTACTGTTCGGGTCGATAAAAATATCGTTGCCCTTGCAGATGGCGGAGCCTTTATATATAGAATATCAGATTTGCTTGATGATGTCAAGGGGGTACTTGATAATACTTTTTCGGATAATGTATATAATCATTTCGGTATAAAAAGGACCAATGATGATTTTTCACAGTATTTGTTGTTTTCCGACCGTGTATCCAGCCGTTCTATGTTGGTGTCTGCTCTTGAAGGTGTGGTGCAGACAGAGGAGGAACGTGCGGTTCTGAAAAATTACAAAAAAGATATTGAAGAGATCGAAGGCATGGAAACGAGACTTGCCGAGCTCCGTGAAGAGATCAACGATATGCAGTATTCAAGAGGAGAAAGAAGTGCAGCGTTTCTTGATGAGCTTGCTGAAAAGCGAGAAGAGGCAAGGAAGATAACTGCACGGCTTACCCGATATGACGAGAGTATCTTGAAACTGGAGGGAACACAGACGTTAAAGACTCTTATTTCCCGAGAACGCACAGCGGCTTCAAGACTGCAGAAGCAGAAGGAAGCAAAAGCAAAGCAGAGGGCAGCTCGCAGACGTGAGATAGCGGAAACGAGAAGAAAGACCTTGAATATAGCTTACGGTATAGAATCACTCTTGAGCCGTGAAACGAAAAACAGAAACATCAAGGACGGTATGAAGGATGTAGGACGCAGGCTCCTCAGTCTCAGTAAATTTCTTTTTGAAGACGTTTATGACAATGCGGATATCGCAAGGTTGGGCATAGACGGTCTTGACGAGGACGAAAAGCTGATGGTTGCTCGTTACGTTGAACTTTCGGACAGACGTGATGCCCTTAAGGAAGAGGAAAAAGCAATACGTGTGGACGACAGCGTGAGCCGCGAGATCCGAAACGAAAGACTTGAAGCGTTTCGGGAAGAGCATCGTGCGGAGCGTGAAGCGATCTCCAAGGAGATAAGCCGTTTTAACAACGTTGAACTTAAGGAAATATTTGCACGAGAGCGCAGAATACTTAACAAGAGATCTCCCGAAAAGGTTATAGAAGCGCTTGAAAAAGCTTACAGAGGGTTGCAGGATTCGGAAAGCGAGCATATCAAGGACGTATACAGCGATCTTGTACTTGAAAGGATTACCGAATTAAAGAAGGATCTGAAGGATGTTGTGGCGGGTGAGATGACCTTAAACCAAACCTTGAGAGTATACGAAGTGTTCAAGATGGTTAAGCATACAATAACACAGGCGGACAAGCTTTTTGCGGATAATAAGAGCCGTAGTCTGAGTGAGACGGTAGATGCCGTACAATCGGAAATCTCCCGTTATAAGAGCGAGGATAAGCGCGCCGCCGATATTATAAGCGAAAGCTTCAGCAGAGTAAATGCTTTCACCTGGAACAATCTTAAGCCTGCATATGCGTTCAGCCGTTTAGGTTCAAAGACCTTTGAAAGACAGTTTATGAATATGGCTATGGCGGACGGTGTATGGGCTCAGGATGTTGACGAAGCAAAAGACTTTATCGAAAATGCCCGCGAGAAACACGGATACGATAAGTGGGATAAGAAGAGCACCAAGACCTTTGTCATGGAGGACGGCAGAAAGTTCGTTCTTACCTTGGGTAATATGCAGACTGTCTATGCGTTGATGAAAAGAGACAAAGGTTCTGAGAATGACAACGCTATGGATCATATGCGTATAGGTGGTTTTAAGTTTGTTAAGGGTGCTAAGTTCGGCAGAATAACACAAAAGGCAAAGGACGGCCTTATTGCGGCTATCGAAAAACGAACTGACCGTGAGGATCCTTACAGAATGACTACCGAGCTTATCAATGAGATAGTAGGTTCTTTAACCGATGAGCAGAAGGCCTATGTGGATGAGCTGCAGTCGTATATGTCAAAGGACCTTGCTGCGAAGGGAAACGAGGTATCAATGAAGCTTTTCGGCATAGAGCTTTTTAAGGAAACCAATTATATGCCGATACAGTCGGTCAGTGCATATCTCAATTCAATTAAAGATGCCCTTAACAAGACCGAAACAATGGTATCGCTGAAAAATACGGGTATGACTAAGCCTCTGACTCCCGGCGCGAATAATCCTATTGTTTTGAGAGAGTTTGAGGACGTAGTATTCGAGCACATAGATACTATGGCAAAATATCACGCTTATGTGCTTCCTATAGAGGATATGCAGAGAATATTTAATGCGGCGGTATATACGGACACAAACGAGCTGAAGGTTACCAAGGCGGAGATCGAAAAGGTGTTTGGCGGGGAGGCTCGCAGTTATTTTGAAAACTATATACGTGATCTTAACGGTGGCAACCGTGGAAACGGTATGGATTCTGTCAGTATGGCTCTCTTTTCGAAAATGAAAAAGACGGCGGTCGCGGCTTCTCTGTCTGTAGCCATACAGCAGCCTTTTGCTATAACCCGTGCTATGGCTATGATAGATCCCAAATACTTTGTAAGCAGAAAGGGGAAAACAGACACCAATCTTTCGGTTTATAAAGAAATGCGAAAATACGCTCCGATAACCATAGTTAAGGAAATAGGCGGTTATGATATGGGTTCGTCCCGATCTGCAGTTGAGTTTATGGGTAAAACCAAGTACGGTTTAGAAAAAGCGGGAGCTGTTATTGATGACGTGTCTATGAAGTTGCCTGAGCTTATGGACCGTCTCGGATGGTCGGCAATATGGTCAGCCGTTAAAAACGAGATCGCAGATACAAGAAGTGACCTGGCTGTAGGAAGCGATGAATATTTCGAAGAGTGTAACAGAAGATTTACCGAGATAATTACATATACGCAGGTGTATGATTCGGTAAATTCACGAAGCGGTCTGATGCGCAGCAAGAGCGAGCTTAACAAGTTCGCTACATCCTTTATGGGTGAGCCTACGACTACAATAAATATGCTGTTCGATGCGTGGTATAATTTTGTTCGTGCGGGTAAAACCGGCACACGCAAAGAGGCATTAGGTAAACTTACGAGAACGGTTTCGGTGGTTGCGGCGACGTCGCTTCTGACCAAGGCTGCGGTATCTCTTGTATACGCATTGAGAGACGATGACGAGGATGAAGGATACTGGGAAAAGTATATGCAGTCTTTGGGGCAGCAGCTTCGTTCTGAACTGAATCCTCTTAATTCAATTCCTTATGCAAGAGACGTTATGTCTATAATTGAGGGATGGGACGTTGAACGACCTGATCTTACTATAATTGCCGATATGGTAGATGTAATAAGAAAACTTCAAAAGGAGGCGGCGAACGATAACGTTAAACCCAAGACAATATGGAAACTTGCTGATACGTTAGGCAACGCTTGCGGTCTTCCTATAAAGAACGTGCGTAGGGATGCATTAGCGTTATGGAGTATTGTTGAGCATACGACGGACGGAAAAGGAAATAGTGACGTCTTAAAAGAGTTTTGGGGTAAATTCAGCGCAAACAACCTTGCCGAAAAGGACAGAACAAACGTGGTTGTCAAAATGGTAGAAAAAGAAAGATATAAGGATGCCGGCGAATATGTTTCTAATTGGGTGTCAGATAAGGCTCTTGAGCTTGCCGAGAAGGAGGGATACAATAAAAAGGACGTTTCCGGTTATATCAAGGCGAAGTATCGCAAGGATGCCGAGAGCGTTATCCGCGGTTACTTCAACGATAAATACAAGGACGAATACCTTAAGTCTTATAAGGCAGGCGACGTCAAAGGCGTTAAGAAGATCCGTGTTGTTCTCTATAATACGGGACTCTATAACGTGGACGAGCAGTTCGCTTTATGGCGTAAAGCTGACTTTGAAGCGGAATACAAAGAAGCCTACAAGATAGCCTACAGCAATGGCGACACCAAGACTATGGCTAAAATCGAAAAGAAGGCGAGAGACGGTGAGTTTTATGATAAGCCTTCCGATACCTTCAAGAGATGGCGCAAAGTTGTGGATGAACTTAAGGGTTAGTGATTACCCTACCGCCACTAACGTTTAATCTGTATAATATGTGTAGAGGGAGCCGCCTTCGGCTCCCTCTATTTTAAAGAAAGGAGATTACGATGAATATACATTTCAGAGCAGAGGGACAGTCGCTTATAAGAGTTGACAGTGAAAATGTCGCTGCTAACTCAAAAGGCTTTCTCTTTGCAAAATTTGACGTGGGCGAAGATTGGAACGGCTTAGATATCCGGGCTGTGTTTGAACAGAAGCGGAACAGCTGGTCGCAGATCCTTGTTGACGGTATTTGTCTTGTTCCGACTGAGGTGCTTTCTCCGGGTAACTTCAAGGTATGGCTTGAGGGTATAGATAGCACTAAGGCAGTGCGTGCCACAACACATAGTGTTAAGGTAGACGTCCTTGACGGTCCACCTTCGGATAACGAGAATGCATCGGCGCCGACGGCTACGGAGATGGAACAACTTATTAATCTTGCAGGTAGAGCTGTTGATGCTGCAAACTCCGTTCGTGAGGCTGCAGAGAGCGGCGATTTCAACGGGGCGCCCGGAACAGACGGCGCATCCTTTGAGATATTCTCTAATTTGGATATACTTAAGAACTACCCGACCACTACTACGGCAACAGAGGT
>JBGUUX010000052.1:0-8930 GCA_045133915.1 Eubacteriales bacterium | reverse complement strand
AATCACGATTTTTACTATTAAAGCATTTTCGACAAAATGACGAATATAGTTAGATACGTCTAATCATTAACCTAATATATTGAAATCACCTCTTATTTTTGATATAATTAGATGTCAAATTAATTTAAGAGGTGATTTTTATATGGGACCCGGACATATGGGCAGACGTCCCCCGTGGGAGATAAACGATAAGCTAAAGCCACAAAAGCCTAAGACCTTAAAGGAGGTCTTCCCTTATCTTAAAAAGGTTTTGGGAGGCTTCTTTAAGAGAGTATTCTATATCTTCGGACTTGTATGGGAGGCAAGACCCTTGCTTCTGTTCGTAATGGTCTTTATGGCGCTTTTCAACGGTGTTATGCCGGTCGTAGGCTCGTTTATATCTGCAAACCTGCTTAACTCTCTTGCGACCCTTTTTACAATGGAGCGCAACCTTGAAGCGACAGATCTTATCGGACTTATAGCTATACCTATGGCTCTGCAGTTCGGATATATGTTCTTTACCCGACTTGTGGGTTCGGTCAGCGGTATGATAACAGGCCTTTCGGGAGAGGTGGTCACCAATCACATCAAGGTCAAGATAATGCGTAAGGCAAAGGATATCGATCTTGCCCGTTATGATATGCCCGAGTTCTATGAGAAGCTGGAGAACGCTAACCGCGAGGCCGGTATGAGACCTATACATATCCTTAACTCTACCTTCAGCCTTGTATCCAGCATTATCAGTATGGTATCATACATAGTTATCCTTGTAGCCATCAGCAGAGTTGCTCCGCTTATAGTGATACTTATCTCGGTGCCCAGCGCAATCATTACCTTCGTTTATAAAAAGAAGAACTTCCAGTATATGCGTCACCGTTCCAAGGACAGACGTCAGATGGGATATTATTCCGACGTTCAGGTCAATAAGGATCTGGTCAAGGAAGTCAAGCTTTTCGGTCTCTCGGATACCTTTATCGACAGATATAACAAAGTATTCAAGGGTTACTTTAAAGGACTCAAGAAGCTTATAGTGGGCGAGGGTGCCTGGAATATAGGTATGACCTTTGTCACCTCGGTGGTCAACGGTTTTCTGTTCTTTTATATTGCTTACAGCGTATACAAGGGTAACGGTCAGATAGGTGATTATTCGCTCTATACAGGAGCTCTTGGCGCAATATCAGGGGGTGTTACCACTCTTGTTAACGTAATATCTCAGGTATACGAGGGCTCTCTGTTTATAGATAATCTTATCGTCTTTATGCAGGAAAAGAAGACTATCAAGTCTATTCTTCCCGAACCTGCACCCTTAAAGCGTCACTGCGGACATACCATAGAGTTAAAGAACGTCTCCTTCCGTTATCCCGGAACCAGCCGTGACGTGCTCAAGAACATCAACGTTACTATAGAGCCTGGTGAGACTCTGGTTATGGTAGGACTTAACGGAGCAGGTAAAACCACCCTTATCAAGCTCCTTACCCGACTTTACGATCCTACCGAGGGTGTGATACTCCTTGACGGACGTGATATCCGTGAGTATGACGTGGAAGAGCTGTATAAGATGTACGGCATCATATTCCAGGACTTCGGCAAGTATGCGGTAAACGTAAAGGAAAATATAGCATTCGGTGATATAGAAAAGGGAATAATCGACTCCGAGATAGTTGAGGCGGCCAAATCCAGTAATGCCGATGAGTATATCGAACAGCTTCCTCTGGGTTACGATACTCCTCTTATGAGATATTTTGAGTCGGAGGGTATCGAGCTTTCTATCGGTCAGTGGCAGAAGCTCTCTATTGCAAGGGCCTTCTACAGTGATTCGGATATCCTTATCCTTGACGAGCCTACCGCATCTCTTGACGCCATAGCCGAGCAGGAGGTGTTCAGTCAGTTTGACAAACTCCGCAAGGATAAGACTACCATCTTCGTTTCCCACCGTCTTTCCAGCGCTACCGTTGCTTCAAAGATACTTGTACTGAAGGAAGGTGAGCTTATTGAGGAGGGCAATCACGCCGAGCTTATGGAGGCAAAGGGAGAATACTATACTCTCTTCTCCGCACAGGCAAAGCGCTATATCTTCACCGCAGGCGAGGAAATAAACGAAGGCAACAGACCGCCCTTTCCTCCCCCTCATAACGGTATGAGACCTGCCGTACCGCCTAAGTTTTAAAAATACAGGAAGATAGTGTTAAATCACACTATCTTCTTTTTTCTTGACACATATTTTCTTTTATTGTATAATGAAAGTTACGAGAGGAGTAGTATATGAAGAAATTTATCTGTCTTTTACTTATATTGACCATGCTTCCTTTAGCAGTATTTTCCGCACCTACCGAGCTTGGTGAGTACGTTATAAACACCACGGCTCTTAACGTCAGAGCAGAGCCGAAGGCGGGCAGCGCGCAGCTGGGCATTCTGCATTTAGGAGATAAGGTAGAGGTGTTCGAGATAACCAACGGCTATTGGGGTAGGATCGTATATAACGGTCAGACCGCTTATATCAGTCTTAACTACGCCGTACATTCCGCATCAAAGATATATACCATAAGCGACGACGGACTGGCTCTTTTAAAGAAGCTTGAGGGCTTTGCGCCTCAAAAATACTGGGATTACACTCAGTGGTCTATCGGCTACGGAACAAGATGCGAGGAGGATGAATATCCCGACGGTATAACCGAGGAAGAGGCAAGCGAGCTTCTTATCAAGGCGGTGTCGGTCTATGAGGCTTATCTTGACGCTTTCATTCTTAACAACGGTGTAGAGATATCTCAGCTTCAGTATGATGCACTTGTAAGCTTTACTTATAATCTGGGCAACGTATGGGTGAGAAGTGAAGACTTTACACTTCGTACTATTCTTCTTACCGATTGTGTCGGTTATACCGAACAGCAGATAAGAGATGCTTTTGGAGAGTTTGTATCTGCAGGAGGGGCTGTTTCAAGCGGTCTTGTGGTGCGCAGGTCAAAGGAAGCGGATCTTTTTATCAAAGGAACTTCATCCTTTCCCGTGGGCGGTTTTACTGACGTTATGAGTAGCGCCTGGTATGCTGACGAGGTAGCATACTGTCTTGATAAGGGTTATATGAAGGGTATGAGCGAGACCGTATTCTCGCCTAACACCAACGTTACCCGAGAACAGTTTGTGCTGATCCTTGCCAATATGGCAGGTGTAGATACCGATATTTACAAGGATATCGACTGCGGTATGCAGGACGTTCCTACAGGAGCCTGGTTCAGCGGAGCAGTTACCTGGGCGGTACAGTCGGGTTACGTCAGCGGTATGGCAGAGGGGATATTCGGTAGAGGACAGGCTATACAGCGTGCCGCTCTTGCAAGACTTCTTTACCTCTATGCCGAGCAGAACGGTATGGACGTATCAAGCAGAGCAGAGCTGGATCGGTTTGCAGATTACGAGATCTTTGCTAACAAGTCCAATTCCTGGATGGTTGCGCCTATAAGCTGGGCGGTAGAAAAGGGAATAATCTCCGGTGTTACAAGGGATGGCATTACCTATCTTGACCCCAAGGCGACCGCTACAAGAGCGCAGACAGCAAGAATGCTTATGCAGTTTTGCGAATTATAATAAAACAAAGGCTTTCGGCATTTAGCCGAAAGCCTTAATTAATTACAGCGTGTTTGCGCGGTCTGCAACGTTTTTCTTGAAGTTAAGCAGATAATGTGTATACTCCTCGTTCATAAGGGGAGAGGTTATCATAAAGTCAGCGGACGCCTTGTTGTTTGCAATCGGTATATCGTATACCTGAGCAATTCTCAATAGAGCCTTTACGTCGGGGTCGTGGGGCTGAGCGGTCAGAGGATCCGAGAAGAAGATCATCATATCTATCTTACCGTCAACTATACGCGCACCTATCTGCTGGTCTCCTCCCAGAGGACCTGAGTTAAATCCCTTAACGGGTAAGCCGGTTTCAGCCGCTATCATTTTGGCGGTGGTACCCGTTCCGCAAAGAAAATGGGTAGCCAGTATATCCTTATGTGTTGTACACCAGTCTATAAGCTCACGCTTCTTGTTGTCGTGAGCAATGAGAGCTATATTCTTCTGCTTGTCTATAGTGCAGGGTATGTATTCGTTTTCAAACATGTTATCGCCTCCTGTTCGGTTAATTCTATCATATTTTTCAGAGATTTTCAAGATTTTATTGCTATTTTTATTTGGTTATGATACAGTAAACCTGTAGGAGGTGCTTATATGAAAAAAATATTATTTACCATTATTACTTTAATACTTTTGAGTTTAATATGTTTTAACGTAAGTGCAAAAGGCCCCGAGGTAACTTCCGACGGTGTCATTATTACCGTAAGTCAGCTTGACTCAGTAAGAGATATATTTATCGCAAAGGGTACGTATCCCGATTACAAGTCATTAAAGTATGACTATATTGTAAGAATAACCGAAGACAAACTCTCCGCAAAGGACAGTTACAGCTATACCGTAAAGGAAGCTGGAGCATATACCGTTCTCTTCAGATTTAAGGACGGCAGGGCTGACCTTGCAAAGCATATCACCCTTACCGTTACCGAGCCTGTCCTTTTGGCAAACGGTTTGCAGTATACCGTATCAAATATCGAGGGTGCAAAGGTTATCCGTACCGCAAAAGGTATACATAACAGCGTCGCCGATATAAAAAAATACGGAATAGACCTGCGCAGCTTTACTGCAAAGGACGTAATAAAAGATAAGAGCGCATATACGATACAGTACCGTACCAACGGCGACTATACTATTGCAGTGCAGTATTATAACGGTTATACCAAGCTTTTTCATATAAAGGTAGAACAAAAGAAGCCTACCGTTACAGCGGAAGGGAACACACTTATCTTCGGTGACCTTGACGGGCTTTATAACATAAGATACGCCAAGGGCAATTACAACACCGCTTCCGAAATCAAGAAAGCTCAGGACTCGGTGGTTATCAGACCTGAGGCAATAAATGACGGATATATCCGTATATCCGACCTTTCTGACGGCGAATATACCTTCTGCGTACAGTATAAGGACGAAAGCTATTATTACTATCACACAACTATAGAAAAAGAATACGGCAGGATAGTCTGCTGGGGAGACTCCCTTACCCACGGCATTTATACAGCCTTTGACGATCTCGCCGAGTATCCGTATCCCAGAAGACTCTCCGAGCTTACCGGCATGGAGGTCAAGAACTACGGCATTGGTGCCGAGGCGGCAGAGGCTATTGCCACAAGGCAGGGAGGACTTGTTTTAGCGGTCAAGCCCGTGACCATACCTTCAGATACAACTCCCGTTGCCGTTGAGCTGATCTCCGATCTTTACGGAACCCCCACTACAATAGGGCAGTACGGCTTTGCCGCTATCAATCCCGTAACTATAGGCGGAGTAGAAGGCAGGATAACACGTTCAGGCAATAGCTTTTATTTTACACGTACCGAAGCGGGGAACTCGGTTACCCTCAAGGGTATTACTCAGGTGTTCACCTATGCTATGCTGGACAAACAGGAAAATGATATAATGGTCGTTTGGGCAGGTCATAATAACAATTACATCAACGGTCAAGGGGACAGACTTATAGCGGTTATCGACAGGATGATAAAATACCACGGCAACGGCAGATATATCATCGTAGGCATGACCGCAGAGCGCAGAGCACCCGCATATAAGGATATCAATGCGGCTCTGGCAAAAAAATACGGCAACAACTTCGTTGATGCTCAGCCCTACCTTGCAGATCCGCAGAGACTTACCGAGCTTGGCATTACTCCAACTGCAAGGGAT
Source organism: Eubacteriales bacterium (assembly GCA_045133915.1). Lineage (GTDB taxonomy): Bacteria > Bacillota > Clostridia > Oscillospirales > CAG-272 > RGIG7300. The sequence goes on along the minus strand of JBGUUX010000052.1, from coordinate 3,188 downwards.
ATTGACTATCTCTCCCGCGGTTGGACACCTCCCTCACTTCTTGCGGCAGACGATCTGCATCTCAATCAGGCAGGCTACGATATCATAGCAAAGCTTGTATACGATAAGATAGTAGAGCTTGGGTATCCTCTGTACCCCATAGACAAAACCGAAAAGCAATATACCCTTACCCTTGATATGGGTGACGGCACAAAGACAGTGTACGGCATCAATACGGGTGACCATTATTATGACGTTATCCCCGAGTGTCCTATACCCACAAAAGACGGTCATAAGTTCTTATACTGGGCAAACGATAAGGGTATTTCACTTCGTCCCTGCGACTATTCTTATGAGACTTATACCCTCAGATGCGACAGCACATTTACTGCAATATGGCAGCAGGAGATATACTATTCCATCAACTTTGACCCTATGGGCGGAGTGATGGACGAGGGCTGTTATACCTCTTATCCCATCCGTAACGGCGATTGTTACTATCAGGCAATACCAAAGTACCCAACCGCCACCAAAGAAGGTTATACCTTCAAATACTGGTGGATAGCAGAGTATAGCTATGCGTTAACCGCCGACAGCTTCTTCCGTGACTATTACGCCATCTATAAGGACTGTACTTTTACCGCAGTTTGGGAAAAGAATTGATTTTAATGTTGCTATTTTCTTAATATTATGGTAAAGTAAAGAACGGAGGTGTTATTATGGAAAACATCGTATTAAAATCACTTAAAGAAAGAAGATCTATCAGATCTTATCAAGATAGACAGGTTGACGAAGACGCGCTTCAGGCAATTCTTGAAGCAGGTACCTATGCCGCAACGGGTATGAACCGTCAGGTTCCTATCATCGTTTGTGTGCAGGATAAGGAGACTATCGAGCAGCTTCGCCGTATGAATGCCGAGATAATGGGCAATCCCGACTCTGACCCCTTCTACGGTGCGCCTACAGTTCTTATTGTACTTTGTACCACCGAGCGTCCCACATACGTTGAGGACGGCTCTCTGGTGCTGGGCAACCTTATGAACGCCGCTTATGCAGTAGGTGTAGATTCCTGCTGGATCCATAGAGCTAAGCAGGAGTTTGAAAGTGAAGAGGGCAAGGCTCTTCTTCGAAAATGGGGAATAGAGGGTGACTACGTTGGTATCGGACACCTTATTTTAGGCTACCGTGACTGCGAATTACCTAAAGCGGCTCCCAGAAAAGAAAATTATATTTACCGTGTGTAATGGAGGATATTATGACCGAAAAGGAAATTGAATTAAAAGTCAAAGAACTTTTAGCTGACATGACAGTAGAGGAGAAAATCGGACAGCTTCTCTACATCAATGCACCCAGAACCTTTGACTGGGGTTCCGAGCTTGAGTTTATCGAAAAGTACCACGCAGGCAGCGTTGCAAACGATCCCGGTGCAAAGCCCTCAAACGTTCTGCAGAAGAGAGTTATGGCGGCTTCTCCCCATCAGATCCCCGCACTTCTCTGTGCAGATATTATCTGCGGTTACCGTACCATATTCCCTCAGCCTGTTGCAGAGGCGTGCAGCTTTGACGTTGAGATGATCGAAAAGGATATGGAGTGTGTTGCCGAGGAAGCAAAGGCGGCAGGTCTTACCATGACCTACGCTCCTATGATGGATATTGCCCGTGACCCCCGTTGGGGACGTATCTCTGAGGGTGCGGGTGAGGACCCTTACCTTGGTTCTATCGTAGCGGCGGCACGTGTAAAGGGTATTGCTAACGCAGGCGGTATTGCAAGCTGTGCAAAGCACTTTATCGGTTACGGAGCCTGTGTAGGCGGCCGTGACTATGATGCGGCGCTTATCAGTGAGGTCGAGCTTCGTAACACCTATCTGCCTCCCTTTAAGGCGGCAGTTGAGGCAGGCGTTGATACGGTAATGCCCGCATTCAACGAGACCTTCGGTGTTCCCATGCACGCAAACAAGTACCTTATCGAGGACGTGCTCCGCGGAGAGCTTGGCTTCAAGGGTGCAGTTACAACCGACTACAACGCAATCGACGAGCTTATCAACCACGGTGTTGCAGCCGACAGAGAAGAGGCTTGCTTAAAGGGCTTCAAGGCTGGCTGTGATATCGACACAGGCTCTCTTATCTTCCAGGAATATCTTAAGAAGTTCTATGACGAAGGCAAGATCACAATGGAGGAGCTTGACGAGCACGCGGCAAGAGTTCTTCGCCTTAAGTTCAAGGTAGGAATCTTTGACAAGCACGAATACAGCGAAGAGTATGAAGCAGAGACCTTCCTCTGCGATAAGTTTAAGGCTCAGGCGAGAATCGCAGCAGCTAAATCCACCGTTCTTCTTAAGAACGAGGGTAACTTCTTCCCCCTGTCAAAAGAAGAAAAGATCCTTGTTGTAGGTCAGCTTGCAGACGATCAGGACGCACCTCTCGGCTGGTGGAGAGCGCTGGGTGAAGCTGAGGACACCACCACACTTCTTACCGCTATGAGGGAGAAGTCTGACAACATCACCTTTGTTGAGGGCGGTAAGCTCCTTGACGGTGAGGACTTTGACCGTGAGGCACTTATAGAGGCTGCCAAGGACTGCGACAAGATCTTTGCAGTTGTAGGTGAGGCTTCTTATATCAGCGGTGAGGCTCATACCAGAGGCGATATCACCCTTCCCGGTACACAGACCGCATTTATCGAGTTCCTTGCAACTCTTAATAAACCCCTTGCTATGGCGGTTATCGCAGGCCGTCCCCTTGTTATCACCAAGGAAAACGCTCTCTGTGATGCAGTTCTTTATCCTTGGCAGTTCGGTATCATGGGTCAGGGTGTTGCAGACGTTATCTTCGGTGACGTTATGCCCGAGGGTAAGCTCTGTGCTTGTATGCCCTATGATATTGGTCAGATACCTATGTTCTATGCAAGAGTAAATACAGGCCGTCCCTACAGAGGCGAGATAGTGGAAATGTCAAAGAAGGTAAGCTCCTATGCTACCGACTTTACCTGCCACTATATCGATATGCCTACCGAGCCTCTCTATACCTTCGGTCACGGTCTTACATACACCACCTTTGATATCTCTACTCCCGTGCCTGTAAAGACCGAGTGGAATATCGGTGACGAGGTAGAGTTTGACGTTGACGTTGCCAACACAGGTGAGCGTGACGGAAGACTGACCCTCCAGCTTTACGTTCGTGACGTTGCAGCCGAGATCTGCCGCCCCGTAAAGG
>JBGUUX010000051.1:0-41423 GCA_045133915.1 Eubacteriales bacterium | reverse complement strand
GGGGTTTTCGGGGTTCTCACTGCGGTCTTTATCTTCCGTTAAATTCCGTCAAGTTCGTTTTTTGACACTTGACTCGAAATCAGTTTGCGAGCAATCGCACGAGGGTTCGAATCCCTCACTCTCCGCCAAGGACAACCGTAATCTTAGTATTGCGGTTGTTTTCTTTTTATGATACCGTCTTACACTATCATTTGTTGTTTATGCAAGGTAGTCTATAAATGTAGCCACGCCGTCTTGTTTTTTATCCAAACATATCGAATTTTGGTATTGATTTCTTATCGAGATTGTGATATAATTAACAGAAGACTATATTTTACAAATTATTACAATATTTTTAATCCCTACATTAGTTATTTGAAGGAACTGCAAATGAGATTTGACAACGTATTAGCCGTAAGAAATGAGAAGACTGTCTACCGAGACGAGAACAGATGTATAAAGACCTTTGTGTCAGGATATTCCAAATCTGACGTGTTTAACGAGGCTCTTAACCTTACCCGTATCGAGGAAACCGGTCTTAACACACCCAAGCTTATTGAGGTAACAGAGATTGAAGGTCAGTGGGCTATAGTTACCGAGTATATCAAGGGTAAGACCCTGTCTGAGCTTATGGAGGAAGAGCCTGAGCGAAAGAAGGAATATATGGAGCTGTTCGTTGACCTGCATATCAGCCTTCATAACAAGAGCTGTCCTCTGCTTACCAGACAAAAGGAGATTATGAACCGCAAGATAATTGCCTGCGATCTTGATGCAAACACAAGATATGATCTCTACGAGCGACTTGACTCTATGCCCAAACATTCCAAGCTCTGTCACGGTGACTTTGAGCCCGCAAACATTATCATAGGCGAGGATGAAACACCTTATATCATCGACTGGTCTCACGCAAGCATAGGCAGTGCATCTGCCGATGCCGCAAGAACCTACCTTCTCTTCTGGATGAGAGGAGACATTACCGGCGCAGAAAGATATCTTGAGTTATTCTGCCAAAAGACGGGTACGGATAAAGAATACGTCAAGGCATGGATGCCTCTTGTCGCAGCGGCTCAGTCTGTTAAATGCGACGAAAAGGAACGCGAATTCCTTTTATCCTGGTGTAAAACAAAATAAATATATAATATATTAGGAGAAAAAAGATGAAAGTAACAGTATGTATCGGAAGTTCTTGCCATATCAAGGGCTCAAGACAGGTAGTTGAACAGCTTCAGGAGCTTATTGCCGTAAACGGTCTTGACGATAAAGTTGAGCTTGCGGGAACATTTTGCATGGGCAGATGTCAGGAAGGTGTATGCGTAACGGTTGAAGATGACTTCCACTCTGTAACACCCGATAACGTAAACGAATTTTTTGAAGCAAATATAAAGGCTAAAGTATAAATGATTATTCAGGTCTGCGTAGGAAGTTCCTGCCATCTCAAAGGTTCGCCCGAGATAGTAGAGTTGCTGCAGAAGGCTATTGAAGAGTATCGCCTTGAAGATGAGGTAACTCTCGCAGGAAACTTTTGTATAGGAAAGTGTAACAGAATCGGTGTTACCGTACAGGTAGACGACGATATACATACGGGAATCACAAAGGAAAACTTTTCTCAGTTTCTGAACGAACACGTTCTTTCAAAGATTGAAAGGAAATAAGTAATGGCAAACTGTCTGACCCTTAAAAAATCAAACTGCAAAAACTGCTATAAATGTATTCGTAACTGTCCTGTCAAGGCTATCCGTTTTTCGGGTAACCAGGCTCATATCATAGGCAACGAGTGTATCCTGTGCGGCGAGTGCTTTGTCGTATGTCCTCAGGATGCTAAGGAGATAGTAGATTCTACCGAAAAGGTAAAGGTTCTCTTGCAGTCGGGTGATCCCGTTATCGTAAGCTTAGCACCCTCCTTTGTTGCAAACTATGACGCCGTAGGTATCAATACTATGCGTAAGGCGATCAAGCAGTTAGGCTTCTACGACGTAGAGGAGACCGCTATCGGCGCTACTATCGTAAAAAACGAATACGAAAGAATGTTACGCGAGGACGGAAGAGACGTTGTTATATCCTCCTGCTGTCATTCTATCAATCTGCTTATTCAGAAGCATTATCCTCAGGCTCTGCAGTATCTTGCTTACGTCAACTCTCCCATGCAGGCTCACTGCCTTGACATTAAGCGCAGATATCCTAACGCTAAGACTGTGTTCATCGGTCCCTGCGTTGCTAAGAAGGATGAAGCAGAATATTATGAAGGCATAGTGGATGCTGTGCTTACCTTTGAAGAGCTGACCAAGTGGTTAGAGGCAGAGCAGATCGTCCTTGAAGTGGAGATGGATAACGACGACTATTCCCGCGCTCGCTTCTTCCCTACCACAGGCGGTATTCTTAAAACCATGACACAGGATGTGCCCGGATACACATATCTTGCCTTTGACGGTGTAGATAACTGTATTGCCGCACTTAAGGACATTATAAGCGGAAACATACACAAGTGTTTTATCGAGATGTCAGCCTGCGTCGGCAGTTGTATCGCCGGTCCCGTTATGGAAAAATACCATCATACCGAAACGGTAAGAGACTATATTACCGTTGCTAACTATGCAGGTACAAAGGACTTTGTGGTAGAACAGCCCGACATCTCCGAGCTTCACAAGAGCTTTTCTATAATTGATCAGCGTTCTATAAGACCTTCTGATATGGAGATACAGAACATCCTTCATCAGATGGGTAAGTTCAAGCCTGCCCACGAGCTGAACTGTGGTTCTTGCGGATACAATACCTGCCGTGAAAAGGCTATCGCCATCATCCAAGGCAAGGCTGAGATATCCATGTGTCTGCCCTACCTCAAGGATAAAGCCGAGAGTTTTTCGGATTGTATAGTTAAGAATACTCCCAACGGTATTATCGTTGTTAACGAACAGCTTGAAGTACAGCAGATCAACGATGCCGCCAGAAACATCATGAATATACGCGCGGCTTCAGACATACTGGGAGATCAGGTGATACGTATTCTTGATCCTACCCCCTTTGTCACCGTGATGCAAAAGCGTAGAAATATATCCAACGAGCGCGTTTATCTTGCAGAATACAAGCGATTTGTTGAGCAGTCGGTCATTTATGATAAGGATTCTCATATGCTCATCGGCATAATGCGTGATATAACCGACGATCAGACCGAACGCGAGAGACGTGAGCAACAGACCCGTCAGACCATAGAGGTTGCCGACAACGTGGTTGACAAACAGATGCGTATCGTCCAGGAGATCGCTTCCCTGCTTGGTGAAACTGCAGCTGAGACCAAGATCGCGCTGGCTAAATTAAAGGAGTCTATCCAGGATGAATGATCTGTGCGCCGATATCGGGTATAAAAGTATAAATCATTACGGAGAGCAGTTGTGCGGCGACCATGTGGACGTAGTAGAGACCTCAGACAGTTCCTCTGTCATAGTTCTTTCTGACGGTCTTGGCAGCGGTGTTAAGGCAAGTATTTTATCCACCCTTACGTCTAAGATTATCTCAACGATGCTTTCCGAGGGTCTGAGCCTTGAGGAATGCGTTGAGACCATAGCCGCTACCCTGCCCGTATGTTCCTTAAGAGGGGTTGCATACTCCACCTTTACCATAATCAATCTCATAAACAATCAGACCGCTGAGATCATCCAATACGACAATCCCCACGTTATAGCTATCCGTGACTACGTACTGTGGGATTATCCCAAAACCGAGATGAATATCGGCGGTAAGAAGATATACAAGTCGGTCATATCCCTGAAGGAGAACGATATATTTATAGCAATGAGCGACGGTTGTCCCCACGCAGGTATAGGAACAGCATACAACTTTGGTTGGAAGCGCGAGGAGATAGCTTCGTTTATGGAGACCCTCGCACCCGTCGGCTATACCGCAAAGACGCTTTCCACCATGCTTGTAGACGAGTGTAACAAGCTATACGGCAACAAACCCGGAGACGATGCCACCGCCTGTGTGGTAAGGATAAGAAAGCGCGAGCCTATGAATATCCTCTTCGGTCCGCCCTCCAACCGAGACGACGCTAACCGTATGATGTCCCTATTTTTCTCCAAGGAAGGTAAGCATATCGTATGCGGTGGTACAACGTCGTCTATTGCGTCAAAGTTCTTAAACAAGCCGCTTAAAGCTAGCCTTAACTTTGAAAAGAGCGACATCCCCCCTATTGCAGAAATCGAGGGTGTGGATCTGGTTACAGAAGGTGTTATTACCGTTAACCGTGTCCTTGAATATGCTAAGGACTATCTTGGTGATAACACCAACTACGAGCATTGGAGCATCAAAAAAGACGGTGCATCCCGTATCTGCCGTTTGCTCTTTGAGGAGGCTACCGACATCAACTTCTTTGTAGGCAGGGCTATAAATCCCGCCCACCAGAACCCCGACCTTCCCATAAACTTCAACATCAAGATGAATCTTGTTGAAGAGCTTTCTGCCTGTCTCAAAAAGATGGGTAAGCGTATAAAAGTAAGTTATTTTTAAGGTATAACATGAAAAAATTTGACACTAAAGTACAGCATTTAAAATATAAGGTACTTCGTGAGGTTGCCCGCCATGCCTGGACGGATACCCTCCATGAGAAGCTGTTTGATATTCCCAAACAGATAGTTCCGGGTAAGATCCCTACGATGCGTTGCTGTGTATACAAAGAAAGAGCTATCCTGGCAGACAGGATCAAGCTTGCTATGGGCGGAGATTCCTCCAACCCCAACGTCATTGAGGTCATAGAGACCGCCTGTGACGAGTGTCCCGCGGCAGGTTATGAGGTTACCGATTCCTGCAGAGGATGTCTGGCGCATCGCTGCGAGGACGTATGTAAAAGAGGAGCAATATCCTTTGACCATAACCACGTTGCACATATAGATAAGACCAAGTGCGTTGAATGCGGTATGTGTGCTAAGGTATGTCCCTTCTTTGCTATAGTTAACCGTAAACGTCCCTGTCAAAACGCATGTAAGATCAAGGCTATATCTATTAACGATAACAACGCCGCTGCTATAGACAACGACAAGTGTATTGCTTGTGGGGCCTGTGTATATCAGTGTCCCTTCGGTGCTATATCCGACAAGTCTTATATACTCAACGTGATCGACTTTATAAAGAGAAGCAAGGGTAACACAGCATATAAGGTATATGCCGTAATAGCTCCCGCTATTGCAAGTCAGTTTGCCTATGCAAAGCCGGGACAAGTGGTTACAGGTCTTAAGGAGCTGGGATTCCACACGGTAGTTGAGGCTGCTCTCGGCGCTGATATGGTTGCCGAAAAGGAGGCAAGTGAGCTTGCTGAAAAAGGATTTTTGACCAGTTCTTGTTGTCCTGCTTTCGTAGCGTATATCAAGTCTGCGTTCCCTCAGCTTGCTGATCATATTTCACACAATCTTTCTCCCATGGCTGAACTATCCAAGTTCATCAAGTCCACCGATCCCACCGCAAAGGTCGTGTTTATCGGTCCCTGTACCGCAAAAAAATCGGAAGCAAAGCTTGACAGCGTACGTGAGTACGTAGACGCGGTAATGACCTTTGAAGAGTTGCAGGCTCTGTTTGACAGCAGAGATATCGATATAACCACCCTCTCAGAGGATTATCTTGACAACGCATCTTACTACGGAAGAATATTTGCCCGTTCAGGTGGTCTGTGTGATGCTGTGACTCAGGCTCTCAAGGAGCAGAATATCGAATTTGATCTCAAGGCTATTCCCTGCGACGGCATCGAAGCCTGCAAGACTGCGTTACTTAAAAAATCCAAGAACGTCCTTGACGCCAACTTCATTGAAGGCATGGCGTGTCTTGGTGGATGTATAGGCGGCGCAGGATGTCTGACCCACGGTGAAAAGAACAAGGCCGAGGTAGATAAGTACGGCAGACAGGCCCTTGAGAAAAATATTTCCGATGCGACGTCGGTAGTTAAATCGAAATAATTATTTAGTGAGGTATATAGAATGAACAAGATTACAGTTATAGGTTCCGGTAGCGTAGGCTCCACAGTTGCATATACCCTGGTAGCAAAGGGTATCGCATCCGAGATCGTAATGATCGATATCAACGAAAAGAAGGCAATGGGCGAAGCACTTGATATCCGTCAAGGTCTTCCATTCTGTAACCCCACAAAGGTGTACGCAGGTTCCTTTGCCGATGCCAAGGGCTCTGATATCGTTGTTATTACGTCCGGTATTCCGAGGAAAGCAGGTCAGTCCCGTCTTGAGCTTGCACAGACCAACGTAAACATGCTCAAGGGTCTTGCTGCAAACGTAACAAAGTACGCTCCCGACGCTACATACGTACTTGTAAGTAACCCTGTTGATATTCTTACATATGCATTCCATAAGTACACCGATATTCCCGAAGAGCGTATAATCGGTTCGGGTACTATCCTTGACACCGCAAGACTCCGCGCAAGAATTGCAGAATACTACTCTGTCAGCCAGAAGAACGTTCACGCATACGTTCTCGGTGAGCACGGTGACTCCTGCTTTATTCCCTGGTCTCTTGCAAACGTTTCCAACGTTCCTACAGGTGATTTCGGCGCATGCACCAAACCGCTCGGTTCAAGCATAGCATACCCCGAGTTTGCAGAAGCTGATATTGAGGAGTATGTACGTAAGTCCGGTGCAAGCGTTATCGCACGTAAGGGCGCTACCTTCTATGCAGTATCCATGTCGGTATGCCATATCTGCGAGAGCCTTCTTTCCGGTATCGACACCACTATGACGGTTTCCACCATGATGCACGGTGAGTACGGCGTAGATGACGTGTGTCTCTCCGTCCTCAACATCGTAGGTGAAAAGGGTGCGCATTCCAAGGTGCTCATGCCCCTGAACGACAAGGAAATTGCTGCTCTTCACAACTCTGCAAACTGCCTCAAGGGTATCATAAACTCCATCGAATTCTAATATTAATATCAAGTAAAGGCATTGAAAAAATGCCTTTACTTTTATTTTTATCGGATATTGGTGTTATATAACAGTAACTAGGTTAAAAAGTTCACATTTTTGATAGAATTTATTAACTCAAAAAGTGCATAAAATGTTGATTATTGTTTCTGTTTATGTTATAATAAGATGGTTAGTTATTTATTTAACAAAACTGTTTCAGGAGTTAATGCTCCTCCCGATTCATACGGTCTGATCTCCTGTCTAAACCAAGTGATCGGGACAATCCGCCACGTTCAAAACAATATCAAAATAAATGAAATGAGGACTTTCGAATGAACAAAATCACAATCATCGGTTCCGGAAGCGTTGGTTCTACCATTGCTTACACCATGATAACCCAGGGTATTGCTTCTGAGGTTGTTATGATCGACATCAACGGAGAGAAGGCTATCGGCGAGGCGCTTGATATCAGACAGGGTATTCCCTTCTGCAACCCCTCTCAGGTATACGCAGGCTCCTATGAAGATGCTAAGGGCTCCGACATCGTTGTTATCACCTCCGGTATCCCGAGAAAAGCAGGTCAGTCTCGTCTTGACCTTGCACAGATCAACGTAGACATGATCAAGGGCGTAGCACAGGAGATCACAAAGCACGCTCCCGACGCTACATACGTACTTGTAAGTAACCCTGTTGACATTCTTACATATGCGTTCCACAAGTACACCAACATCCCTGAAGAGCGTATAATCGGTTCGGGTACTATCCTTGACACCGCAAGACTCCGTGCGAGAATTGCAGAGTACTACAACATCAGCCAGAAGAACGTTCACGCATATGTCCTCGGTGAGCACGGTGATTCCTGCTTTATTCCTTGGTCTCTTGCTAACGTTTCTAACGTTCCCGCAAAGGACTTTGGCGCTTCCGTAAAGAACCTCGGTTCTGCTCACACCATCTATCCCGCATTCAGCGAATCTGATATCGAGGATTATGTTCGTAACTCCGGTGCAAGCGTTATCCAGCGTAAGGGCGCTACCTTCTATGCCGTGTCCATCTCTGTATGTCACGTATGTAAGTGTCTGCTTTCCGGTATTGACACCACAATGACCGTATCCACCATGATGCACGGTGAGTACGGTATCGATGACGTTTGTCTCTCGCTTCTCAACATCGTAGGTCAGAAGGGCGCACACTCTAAGGTAATGCTTCCCCTCAACGACGCTGAGATCAAGGCACTTCATCATTCCGCTGACTGCCTCAAGGGCATCATAAACAGCGTTAATTTTTAATCACAACTGAAAGGAAATAGAAACTATGGAATACCGTATCGAACATGACTCCATGGGTGAGGTTAAGGTTCCTGCTGATAAGCTGTGGGCTGCTCAGACACAGAGAAGCTCAATGAACTTCCCCATCGGTGTAGGCATCGAAACAATGCCCCGTGAAATCGTACACGCCTTCGGCATTCTCAAGAAGGCTGCCGCTATGGCAAACAACATTCTCAAGCCCGAGAAGATGACCGACGAAAAGCTCGGTGCTATCGCACAGGCTTGCGACGAGGTTTCCGCAGGCGAACTTATGGACAACTTCCCTCTCGTTGTATGGCAGACAGGCAGCGGTACACAGTCCAACATGAACTCTAACGAGGTTATTGCTAACCGCGGTAATCAGATCCTCGGTAAGAAGCTGCTTCATCCCAACGATGACGTTAACATGAGCCAGTCCTCCAACGACACCTTCCCCACAGCAATGCATATCGCTGCTGTTATTGCTCTCGAGGATAAGCTTGTTCCCGCAGCAGAAATGCTTATCGAGACCTTCAAGCGCCTTGAGGCTGAAAACGAAGGTATCGTAAAGAGCGGCCGTACCCATCTTCAGGATGCTACCCCCATCACCTTCAGCCAGGAGATCAGCGGCTGGAGAAGCTCTCTTGAGAGAGACGTTGAACTTATCCGTCTCGCAATCAAGCCTCTCTACGAGCTTGCGCTTGGCGGTACTGCAGTAGGTACAGGTCTTAACACCCCTAAGGGCTTTGATACAACAGTTGCAGCTAAGGTTGCAGAGATCACAGGTAAGCCCTTTATCACCGCAGGCAACAAGTTCCACGCTCTTACCTCCAAGGACGAGCTGGTATTTGCTCACGGCGCAATCAAGGCTCTTGCAGCTGACATGATGAAGATAGCAAACGACGTTAGATGGCTTGCATCCGGTCCCCGTGACGGTCTCGGTGAGATCTTCATTCCCGAAAACGAGCCCGGCTCTTCCATCATGCCCGGCAAGGTTAACCCCACCCAGTGCGAGGCTGTAACAATGGTTGCAGTTCAGGTTATGGGTAACGACGTTGCAGTTTCTATGGCTGCATCTCAGGGTAACTTTGAGCTTAACGTATTCATGCCCGTATGTATCTACAACTTCCTCCAGTCCGCAAGACTGCTTGCAGAGGCTATCGTTTCCTTTAATAACAACTGTGCAGTTGGTATCAAGGCTAACAAGGAAAAGATGCACCACAATCTCCACAACTCCCTCATGCTTGTTACTGCTCTTAACCCCTATATCGGTTACGAAAACGCAGCTAAGACAGCAAAGAAGGCTTATAAGGATAACATCTCCCTTAAGGAAGCTTGCGTAGAGCTCGGATTCCTTACCGCAGAGAGATTTGACGAAGTATTCCATCCCGAAGAAATGGTTTAATCGGAGGTATATAAATGAAGTTCAGTTATTTTCCCGGTTGCACCTTAAAGAACAAGGCTAAAGATCTTGACATGTACGCAAGAAAGTCTGCCGAAGCTCTTGGTGTTTGCCTGGAAGAAATCGAAAATTGGCAGTGCTGCGGCGGTGTGTTCACCACATCCCGTGACGAGGTTGCCACAAAGCTCTCCTCTGTTCGTGCACTTAAGGACGCACAGAGCAAGGGCCAGGGTCTTGTAAGCGTTTGCTCCGCTTGTCACAACGTTATCAAGCAGACCAACCACGCTATGCAGACTGATAAAGAGTTTGCCGACAAGGTAAACCGCTATATGTCAGAGGAAACCGACTATAACGGTGAGACAGAGGTTTATCATTACCTTGAAATGCTCCGTGACGTAGTTGGTTACGATGCATTAAAAGAAAAGGTAGTTAATCCTCTTAAGGGTAAGAAGATCGCCGCTTACTACGGTTGTCTGCTTCTTCGTCCCAACACCGTTATGGGTATGGACGATCCTGAAAACCCCACCATCATGGAGGATTTCATCAAGGCTATCGGCGCTACCCCTGTTGTATACGCTAACCGTAACGAGTGTTGCGGCGGCTATATTGCAATGGAGAGCCCCGAGCTTGCAAAGAAGAGAAGCAACGCTGTTGTAGATAACGCAAAGGCACAGGGTGCTGAGATGATTATCACAGCTTGTCCTCTCTGCAAATACAACCTTATTAAGAACGGTGCTGATATCCCCGTAGTTTACTTTACAGAACTGCTGGCCGAAGCACTTGGCGTTAAGGAGGATGTAAATGAATAAGAAAAACCTTCGCGAAGAGATCGTACTCCGTGCAGGAGTAAATCCCAAGAAGTGCATGAAGTGCGGTAAGTGCTCCGGTACCTGCCCTGCTTACGACGAGATGGAGTATCATCCTCACCAGTTTGTAAACATGGTGGATACAGGTGATATTGAACCCCTTCTTGAGTCCGAATCTCTCTATAAGTGCCTTACCTGCTTTGCTTGTGTTGAGAGATGCCCCAGAGGCGTTGAGCCCGCAAAGCTTATCGAGGCAGTAAGACTTTCTGCAATCAGAAAGCAGGGAGCTAACCGTATGACTCCCAATGACGTTCCCGCATTTGTTGACGAAGATACTCCTCAGCAGCTTCTCGTCAGCGCATTCAGAAAATACACTAAGTAAGGAGGAAAAACGAATATGCAGAGAATTGGCGTTTTTGTCTGCTGGTGCGGTTCTAACATCGCAGGTACTGTTGATGTAAAGGCTGTAGCAGAGGCACTTAAGCTTGAGCCCGGTGTCGTTTTCTCCACCGATTATCAGTATATGTGTTCTCAGGCAGGCCAGAACATGATCATTGATGCCGTTAAGGAACACAAGCTCACAGGTATCGTAGTTTGTTCCTGTTCTCCCCGTATGCACGAGGCTACCTTCCGTAAGACTGCAGCTGCCGCAGGTCTTAACCCCTACATGGTAGAAATTGCAAACATCCGTGAGCAGTGCTCTTGGGTACATAAGGAAATGCCCGTAGGTACCGAGAAGGCTATCATCCTCGGTAAGGCTGCTGTTGCCAAGGTTAACCTTAACACTCCCCTTACTCCCGGTGAATCCCCCGTTACAAAGAGAGCTCTCGTTATCGGCGGCGGTATCGCAGGTATCCAGACTGCTCTTGATATCGCAGATGCAGGCTTCCCCGTAGACATCGTTGAGACCAAGCCCACCATCGGTGGTAAGATGGCTCAGCTTGACAAGACATTCCCCACACTTGACTGTGCGGCATGTATCCTTACTCCTAAGATGGTTGACGTTGCTCAGCACGAGAAGATCCGTATCTTCTCCTACAGCGAGGTAACCGAGGTTAAGGGCTTCGTTGGTAACTTTGACGTTACTATCAAGAAGAAGGCAAGATTTGTTGACGAGAACAAGTGTACAGGTTGTGGCGACTGTGTTGACAAGTGTCCCATGAAGAAGAACCCCAACGAGTTCAATATGGGTATGGACAACCGCAGCGCTATCTACATTCCCTTTGCACAGGCAGTACCCAAGGTTGCTACCATTGATGCCGGCGCTTGTACAATGCTCAAGAAGGGCAAGTGCGGACTTTGCTCCAAGGTTTGCGGCGCTGGTGCTATCGACTATACTCAGAAGGATCAGTTCATCGAGGAAAAGTACGGCGCTATCGTAGTTGCTACCGGCTTTAACCCCATCAGCATGGACAAGTTTGATGAGTATGCTTACAACCAGTCTAAGGACGTTATCACATCCCTTGAGTTTGAGAGACTTACAAACGCTGCAGGTCCTACCGCAGGTAAGCTCCTTCGTCCCTCCGACGGCAAGCATCCCCACAAGATCGTATTTGTACAGTGCGTAGGCTCACGTTGTGCTTCCTGCGCAGAAAAGGGTAAGGAATACTGTTCCAAGATCTGCTGTATGTACACAGCTAAGCACGCTATGCTTACCCGTGACAAGTATCCCGACACCGAAGTTTACGTATTCTATATCGACGTTCGTACTCCCGGTAAGAACTTTGATGAGTTCTACCGCCGTGCCGTTGAGGAATACGGTGTAAACTATATCAAGGGTATGGTTGGTAAGATCACTCCCGAAGGCGACGTACTTAAGGTACAGGCTTCCGACCTTATCTCTAACAAGCAGCTTCATATCGACGCTGACCTTGTAGTTCTTGCAGCTGCTATCGAACCCGACAAGTCTGCAAGACCCCTTGCAACCATGCTTACAGCAAGTATGGATACCAACGACTTCTTTACAGAAGCTCATCCCAAGCTCCGTCCCGTAGAGAGCCCCACAGCAGGTGTGTTCCTCTCCGGTGCTTGTCAGGGTCCCAAGGATATTCCCGAGACCGTTTCTCAGGCAGGCGCGGCAGCTTCCAAGGTAATAGGCCTTCTCTGCAAGGATAAGCTTACAGGTAACCCCTGCGTAGCAAGCTCCAACGAGATGATGTGTAACGGCTGCTCCTCCTGTGAGAGAGTATGTCCTTACGGTGCTATTACTTACACAGACAAAGAATTCCGTATGCCCGACAGAACCACTCAGGTAAGAAGAGTTGCTTCTGTAAATCCCGCAGTATGTCAGGGTTGCGGTTGTTGTACAGTTGCATGTCCCAGCGGAGCAATGGATCTTCGCGGATTTGCAAATAATCAGATTATGGCGGAGGTAGACGCAATATGCAAATGAAAGAATATAAGCCTTTGATAGTTGCATTCTGCTGCAACTGGTGTTCATATGCAGGCGCAGACCTTGCAGGTAACAACCGTCTTAACTATCCTGCAGACGTTAAGATCATCCGTGTACCCTGCTCCTGCCGTGTTAATCCTATGTTTATTCTCCGTGCTTTCCAGCGCGGTGCCGACGGTGTAATCCTCTGCGGTTGCCATCCCGGTGACTGCCACTACACCTCCGGTAACTACTATACACGCCGCCGTATGGCAATGCTCTTCTCCATGCTCGATTACCTCGGCATCGAGAGAGAGCGTACCCGTGTAGAATGGGTTTCTGCGGCTGAAGGTGCTAAGTTTGCCGCTACAATGAATGACTTTGTAGCTCAGGTAACAGCCCTTGGCGAAAATAAGAGATTGGAGGATCTGAGATGCAAAAGATAACTCGCGATCAGCTGATCGAAAAGGCAGTTAGCCTTCTTAATAACGGAACAGTTTCCGCAGTTCTCGGCTGGAAGAAGGGTGAGTTCGATTACGATATCACTCCCGCAGTTTTCACCACCGAGGATGAGATAAATAACGGCTTTGTTTACAACGATTTCTGTGGAGCTAACTTCTCTAAGTATCTTGTTGCAAAGACCAAGAAGCTCGAGGGTAAGATCCTTGTATTCCTCAAGCCCTGCGACAGCTACAGCTTCAACCAGCTTCTCACCGAGCACCGTTTTGACCGTGAAAAGGTTTATGCGGTTGGTATCGGTTGTGAGGGTATGGCTGATGCAGTTAAGCTTAAGAACAAGGTAGACGGCATCGTATCTATCGATTATAAGGATGATGCAATGTACGTTGACACTCTCTACGACGGCACCGTTAAGGTAGATTACGCTGACGTTATGGCAGAGAGATGTATCAACTGCAAGAGCAAGAAGTGTGTTGCTTACGACGAGCTCATGGGCGAGGACGGCGAGGTTATCGACTCCGCACGTTTTGACGAGGTTGCAGCACTTGAGGCTATGACTCCCGATGAAAGATTTGCTTTCTGGCAGGGTGAACTCTCCCGTTGTATCCGTTGCAACGCTTGCCGTGATGCTTGTCCCGCATGTACTTGCGAAAAGTGCGTGTTTGACAACCCTAACTCCGGTGTAGAGAACAAGGCTCCTGTAAACTCATTTGAGGAGCAGATGTTCCACATCATCCGTGCATTCCACGTAGCAGGTCGTTGTACCGACTGCGGTGAGTGCTCCAGAGTATGTCCCCAGAACATTCCTCTCCACCTTCTCAACCGTAAGTTCATCAAGGATATGAACGAGTGCTACGGTGAGTATCAGGCAGGTGCTGAGGTTGGCAGCCGTGCTCCCCTTGTAAATTATACCGAAGGCGACCTTGAGCCCGGCGAAGTTTTTGAGAGAGGTGAAAACGATGCGTAAGCTTTCTCTTGACAATCTTAATAAGTTTTTTGCTGCAGTAGCCGACACAAAGACCCTCTATCTCCCCGTAGATCAGAAGGACGGTTCTGCAAAGTACGCTAAGTGGGCAGAAGGTACTGAGTGGAGCAATGCACTCAATACAGTAAGAAGCCCCAAGGATCTCTTCTTCCCCCAGACCGAGGACTTAATGGAGTTCAAGACCGAGGGTAAGAACATCGAGATCATCGACGTAAGAAAGGAATCCGAGGATTTCGTTATCTTCGGTGTACGCGCTTGTGACGTTAAGAGCTTTGAGGTTCTTGACAGAGTATTCCTCTCCGAGCCCGTTGACTCCTTCTACGCTTCCCGCCGTGAGCACGCTATCATCGTGTCTATGGCTTGTACCAGACCCTCTGAGACCTGCTTCTGTACCACCTTCGGTATAGACGCTACAGAGCCCGCAGGCGACGTTTCCGCTTGGAAGACCGACTCTGCCATCTTCTTCAAGGCTAACACCGAGAAGGGTGAAGCGTTCCTCGCTTCTATCGAAGCTCTTACTGAGGATGCTGATACCGCTGAGGTTGATGCTCAGAAGGCTAAGACCACAGAGATCATGAAGAAGCTTCCCTTGGCTGACCTTACCACCGATGCTTTCGGTGGCGGTAAGACCGAGGAGCTGTGGAACAATCCCGTATGGGACGAGATGTCTCAGACATGTCTTGGCTGCGGTACATGTACCTTTGTATGCCCCACATGTCAGTGTTACGACATCAAGGACTTCAACACAGGTAACGGCGTTATCCGTTACAGATGCTGGGACTCCTGCATGTATTCCGAGTTTACCCGTATGGCTCACGGTAACAACCGTCTCAGCCAGAAGGAAAGATTCCGTCAGAGATTTATGCACAAGCTTGTATACTATCCCGAAAACAACGACGGTCTCTTTAGCTGCGTAGGTTGCGGCAGATGTCTCGCTAAGTGTCCTATATCAATGAATATTGTTAAAGTAATGAAGAAGATCGGAGGGGACAAATAATGAATATGCGTGAAGAAACCCTTATACCCAAGCTGGGTGTCATTACCGACGTTCGTATTGATACCCCCGACATCAAGACCTTCCGTGTTGTCACTCCCGACGGCAAGAAGGCATTTGACCACCGCCCCGGACAGTGCGCAATGCTCTCTATCCCCGGTGTAGGCGAGGCTATGTTCTCTATCACATCCTCCCCCACAAACACCGAGTACATGGAGTTCTCTATCAAGAAGTGCGGCTGTGTTACCGAGTGGCTCCACCAGGCTGAGGTAGGTCAGCAGATCACCATCCGCGGTCCTTACGGCAATCCCTTCCCTGTAGACGACGTTTTTGCAGGTAAGAATATGCTGTTCATCGCAGGCGGTGTTGGTCTTGCACCTCTTCGTTCCGTAATCAACTACTGCCGTCACTACCGTGACCGTTACGGCGATATCGATATCGTTTACGGTTCCAGAAGTAAGGACGACCTCCTTGATTACAAGGAAATCATCGACGAGTGGGCAAACGATGCAGGTGTTAACGTACACCTCACCATCGACAATCCTCAGGAGGGTTGGGACGGTCACGTTGGTTTTGTTCCCAACTACGTAAAGGAGCTCAACTTTGATACCAACAAGACTGCAGTTCTTTGCGGTCCTCCCATCATGATCAAGTTTACACTTGAGGGTCTTTGTGCTCTCGGTTTTGATAAGACACAGATCTACACCACTCTTGAGCTTCGTATGAAGTGCGGTGTAGGTAAGTGCGGCAGATGTAACGTTGGTTCCAAGTACGTTTGCAAGGACGGTCCCGTATTCCGTTGCGACGAGCTTGACGAGCTTCCCAGTGAATATTAAGGAGTGATAACATGGAAAATATGGTAAATATATTTCTCTTCGGTAAGAAGTACTCTGTACCGGAGAATCTGACAATTATGACCGCAATGGAATATGCGGGCTATCAGCTGGTACGCGGTTGCGGTTGCCGTAACGGCTTCTGTGGCGCTTGCGCTACCATCTACCGTATCAAGGGTGACAAGGAATTAAAGGCATGTCTGGCTTGCCAGACCAAGGTTGAGGACAATATGTATATTGCTACCCTTCCCTTCTTCCCCCTTGTTAAGGAAGTTTACGACATGAACAAGATCAAGCCTTCCGAGGCAGTTATGATGCAGCTCTACCCCGAGATCTACGCTTGCGTAGGCTGTAACGCTTGTACCAAGGCTTGTACTCAGGAGCTTAACGTTATGCAGTATATCGCATACGCTCAGCGCGGTGACTTTGAGGCTTGTGCTGAAGAGTCCTTTGACTGCGTAATGTGCGGTGTTTGCTCCTCCCGTTGTCCCGCAGGTATCTCCCATCCCCAGGTTGCAATGCTTGCTCGCCGTATCAACGGTAAGTACCTTGCTCCCGGTTGCGGTCACCTTGAGGACAGAGTAAAGGAAATCAAAGACGGCGAGTTCACCGAGCTTATTGAGGCTCTTATGCAGAAGCCTGTTGAAGAGCTCAAGGAACTCTACAACACCCGTGAGATAGAAAAGTAAGGAGGTAAGGATTAATGTACGCAGAAAGCTTTCAGAAATCTCTTAAGCTTGTAGAAGAAGCAAGAGAAAAGAATATTGCTCTTGAGCCTGTTCGTATGACAGCAGAGCAGAAGGAGACCCTCCTTGCAACATTCCACCCCGACTATAAGGCTGACGAGTTTGTAACTCTTACCGTTGGTCCTAACAAGGGTGACAAGGTTCCCACCGAGCTCGGTGAGATCCTCCAGGCACATAGCCGTATCACTGCTGATTCTGTAGATCTTTCCAACCCCGACTACGACGTTGACGTTCTCGTTATCGGCGGCGGCGGTGCAGGCACCTCTGCAGCAGTTGAGGCTCACGAGGCAGGCGCTAACGTAATGATCGTTACTAAGCTTCGTATGGGTGATGCTAACACCATGATGGCTGAGGGCGGTATCCAGGCTGCTGATAAGCCCAACGACTCTCCCGCTATCCACTTTGTAGACGCATTCGGCGGCGGTCACTTCGCAGCAAAGCGTGAGCTTCTTGCTAAGCTCGTATGCGATGCTCCCGAAGCTATCCACTGGCTCTCCGAGCTCGGCGTTGAGTTTGACAAGACCGAGGACGGTACAATGGTTACCACCCACGGTGGCGGTACATCCAGAAAGCGTATGCACGCTGCAAAGGACTACTCCGGTGCTGAAATTATGAGAACACTCCGCGACGAGGTTCTTAACAGACAGATCCCTGTTGTTGACTTTACCGCAGCTATCGAGCTTATCCTTGATGACAAGGGTAACGCTGCAGGTGCTGTACTTATGAATATGGAAACCAAGGAGCTTTACGTTGCTAAGGCTAAGACTGTTGTTATCGCAACAGGCGGTGCAGGTCGTATGCACTACCAGGGCTTCCCCACCTCCAACCACTACGGTGCTACTGCTGACGGTCTTGTACTCGGTTACAGAGCTGGCGCTAAGCTTCTCTACGCTGAGACCCTCCAGTACCATCCCACAGGTACCGCATTCCCCGAGCAGATCTTCGGTGCGCTTGTTACCGAGAAGGTTCGTTCTCTCGGTGCTAAGCTTGTTAACGTTAACGGCGAAGTATTTATGCATCCCCTTGAAACCCGTGACGTAACCGCTGCTTCCATCATCCGTGAGTGCTCTGAGCGCGGTAACGGTGTTGAAACAGGCAACGGCCTCGGTGTATGGCTTGACACTCCCATGATCGAAAAGATCGGCGGTGAGGGCACTATCGAAAAGCGTATCCCTGCTATGATGCGTATGTTCGGTAAGTACGGTATCGATATCCGCAAGGAGCCTATCCTTGTTTACCCCACACTCCACTACCAGAACGGCGGTCTTGATATCAACGTTAACGGTATGACCACTAACATCGAGAACCTCTTTGTTGCAGGTGAGGCTGTTGGCGGTATCCACGGTAAGAACAGACTTATGGGTAACTCCCTCCTTGACATCATCGTATTCGGCAGAAATGCAGGTATAAACGCTGCAGCTGCTGCAAAGAATACTGAAGTAGGCACACTTACCCTCGACCATATCGCTAAGTTCGAAGACGAGCTTAAGGATGCAGGTATCGCTACCGAGACCGTATCTCCTAAGCTTCTCCCCGACTATGCACGTAAGGTAAACGCATAATTAAAGGAGAATAGTAGACAATGAATTTATTCGGCGGTGTACTGCCTGTTACAGGTACTACATTTCTTATATTCTGTATCTTCGGTGTACTGTTTGCAGGTTATGCTATCGGACGTATAACCGTTAAGGGCATATCTCTCGGTGATGCGGGCGTGTTCTTTATAGCACTTCTGTTTGGTGCTCTGTTTTTTGAGCCGCTGTCCAGTCAGCTTATCGTAGAAGGTAAAGCAGAAAATCTTATGTACATCGATCAGGCGCTCAGTATAGTTGAGAAACTGGGTCTGATATTCTTCGTTACGTCAGTTGGCTTCATTGCAGGCCCAAAGTTTTTCAGCAATATGAAGAAAAACTTCAAGTCCTATGCATTGCTTGGATTAATAATTATTCTTGCCGGCGGACTTGCTGCGGCAGGTTGTATTTCCCTCGGCAGAAACCTCCCCGGACTCGGTTCCGAGGATCCTGAGGGCTTTACCGCCATGATTTCAGGGCTTCTCTCGGGTGCGCTTACATCTACCCCTGCATTCTCCGCAGCCAAGGAAGCTGTCGCAGAAGAATACGTAAGCCTTGTATCCGTGGGTCAGGGTATAGCTTATATATTCGGTGTTCTCGGTGTTGTACTCTTCGTTCAGATCACGCCTAAGATCATGAAAGCCGATATGGAAGAAGAGAGACGGAAGCTCGTTGTTGTAGACGGCGGTGACGTTAAGGAAAAGAAGAAGGGTACCTTCAAACTTGACGGTTACGGCTTTGCGGCCTTCGCCGTAGCAGCACTCGTTGGTGTTATGATCGGTGCTATCAAGATTCCTATGACGTCCAAAGGTCTTACAGGCACATGCTTCTCACTTACAAGCACGGGTGGTTGTCTGTTAGCGGCTCTTGTATTCGGCCACTTCGGCAGGATCGGTAAGCTCAGCCTTATGCCCGAGGAATCCACATTAAAGATGCTTCGCGAAATGGGCTTGGTGCTTTTCCTTGTAGGTGCAGGAATCCCCGGCGGAGCAGAGTTTGTTGCTAACTTCGATCCAATGTACTTTGTATACGGTGCTATAATGACTATCGTTCCTCTGATAATCGGCTTCCTCTTTGCAAAGTACGTCCTCAAGCTGAGTCTTCTCAATAACTTGGGAGCTCTTACAGGCGGTATGACCTCTACTCCCGCGCTCGGTACTCTTATCGGCACTGCAGGTACAGAGGATGTAGCTGCTGCATATGCGGCAACCTACCCCATCGCTCTTATCGCGGTAGTTCTGGTTTCCCAGTTCCTTATAATACTGTTCTAAAACACATTAAAACGACCTGCTATGCAGGTCGTTTTTTCTTGACTTTAACGTTGAAATATGCTATACTTAATCTGTATAATTATGTATAGAAAGGTCACAACTACTATGCAGAAAATCAAAGCGGAACCCCCGCTGAAAAAGGGGCAAGTTGCCCACCCAAACTGCGCTCTATGATAAATAAAAAACCTTTGCGTATCACACGCCATAACTCAATTTCATATAAGATGAAAAATCATCTTTACCCGTTGGTGCTGACGCTGTTTATACTGCAGCCTCTGCTTGACGTTCTGTCATATCTCACCGACAAGTTGGGCATATCTAATATATATACCCTGGGACTACGCTCTGCTATAATGCTTGCGGTGCTTGTGACGGCTTTTTTGATAACTGACAAAAAGAAGATATATATAATAGCATACTCTGTTCTTTTTGTGTACACCCTCTGCCATATAGCGGTATGTATACATAACGGCTACGGTGATCCCATCTCCGACCTTGCAAATCTTGTAAGGATATTCCAGATGCCGTTGTTTACCCTCTGCTTTATCACTTTTATCAAAGCTGATAAAAGTATTTACGGGGCTATAAGGACCGGCTTTGTTATCTGCCTTATTATTATAGCGGTAGTTGAGCTTATAAGCGTAATTACAAACACTAATCCCTATACCTACGAGAACAAGTCCATCGGTATTATCGGGTGGTTCTATGACTCAAGTGCTCAGAGTGCCGTTCTCTCTACCCTTGTACCCGTGTTTGTTGCGTGGACTGTACAGAAGCACAGAGATAACCTCCCTGCTCTTGTATTGACCGTATTTTTCTCAGCCTTTATCCTCTTTATGTACGCCACAAGACTTGCATACCTCAGCCTTATAATGACTCTTGCGGGAATTGTGATAACTCTTCTTATCAAGGACCGTAAGTCGCTTAAGGCTATAATATCCCTCTCTCTTGTATGTATAATATTTATATGTTTGGTTCCTTTCTCTCCTATGGAAAAGAATCAAAGCATGGTAGGTGACAACGCCGTAAAGAAGCAGGCGCATATTGACAGCCTTGTAAATGGCGATGAAACAGAAGATCTCAGAGAAGCCTATGAATACTATATGGGAGGACTTGTAGGTCGTTTTGGCCTTGAAGCGGTTGCCGAGGAATATAACTACAGCACCAAGGCATCTGACATATGTGACGTCAGACGTATGAAGAACACCTACTGTTCTATGCTTATGGATGAGCAAGGTTTAGGAGCAATGCTCTTTGGTATGGAGCTTGGAGACATGACCCATGACGGTTGGATACACGACGTAGAAAACGATTTTCACGGTATCTTTTACCTTACAGGCGGCGTCGGACTTATGATGCTTGGTCTCTTACTTATATACTTTGTTTTCCTCACCGCTAAAGCTCTGATAACAGATTTCAAGAATACGTTTGACATAGAAACTGCAGGCTTTGGTATTGCTTTTCTTGCCAATATGCTCCACGTTTACGCCACCTGCGGTGTTCTGCGCCGTCCCGGCTCGTCATTTTATCTTTCAGCAATTCTTGCCGCTATCTACTTTTTCACAAAAATAAGGAAAGGACATTTATATGACAATCAAAAATAAGCTCAGCGAAAAAGCTCATATATTCACAGCCCTGCTTATGATAATCCAGCCTATTATGGATATCATCTCCTTTTGGTTTGAACGCTTTGGACTGTCCGGTAACATTACCCTTGTACTCCGTTTAGGTGTCCTCGCCTTCTCTCTTTTATTTGCATATATAATAACCGACCGTAAATGGTTATATTGGGTTACATGTGCAGTGGTAGTTCTGTTTTACGCAGGTCACGTGTTTGCTATATGGCAGGCAGGTATACAGAGTATCGTTACAGACTTTGCAAACTTTGTCCGTGTAGTACAGATGCCTCTGTCGGTAATAGTTCTTATCTCCTGTATGAGACAGAACAAACGCGGCTTTGAGGGTATGCAATGGGGTATGACAATCTCACTGTGGATAATCCTTGCCGTTATGATAATAAGTGTTCTTACCGACACCGACCCCGGTATGTACCGTAACGGAACAAACTTCTATAACACAGGCGTGCTGGGTTGGTTTAACAACACCAACTCCCAGAGCTCAAACCTTTCGGTACTGCTGCCCATATCCGCAGTTACACTTCTCAATGCTAAGAAGCGCAGACCTTTGGCGCTGATTATAACACTTGTATTGGGTCTTCTTGCAATGTTCTTTGCCTGCACAAGACTGGCATATCTCGCCATTGTTGCAGTAACCGTAGGTATCGGTGTTATGATACTGATACTTAAGCGTACCGACTGGAAATACAGTATAGTTTTCTTAGCTCTTGCAATCGTATTCGTTGCCCTTATCCCCATCTCTCCCATGACGGCTCATCTCAACATCTACGAGGACGCTCAGAGCGACCGTCAGGACGATCTTGCGAAAAAGATTGCCGATATGGAAGAGGTACAGGCGCTTCTCAACAAGAAAAACGAAGCTCAGGCAAACCAGTCCGACGACCCCGACGATCCCACGGAGGATGACGATGATACCGGACTTACCCCCGAGGAATTAAGAGAGCTTGTACGTCAGCTTTCTCCCGTATATAAGTACTATATCAGCGACTTTGTGCAGATATTCGGTCTTAGTGAGACCATGGAGATGTACAACTACACAACCGACGTAAAGACCCTGTCGGCTCTGCGTGCAAAAAAGATAATGTTTGCCGAGCATACTCTTAACAGTCTGCCTGAGTCCGCCAGACTCTTCGGTATTGAGTACAGCCGCTTTACCGTAAGTGAGAGCAGATACGGTTCTCCCCTTCTTAACTCTACCGGAGATAAGGAGGTAGTTGAGATCTACGACGTAGAAAACGACTTCCACGGAATCTACTATCTCTACGGTTGGGCTGGTCTTATACTCTATATTGCATTCATACTCTACTTTGTATGGCTTGTAATATGGGCACTGTTCAAGAATATAAAGAAATACTTTACACTTGAGGCGACAGCCCTTGGAGTTGCGCTAATCGTATGCCTTGCCCATGCTTACAACACGGCAGGAGTGCTGCGCCGACCCAATGCGTCTATATTCCTCTCTGCAACCCTTGCCGGTATATACTACCTTGTAAAGCTAAAGGAATATGACGAAGATAAAAACGAAAGAAATCTACCCAAGATAACCGATATTTTCGGAGGTAAGAAATGCTTATAAGTGTTATCATACCCGTATATAACGTAAAAGACTATATCGAAAAATGCGTTGAATCAGTAATAGATCCCAACTTTGATGATTATGAGATCATCCTTGTTGACGACGGCTCTACAGACGGTGCAAGCGGTGAGCTGTGCGACAAGATAGCCGCAGAGCATCCTGAGCTTATACGCGTGATCCATCAGGAGAACAGAGGCCTTGGCGGTGCACGTAACACGGGTATCCGTGAGGCTAAGGGCGAATATCTCTTCTTCCCCGACAGCGATGATACCGTTGTTCCCGGAACTGTTTCTATACTTGCTTCAAAGATAAAAGAAACAAACGCAGACATAGTGGCATACAACATTATGACCGATGACGGAAACGGCAACAGAGCTCCCGTAGTGTCCAACTATATCGAGAGTGACGTACCCTTTAAGCTCTCCGAAAAGCCCGAATATCTGCTTTCTCTCCCCAATGCCTGGGGCAGAGTTTGGAGAAAGACACTCTTTACCGATAACAATATCGAATATCCAGGTAAGGTATGGTACGAGGATATCCGTACTTCCACCAAGCTCTTTGCCAAGGCTGAGTCTATCGTAACCATTCCCGACAGACTGTATATATACCTTCAGAGACAGGGCTCTATCATGCGTTCCTCCAATCTGGAGCGTAACCGTGAGATTATAGATGCCTTTGAGGATATAGTAGCATGGTTCAAGGCTGAGGGCCTTTTTGAGCAATACCGCGACGTACTCTGTCAGCTTGCTATAGACAATGTATACGTTGCCGCATCTGTACGAGTACTCCGTGAGGACACCAAACATCCCCTGCTCAGAGAGTTTGCAGAATACATGGAAAATACCTTCCCCGGATATGAAAAGAGCGAATATATAGCAAAGCTCCCCCGTATGAAGAAGCTGGCATATAAGCTTGTACGCGCAAGACAGTATAAGTTGTTGGCACTCTTGTTTAAGATTAAAGGTTGATTATGGCTAAATTAAGTTTAACAAGCAGTAAAAAGACTCTGCTTATCAATACGATAATGCTGTATATAATGCAGTTCTCCACCACGCTTCTGGGACTTATAGTAATCCCCATACAAACGAACGTTCTGGGTGCTGATTATTACGGCACCTACATAGAAGCGTCTGTTGCTATCGTTCTCTATTTCAGAATGGTTATAGACTTCGGCTTTTTGCAGTCGGCAACAGAAAAGATATCCCGTAAGCGCGAGGACAAGGGCGAGGTATCAAACATACTTACTTCGGTCGTTATAAGCAAGCTCTTCCTTATAGCGGCATCATTCGGTGTTTTGCTTCTGCTCATACAGCTTATCCCCGCTTGGCAAGGCAAGGCAATTATGCTCATCCTCTATTTCTTTGCAGAGGCTTGCGCATCAATGACTCCTGACTTTCTCTACAGAGGTCTGGAAAAGATGTCTGCCATCACATACCGTACAGTAGCGATACGTGTGATATTTACCTTAGCGATATTCATCTTTTTCAAGGACACGTCGGATGCCTGGATGGTTCCCGGCTTCACCCTTATCGGTAACGCTGTTGCCATGACGGTTGCATATCTCCACGTTAAGCTTAAGCTTGGTATCGGCTTTGTAGCACCTAAGATCAAGCACGTTGTGACAGAGTTTACTCAGTCTATACAGTTCTTCTTCTCACGTTTTGCTACCACAGCTTATACGTCTCTTAACATTATCCTCCTTGATATAATTACCAAGGGCGGTCCTGCTACCAGCTTCTACGGTTCTTCAAACAGACTGATAACCGCAGGCCGTAACGCTCTTATGCCCATATCAGACAGTATGTACCCCTATATGGCAAAGCATAAGGACTTTAAGCTTGTAAAGAAGATGTTACTCCTCTTTGAGCCGGTCATCTTTGTGGGTTGTGTTGTTATTTATATTATTGCAATTCCCTTCTGCAAGTGGTTCTTTGGTCCTGAGTTCGGTGATGCAGGTTACGTGTTACGTGCAATGCTTCCCCTTGCGATAATAACCCTGCCAAACTACATTTTAGGCTTCCCCACCATGACCGCAATGGGAAAGACCAAACACGCTAACTATTCTACCATAGTAGGTTCGATATTCCATATATGCCTTTTAGGTGTTCTCTGGCTCACGGGAAATATGACCGAAGGCAAGGCGCTTCTCTCTCTTGCGTGGAGTGTTTCGGCTACAGAAACGGTTATACTGGCATACAGATTGATAGTTATTTATAAGTTCAGACATCTTATGAGAGGCGGCGAGTCGCCGCAGCCATAATCGGGAATGAACTTCTGTACATACTGTTCATACAGTGCCCGATTTAACAATTCATCAACTCGATACGGAGTATTTTATGATCAAAAAATTGTATATTGCAGGCTGTTGGGTGCTTAGCCGCCTTCTGCCTGTAGACAAGAATAAAGTAGTCTTCTGCAGCTACTACGGCAGAGGTTACTCTGACAACTCAAAGGCTATATGCGAGTCTATGCGTAAAGCTAACAGTAAGGCTAAGTTAGTATGGCTCTGTAAAAACGAAAAAGAAGCCGCTACACTGCCTGAGGGTGTTATTCCCTGTCCATACGACTCGGCAAAGCGTGTATGGCAGTTAGCAACTGCCCGCGTATGGGTAGACAACTGCCGTAAGTACGACAGAGCAAAAAAGAAGAGTCAGTATTATCTTCAGACCTGGCACGGTTTCCCTTTAAAACAGATAGAAAAAGACGCAATCGACTCTCTTCCCGACGATTACGAAAGAGGAGCGCTTCGTGATTCGAGCTATATAGACCTGCTTCTTTCCAACTGCGGCTTTGTAACCGAGACCCTGCGCCGTTGCTTCTGGTATGACGGAGAGATAGCCGAGTACGGCTCTCCCAGAAACGACGTTTTTATCAACGGTGATCCCGAAGCGGATGAAAGAGTAAGAAAGTCTCTTGGTATAGACAAGGACAGAAAATTTGTCCTCTACGCCCCTACCTTCCGTGTTGACAAGGGTGCCGTAGACTGCTACGCTATTGATGCCGAGGGCTTACAGAAGGCTTGTGAAAAGCGTTTTGGCGGCAACTGGTCGGTGGTAATAAGACTCCATCCCAACGTAGCCAAGGTGTCCGAGGGACTCTTTAACTACGACGGTATCAAAATAATCAACGGTACTATGCATCCCGATATGCAGGAGCTGCTCTGTGCCTGCGATCTGCTTATCACAGATTACTCCTCCTCCATGTTTGACTATGCTCTTGGCGGTAAGCCTTGCGTAAGGTTTGCAAACGACCTCCAGAGCTATATCGGGGACAGAAATTTCTATTTTGATTACGACGAGATCCCCTTCCCCTATGCAGAAAACAACGAAGATCTTATCAAGCTCATTGAGGGCTTTGATACCGATAAATACAACAAGGATAAAGATGCCTTCTATAACCGCCTGCAGTTCTGTGAGGACGGACATGCCTCCGAGCGCTGTGCAGAATGGATAGAAGACAAACTGAAAGGATAAAGATATGAAAAGAGTACTTACATACGGAACATTTGACCTTCTCCATTACGGTCACATCAATCTTTTAAAGCGTGCAAAGGAACAGGGCGATTACCTTGTTGTTGCTCTCTCTACAGATGAATTTAACTGGAACGAGAAACAGAAAAAGAGTTATTTTACATACGAAGAGCGTAAGGCTATGCTTGAGGCTATCCGTTACGTTGACCTTGTTATCCCCGAGGATAACTGGGAACAGAAGAAGACCGACGTAGGTAAATACAATATCGACGTGTTCGTTATGGGTGACGACTGGGAAGGCAAGTTTGACTTCTTAAAGGATCAGTGCGAGGTTGTATATCTGCCCAGAACTCCCGAGATCTCCACAACCAAGATCAAAACCGAGCTTAATAAGAAGTGATGAACTTCACCGAAATCGCATTAAACCGTCAGTCCTGCAGAAGCTACGATCCTACCCGTGAGGTAGAGGCAGAAAAGCTAAATGCTATCCTTGAGAGCGCCGTGCTCTCCCCCTCCGCCTGCAACGCTCAGCCCTATCATATAACGGTATGCAAGGGTGAGAAGGCAAAAGAAGTGGCAAAGGCATGTCAAGGCATGGGTATGAACAAGTTTGCCGACAAGGCACCCGTAATGCTGGTTATAGCAGAGGCTCCCTATAATAAGACTGCTGCCCTCGGCGCAAAGTTAAAGGATAACGACTACCGTTCAATAGATATAGGAATTTTGACGGCATATATCACCGCAGAGGCAACAGCCCAAGGTCTGGGCACCTGCATCCTCGGCTGGCTTGACGATAAAAAGCTCCGCCAGATCTGCGGAGTAGAAAACAAGGTAAGACTCGTTATTACCCTCGGGTATGCCTCCGAGGATGATAAGCTGAGAGCAAAGAAAAGAAAAAATATAGAAGAAATAGTAACAACCGCACCTTAAACAAGGTGCGGTTAAATTAATTCTTACGATGTCCAATTAATCAATATTACTATTTTTATCATCAAAAACGATATTCATACCACATCCTACAAGTTTGTCCAACAATAGCATATGTATATCAGCAGATATGATTAATCTTTTTTGTGTATTCGTGACATATTCAACTATTTCATCTTCGGTAAATGCAATGTATCTATTTGTATCAATTTCATATTCAAATTTACCATCATCTGTATGTTTAGTGTTTTTCATAATTTCATCCCATGATATATCCTCGAATATTACTTTTATATTTGAAAACTCAAAAACAATAGAATTTCCGTTAAGAACAAAATAGTAATTGTTACCATGTGGATACCTTATTCTCTTCATACTCTGGGTGAATTTATACAACAACAATTCATCATCTTCGGTAAAGAATTGGGTCCTATTGCCAATCACCACACTACCCTCGATTTTATTACTTATAATACTATTTATAAGTTTTTCTTGCTTATCCCGATCTTTATAACTTATCTTAGTATAATTAATGTGAGATAATATACTTTTCAAGAATTTAGTTACGAATGCCCCCTTTATATGTTCGTCTAATATTTTACAATTTTTTTCATCTTCAAAATAATGATAACTCAATACGTCATTAAATATAATCTTATCGTTCATAGTATGCAAACTATCGTAACGAGTATCTTTAATTTTAAAAACATTAAATTCATCTGATATATGTTTTTGAATGAGTTCTGTAAATCGTACAGTAAGATTAGAAATTTGCTCTGTCGAAATACTATGTGCTCTGCCTTCTTCAATAGTATTCTTTTTACAGATAATATTAAGTACTTCTTTTAAAATTTCTAATTTTTCAATGAAGTCATTTGGATGATTTTTATCAGCAAATGCAGAATTGAAAATTTCCGCATCATTCTTGAAATTATCAAAATTCTTATCAGAAAAATACCTTGTATATATTGAATTACATGGAAATTGCTTAATAAGACAAATCTCGTTTTCTATAACATTATTATCCCAATATTTAGCTAATATTGTAAATACGAAGAAATCAATTATTACTTTGTCAATAATAACCGTTTTTACTTTCATATTATCACTATATTCCCAATAAAATACAAGATTATATAAAAATAAATAATGCGATTCCAACAATTTATGCAAATCAATGGAATGATAAAAATATTTTATGCTATCAGAATTGGTATCTAGTATCCCACGAGCATTATCTTGATACATATGATGTTCCAATAAAGGTTCTCGAAAAGAAATATAATACAAATATAATAATGTTGTGACAAGTACCAGTTGGTATTCATATTGCCCTATATCAGTTTCAATATTATCAAAAAAATTCTCTCTTAAAATATCGCACTCACCTTCATCAATACAACATTTATTAAGTTTACAAAGTGCAATAACCCCTTCATACATATCGTACTGATAATCAATATACTGGGATTGTCCTGTCAAAAAATATGCATATCTATAAACCGATAATTTTAATTTTGTTTTTTCCTCTTTAGTAAGATATTTATTACCACAAATACTATAATACACATTTGTATAATATGTATCTATCTTTATACAATTCTTACTTGTATATTTATACTTTAACAATGATTCATACAATTTACTACAGATATATGACCTGTCAAATTGCTCATAGGAAAGATACTGTAGAGATTCAAAATAGTCATAGTTGATATCTTCCCATAACTTTATACTATATTCTTTATGAGCGGATTCATTCACAATGTCGTATAGTTCATATATAATGGTTATACATTCGAGTAATTTGGGTTTATAATCGCATTTTAACATTTTAGCAAATATTACTTTTACCGTATCAACAACATTTTCTATTATTATTTCGTCTACATTTTGCTTATTCATTTCCTTTTTAAAAATCGTTTTAATTATATGCAAATTATCACTAATAGTCAATGAATTATTTATCTCTAAAGCCCTAATTGTTTCTTCATTTATACTTTCAATAGTACCTGAATCATAGCAATCAATTACATATTTATATATAACACTTTTGACATGTTTTTTACCCAAAAACACAAAATACGATTCCCTAACCAAACGAATCGTTAACAAAAGAGACATAACAAACAACACAACTGACACATTAAATAAACATAATGCTGTTACCATATAATTTAATAGTGATAAAATCAGATTAATTATAATAAGCGTTTTATGCTTTAAAACTACAGGTCTTATGTTTGTTATAAATCCAGACACAGAAATACCATATACAGTATCATTAACAAACCCAGTAATCAATGAAACAATAGCTATACTTAAAGTTGCCATGCTGGCTTGTACCGAAAACAGTGTTTGATACATAGATTCTTTTTCAATCTTAATAATTAAGATTGAAGGGATGTTTATGTTGATCACCCCTACGTCATATAAAACAACAAGTAATAGTATTACAATATTTATTGTTAAATATAATATTTCAAATAATAAGTTTTTTCTCGTTTTCAATTTCATATGTTACCCAAGTCATTAATAATATTCAAATACATCTTCATAAGCTCGGCTACGCACTCGGACTCGGTTTTAATCTTGCCCCAGAAGCCGTAGGCACGCATAACTGCTTTATCGTTTTCTTGGTGAGCTTTGCGGAGTTCTACAGGCATAGTCAATTCATCGTAGAGATCAGCAAGAGAACAATCCGGGTATTTCGCTCTTGCATCGAGAATTGCCTGTGATGTTTTTTCTATGGCGTTTTTCTGTTCCTCTGTAGGATCAGGCCACGGGAAATTGTTATATACAATATCATTTGAATAACGATAATCACTCTTTATTCTTCCGCATACAGCACGAACCCAAGCCATATGAACATTTGATGTTAAAACTCCAAAATGGTATTTTGATGCATCCGGAATCATTAGATTTGCATTGCTGCAAATTGAGGAACCATCCATAAATCCTATAGGTATATACTTTCTATTCTCGGATGAATGAGACGGAATAATTATATATTCAGATTTTGGTTGTCGGATTTCCATAAACTTCGTTGGATAATCAGCATACTTACGTGTTGCTTCTTTAGTGCTATTTAATCTGAAATTTCGCACATTTTCAACACGAGACTTTACTAAGGGCATACTCTTTAATTCACTTGGTAAAATGCTATCTAACCAAAGACACCAACGCTTTTCATTATGTAAAAACTCTTTTGCGCCGTAATATCTTTTGATGAATTTGACTGCATTTGGTTCTTTAGCTAATAGCTCATTGAATTCGTCTTGATTTAGTAAAAAGTTACCATCATCAACAGGAATGCTTCCCTTCGTAATTTTAGGTACATCACATATAGCAGTTTTTCTGCTCTCTACAAACACACTCGGACCATCAATCAAATATGGATTTATATTATCTACCATTTGACAACGTTCTGCTGTATATATTTTTTTGTTATTTACAAAAGCATTAGAACAATAGCCAACAATAACACAATGAACATGAGCTTTTATACTTGCTTCACTGTCCCAGCGGAAGGTACGATAAGCAAAAATAATCTGTATATTGAAACTGTCATAAAGAGGTTTCCAAATACTTGCAACTTGTTCGCCTTGTGTAATTGAGTTGGTAGAAACAAAAGCAGTTCTTATTTTTGTTCCTTTCATAATTTTTGCTGCTTTGAAATACCAGCAAGATACATAGTCATTCTTTGCCGCTGTTTTATATGGTTTTCCCTTTTCATCGACATATATAGAAAGTATATCTTTCTTTTGTTCGGCAGACTGTAAAGAATAACCCACAAACGGCGGATTACCCATTATGTAATCTAATTTATCTTTAGGTACAACTGTTTCCCAGTCTATACGCAGAGCATTACCCTCTACGATATTGGCATAGGATTTAAGGGGCAGGAAGTCGATCTCGGTCTGCAATATCTCCGAGGTTTCCTTCATCATCTGACTTTCTGCTATCCACAGGGCGGTCTTGGCAACGGTCACGGCAAAGTCGTTTATCTCGATGCCGTAGAACTGACCGATAGATACCTTGATTATATCGCCGAAGTCAAGGGTTATCTGATCCTTTGTGATCTCGGCAAGGGCTTCGTTTTCAAGACGGCGAATAGATATATAGGTTTCTGTCAAGAAGTTTCCCGAGCCGCAGGCAGGGTCAAAGAATACAAGCTCGGAGAGCTTATGTCTGTACTGTTCAAGACGGTCTACCCTTGTTTTATTGACCTTGATATCCTTTATCTCGTCAAGCTCCTGTCTCAATTCGTCAAGGAAAAGGGGGTCAATGACCTTGTGAATATTCTCTATAGAGGTATAATGCATACCGCCGCTGCGACGGGTCTCGGGGTTAAGAGTGCTTTCAAAAACCGCACCGAAGATAGTGGGACTGATATCGCTCCAGTCAAAGTCCTCGCTTGCGTTATGCAGCAAGAGGTCACGGATGTTATCACTAAACTGGGGTATCTCAATTCTTTCATCGGCAAAAAGACCGCCGTTGACGTAAGGAAATGCCAAAAGCAGATCGTTTTCGTAAGGATCTCTGTCCTCCACCTTGGTATCAAGTATTCTGAACAGATCTATCAGCGCACGGCGCATATCACGGGCCGGAAATGCCTTGATATAATCGTGAAATTGAGTATGACTACCGAAAATACCCGCATCCTCGGCATAAAGACAGAACACGAGACGGACACAAAGCATATTAAGGCTCTTTAAGGTCTCGGGATCATCGGGATGGATATACAGTTTGAGTATCTCGTCATAGAGCTTACCTACAAGAGTACCTGCCTTGATGGATACCTCCATCTCCCGCTTTATGTTCTCGTCTTCCTCGTCCACCAAGAACATAAGACGGTAATATTCCTTTGGCAGATCCTTTAATAATATTTCTTCCGGCTCACCGTTGGGCTTCTCCATATCGTAAACCAAAAATTCCTCGAAGTTACAGGTTATTATCCAACGTGGTCTCTGAGAATAAGGCAGAGCGGCAGAATATCTCTGTGCTTGCTGAAAGGGCGTAAGAAAGCTTCCGTCAGACTGCTTGATACCCTTGCGCAGGTCCTTGTTCCTTCCCTTCTGTTCGATAAGAACATGGGTAGCGGGAATATGACCGTCGATAAAGCTGGTATGGTCAAGCTTGACCTGTTCCTCAAATATAATATACTGCTCGGGATGCTCAACTCCTAAAATATCATGAAGCAGAGACAACCAAAAAGACTGGCTCTCTCCCTTTTCATACCCCTTATCCTTCCAATATTCAGCAAACGCTTTGGCGTTTGTACGTCTTTCTGTATCCTTCATTTCGGTCTCCTATGGCAATTTATAGATATATTATAACATTAATAATTTGTTTTGTAAACCTTAAAAGACATAATATATTCATAATTGACTTTATACATTCTATATGCTATACTGTAATCAGTAAATCTCGAAAGGATGTATCACTATGGGTAGACTATTAGGCGCGCATGAGTCGGACGAACTTGACCGTCCCGATCTAAATAAATGTCCCGACTGTGGCTGTTATTTTGCAGGGGATAACTGCCCTATATGCGGTAAGGAATGTCCCGAGGAAATGCGTGCGGGAAACCGTAAGGCTGTCAAACCTAAAAAGCATAAAAATTCATCGGGCAGAGTCACCTTTGTAGAATGGTATCACCGTTGGTGGTTCATAGCTATTATGATGTTCTTTATACCCGTTGCGGGTATTATTCTGCTTATAACAAGTCCTCACAAAAAGTGGCAGAAGGTTCTGGCTATACTTATAATAGTGGCTTATATGGCTTCGGGAGCTCTTTCGATAGCATTTGGCGGCGGTGGTGTAAACAAGATCATGGGATTGTTCACCGAACCCGTAGACCGTTTGAGCCTTGAGGAATATTCCGAAAAGTGTGTTGAGATAACCCCCGAGGAGTTCTTCCGCAACACCTCCAAGTATGACGGTAAGCTTATATCTATGACTCTGACCGTCAAGGAAGGCTTTGTGGATAGTATAGGACACTATTCGGGCGGCGAATATAACTCATACTATATATGCACCGACGCTCAGGGCGGTGAGTTTGAAATAATGATCCGTGACTGCGAAAAGGAGCCTGAGAACTATATCAAGGGCGACGTTATCACCATATACGGCGAGGGCGCAGGTAAGCTGACTCTTGACGATCTCAACTACGTTACACGCTCCGCTCCCTGTATATATGCGGCGCACATAATCAATTCGTAATGCGGAATTCGGAATTATATGAAAAAAGGTTACCTGGAAAGGTAACCTTTTATATTACTCTTATTTTATCAATACCGTAGTATTTGAAAAGCTCGATAGCATTCTCGTCTATGACCTCGCCACAGACAGCAATAGGAACCGCAGGAGGACATGAGACCGACGGTGCAGCTAAGATGCATCCGATAGCTTTATCCACGTCTACGAGCTTATTTTTTGACATTAAAGCCTGTCTTGGTGTCATTGCGATCTCAAGTGGCTTAAGAACGGGAGGTGTATCGGTTAAAGGAGCTCGTCTGTTGATATTTACAAGTACAGAAATGATCTCGATAACAGCCTCCGGGTCGGGTGGCAGCATCATAACGAGATAGTCGGGATCAGCAAACTCGGTGACTATACCCTGCTCTGAAAATATCTGTGAAAGCTCGGTTCCGGTATAACCGTATTTCTTAGCGTCAAGTGTAAGCTTCATAGGTTCGTCACCTATGACGAAGAGGTTTTGCTTTAACTCATCTATACCTACTACCGTCTCTGCAAGGCGGTCACGAAGCTCGCTGTCAATGTATCTGTTGCACTTGTCAAGAGAATACATAATGAGATAAGACGGACTTGTGGATGCAAAAAGGCTCATGGCATCGTCTGCCATATCGCAGATATCTTTGGATACGGTGTTTGATATATGGAGATATCCTGCGCCTGTCAGACAAGGCAGAGTCTTGTGAGCTGAGTCACAACAGATATCTGCCCCTAAATCTATGGGATGCTTTGACTCCGGCAGGAACTTAAGATAAGCGCCGTGGGCGTTGTCTACCAACAGCATTACGCCGTGACGGTGGCAGACTTCGGACAGTCCCTTGATATCAGCCATATTACCGAGATAGTCGGGAGAGGTTATATATACCGCTACGGGGTCGTTGTGACAGAGATATTCTTCGAGAGCTTCCGGAGTTATCTCACAGGACAGAAGTCCCCCGCCCCACAGCCAGTCGATCTCTATATCAAGAAGAGCACACCCGTACATAAGCACCTTATGGGCGTTGCGTCCTGCGGCTATAAGAGGCTTACGCTCGCCTCTTGTAAGCATGGCAAGATAGAGCATAGCCTTGATAGAAAGAGATGATCCCTCGGTAGAATAAAGGGTACGCTGTGTGCCGAAAAGTCGGCTTGCGTTGTCCATACTCTCCTTGATGATACCCTTTGCAGAATAGAGCACGTCAGCGCCCTCCACCTCGGTTATATCAAGCCCCTCTATACCCATAGAACCAAGCCCCTTATGACCCGGCATATGGAGTCTTAAGGGGTTGAGGTCACGGTATTTTTCTAAAAAATCACAGATAGGAGTGTTCATTATTCGTATTCGAGAGTCTTTGCAGCCTCAAGCATGATAGCGCATTCCATACGCTTACGGAAGAGGTCGCAACCGTCCTTGTATACGCCCTTAACAGATCCTGTGGCATGGTAAGCGTTTGCTGCACAACCGCCTGAACAATAGAGCTTTGCCCAACAGTCACGACACTCGGAACGGGCATAAACGTTACAGCCCATAAACTCGTCCTGCATCTCCTTATTGGTAACGCCATTCCATACGTCGCCCAGCTTGAACTTCTCGTCGCCTACGAACTGGTGGCAGGGATAGAGGTCACCCCAAGGGGTAACAGCCATATACTCGGTTCCCGAGCCGCATCCGGAAACACGCTTATAGATACAGGGTCCACCCTTGAGATCTATCATATAGTGATAGAAGGTAAAGGGTCTTCCCTCTTTTCTTCTTTCAAGCATAAGGTCGGCAAGCTTTTCGTACTGATCCATAACGACCTTCTTGTCTTCATCTGTAAGAGCTACGGGGTCACCCGGTGCAGTTACGACAGGCTCCATTGAAAGCTCATTGAAGCCGAGATCAAGCATTACCTTGATATCCTCAAGAAAATCGGGATTATGGTGTGTAAAGGTTCCTCGCATATAGTAGTTCTTGCCGCCGCGAGCTTCTACAAACTTCTGGAACTTGGGAACTATCTTCTCCCAGCTTCCGTTACCTG
This sequence comes from Eubacteriales bacterium, assembly GCA_045133915.1. GTDB lineage: Bacteria > Bacillota > Clostridia > Oscillospirales > CAG-272 > RGIG7300. Next base: position 5,965 of record JBGUUX010000051.1, on the reverse strand, counting down.
CATAGTCTACACGGTAACGGTCGTGGACCTCTTTTCGTCCGTCAAGACTGAGTACAACGTTGCTCATCTCACGGTTACAGAAGTCGATAACGTCGTCATCCACAAGCACGCCGTTGGTGGTAAGGGTAAAGCGGAAGTTCTTTCCCTTCTCCTTCTCGATACTGCGGGCATAGGCAACGAGCTGTTTTACCACATCGAAGTTCATAAGGGGCTCGCCACCGAAGAAGTCTACCTCGAGGTTACGGCGTGTACCTGAATTTTCTACAAGGAAGTCAAACGCCTGCTTACCTACCTCGTAGCTCATCATTGCTCTCTCACCGTGGTACTTGCCCTGGCTTGCAAAGCAATAGGAACAGTTGAGATTGCAGGTATGTGCAATATGTATGCAAAGAGCCTTGACTACACCTGACGTACGCTCCTTTAAAGCCCCAGCCACGGACTCAAAATTGTCGGGAGTATAGAGCTTACCCATATTCTTAAGCTCGTCTATCTGATCAAGACATTCGGAGATCTCCTCAGGGGTCACGTCCTCCTGTCCCTTATATTTTTCAAGAATTTCAGCAGTGACTGTTTCTCTGTCCTTGGTCTCGTATGCTTGTATCATATCATAGGCGATCTCGTCCACTACGTGGACCGAGCCTGAGTTTATATCAAGGACGATGTTAAGTCCGCCTAATTTATAGCAATGTAACATATTATTCTCCTGAATTTATAGGTTAATTATAACCCGTTCTCCTCATCCACCATCGCCAAAGCGATGGTCCCCCTTCCCCGCTGGGGAAGGCATATAAAAGCAGCCGCCTTACGGCGGCTACTCGCTTTATTGCATTTTAGAAACTCGTGTGATGTGTTAAATACACCTCACCCGATTAAAGTGCAGGCTTGCCTGCTTACTTGTTTTCCTTGTTCTCGCACTGCTGGTTAGCGATACCGCAGCTGGTCTTGCAAGCGGACTGGCAAGAGGTCTGGCACTCACCGCAACCGCCCTTGTTGGTGCAAAGATTCTTAGTTTCTAAAGTCTTGATATGCTTCATTTCAGTTAGCCTCCGAAAATCAAATTATTTATGGATATATTTTAGCACAATTATGCGCTTGTGTCAATCACTTTTCGAAAGTATTTGCTACAGTTTCAAGTAATTCTGTTATTTTTAAATGCTGAGGACACAGCGATTCGCAAACTCCGCACTTGATACACTCAGATGCTTTACCCTTGTTTACGGTATGCACGTTTTTATAATAGTAACCGGGGTTCCAATCGTCTATAAGCTGCTTAGTGTTATAGCAGGCAAAAAGATCGGGAATAGAGATATTCATGGGACAGGTCTCAACACAGTAACGGCACTCGGTACAGGGGATCACGTCACCGTTCTTCATAATGTTGCGTACCAAAGCTATCTTGATATGCTCATCCTCTGTGAGAGGCTTAAAATCCTTCATATAAGAGGTGTTGTCCTTGACCATATCTATGGTGCCCATACCAGAAAGAACGCATACTACGCCTTCAAATCCCGCCGCAAAGCGTATTGCATAGCTTGCAGGACTACCCTCGGTCAGAAGACCCTGCGCCTTTTCGGGTAATTTTGCAAGGCTGCCGCCCCGTACCGGCTCCATTACAAATACAGGCTTGCCGAATTTACGGCAGACTTCGTAGCAACGCTTGCTCTGAACGGCGGTGTCCTCGTAGTCAAGATAATTGAACTGGATCTGTACCACCTCGATCTGAGGATAGTCTGTAAGGATCTGCTCAAGAAGCTCGGGTGTATCGTGGAATGATATACCAAGATGCTTGAACTTGCCCTCTTCCTTAAGCTTGATAGCCTCCTCGTAAGCGTTGCAACGGCGGAACTTTTCGTATATTCCCTTAGTCTGGGAGTGCATAAGATATACGTCAAAGTAATCAACACCGCAGGCCTCGAGCTGTTTTTCGAAGAGAGGACGGATATCCTCCTGCGTTTCAAAGTAGTTTACCGACAGCTTATCGCAAAGCACAAACTCTTCACGAGGGTAACGCTTTGCAATACATTCTCTTATTGCGATCTCGCTTTTTCCGCCGTGATAAAGATGTGCTGTGTCGTAATAGTTAAAGCCTTCTGCCTGAAAATGATCCACCATTTCGTTGATCTTTTCAAAGTCCATTTCGCCGTCTTTTTCGGGAAGACGCATCATACCAAAGCCTAATTTTTTATTAATTCCAAACATTATAAAACATCTCCAAACAATTTGATATTTTCAGGTGTTGCTGTCAGTTCGCCTGCTTCAATTTTCTTAACGATATCAACAATGCGGTCGTTTATAGGTGTTGATACACCGTATTTTCTTCCAAAGTCACAGACTACGCCGTTTATTGCATCAATTTCACAAGCTTTTCCTTTTTTAAGATCCTGAAACATGGAAGGTTCAATAGCTCTATGCTTTTTCATTGCTATAGGGATAAGTGCCGTTGCTATGCCACGTTTAACGGCGTTTTTGTAGTAGAAAAGACCGACTATATTCTTACCCTGTACAGGGGCAAACTCTACGCCTGTTGCATGACCTACGTCAATACATTCCTTCATGCAGCGTATAGCAACCTTACGTGCCGCCTTGTTTTCGGATACGTCACCGAAAACACCGCCTACAACGGTACCAAGTCCCGAGAAGGTAGCATTGATAAGCAGCTTTGACCAGCGGGCGCCAAGGAGATTGTCCTCAACGTGTACGGGACACATTTTAGAGAGCAGGACCGTTACCATATCAAACTGCCTCTCTGTTATACCCTCCATCTTGCCCATATGGAAGGAAAGACTGTCAGGAGCGCTTGTGAGCGTACAAACACCGGGTTCGCTTAATGTTGCTCCCCACTCTACCGTACAGCCCATCGTTCGGTTGTTACCTACGATCTCGGCAATACCCGGCTCAGGAATGCCGTTCTGCAGCGTTACTATGACACCGTCATCTGCGAGATAGTCTTTGAGCATGGTGACCACATCTTTGTTAAAGAGCTGCTTTGTCATAAGCAGAATTATATCATACTTTCCTGTCATCTCTTCCGGGGTATACACGTTTACGGGAACCGTCATATCAACTGTACCCACTATGCTTGCACCCTTTTCGCGAAGGGCTTGAACGTGTGCCTTGTTACGGTTGATAAGGTCGATCTGACCGCCGTTTTTAGTAATATATGCACCAAGCACGGTTCCAAGGGAACCTGCACCGTATATAGCGCTTCTTATTTCCATAATTTCCTCCTTAATTATATTTATATCAGTTTTTGTTCAATAAGTATTCTCAGAGAAAGTTTCTTGATATCTCCGTTATCAAACCGAACCGAAACAAGATCTGCGTTGCGGGAAAGGATACGGCCTCGTCCAAAGGCTCGGTGGTTTATTACCGTACCTACCTCGAAGTGGGTAAATCTATCCGCGTCCGGTTTCTTTTCGGTCTCAAAAAATTCTTCGGTAAAGATCGACGGCGCTGTTGAATAGCTGAAAATATTAAGTCTGTTCTTTGCTCGTGTAACGCCTACGTAAAAGAGTCTGCGCTCTTCTTCATATAACTTGATATCTGCTTCATCGGCGTTGCGGTAGTTGGATATTACCGTCTCGGGGAAGATACCGTCACAAACGTCTATCAGATAAACGGTATCGTATTCCAGACCCTTTGCTGAGTGGATGGTAGAGAGTATCACCTTGCTGTCGGTGTTTTTCCTTTCGGACAGAATATCCTCAAGCTCGTCGAGACGACTCAGCAATTCTCGCGGAGAAGCCAGCCTTTGACCAATTGCCTCAAGGATCGAAAGCTTGTTATCACGTATATTCATACGGTCAAGGTAGTCACCGTAACCCATATAATTCTTGATACGGTATACCGCGTTAGACGCCTTCTCTGCCCTCATGTTTTCAAAGTGAGTGGCTAAGGCTTTGACCGACTTTCTCGTTCCCTGGTGCAGGGGTAGATATTCGGCGGCGGACAGTATATCAATACGCTTGTTTGCCGCTATTTCGCAGGCACGCTTGGCGTTGTCCTTTGTAAGATAACTGGATATCTTATAATAGATGCGCATAAAGATATCTGCGTTATCCGTATCATACGCAAAGTATATGATATCACGTATATCTGTCGTTACCCTGTGGCTGAAAAAGGTAAAGTCTGCAGCTCTTGTACGGTATTCTATACCGTTTCGCTCAAACAGATCTACTAAAGGTAACATAGACTCGTTGTCACGGTAGAGTATTGCAGTTTCCCTCTCCGGTGATGTTGCTACCTTAAGAATATAAGTATACTGACTTAATCTCGACGTTGAATTAAGCTGTTTTACTGCTGTAATTGCCGGTCGGGTGGGTTTCATAACCTTTTTGTGACGGAATTTATTTTTCTGTATAAATCTGTCAGCATGGGCAACTATATTGCCGTCCGAACGAAAATTATCCTCCATAAGGAGAATTTGGGCGTCTTTGTGATCCTTGTCAAAAGACAAAAGCGCCTCGGGATATGCAGCACGAAAGCCGTAAATACTCTGATCCTCGTCTCCTACCATAAAGAGATTGCCGGAGGATATAAGCTTAATTATCTCGTGCTGTATTTTAGAGGTATCCTGCGCCTCGTCAACACATATATACCGGTACTTGTCCTGAACCGCCTTAAGTATAGCGGGATAGCGTATAAGGATACGGTATGCATATACCATCTGGTCATCATAGTCCATAAGACCCTTTGACCTTAAGGTATCGTTATACTGTTTATAGATAGGCAAGAGATCTATCGTATCGTCAAGCTCCTCTATCTCGGTATCAGAAAGCATCATATTTTTGGCATAAGTGATATAAGAACGAACTGTTTTTATATCGCTCTCGGTGGGAAAGGTCTCCTCCACCGATTGGTATATCCTTGATATGATATGGCTTATTTCACCTTCGTTTGTAAGAACGTCAAAGGCTCTTGTACCGTTATGTCTTTCGTATAAACCAATAATACGCTGACAGACTCCGTTTATGGTACGAAACTCAAGACGGTCTGCGTATTCATCACCGAAAAAGCTTATAAAACGGTTCTTCATATCGTGGGTAGCCGATACGGTATATGTCATTGTCAGGATAGACTCGGGCTCAATACCGTATCCGTATATCATATATCCCAGTCGACTTACGAGCACCGTGGTTTTACCGCTGCCGGGCACGGCTAAAAGCAAAACGTTACCTTTAACACTCTGTACCGCCACGCTTTGTTGTTTATTTAATTTTAAATCGTATTTTTCGATAAATTCTGCATAATTCATAACTAAATTATACATAAAAATTACCGAATGTTCAAGATAAATAAGATATTTTATTAAAATTGAAAAAAATTAAAAAAAATACTATGCAACATAAAAAAATTGTGTTATAATAACACCGTAAATTTTTAAAAATGGGGTGTAAGAAATGAAGAAACTCTATACAGGCAAAACAAAAGACGTTTATGCTCTTGACAATGGCAACGTAATGCTTAAGTTCAAGGATGACTGCACCGGCAAAGACGGCGTATTTGATCCCGGCGAAAACACTGTAGGTCTTACCATCGACGGTATCGGTAAGGCAAATCTTGAAACATCTATCCACTACGTTGAGCTTCTCAAGGAAGCAGGCATCAAGACTCACTATGTTGGCGCTAACCTTGATGACGCTACTATGGAGGTTCTTCCCGCAACCGTGTTCGGTCACGGTCTTGAGGTTATCTGCCGTCTCGTAGCTACAGGCAGCTTTATCCGCAGATACGGCGAGTACATTGAGGACGGTACTGTTCTCGAGGGCGGTTACGTTGAGTGTACATTTAAGAACGACGAGAAGGGCGATCCCCTTGTTACAGGCGAAGGCCTTGCAGCTCTCGGCGTTATGTCTCCCGAGATGTTTGAGTCTATGAAGGCTCAGACCCTTGCTATCACCAAGATCGTTGCTGACGATCTTAAGACCCTCGGTCTTGACCTCTGGGATATCAAGTTTGAGTTCGG
>JBGUUX010000050.1:0-14373 GCA_045133915.1 Eubacteriales bacterium | reverse complement strand
ATGCAGATCCATGACACCCCGTATCTTTGATACGGTTGGTGGAATTATACAGCGCAATGGCGTAGCCATGGAGTCGTAATGCAAAATGCAGAATTATGGAGGCATTTTGACCCCAAAGGTCAAAATGCTTCTTTTTCTATACCGTTGTGTGGTTGTGTTCAATAACAACAGTGCTAAATCCGATTAATGGGTGCAGGGAGATATCCCTGCGGTCAAAATGCTTCTTTTTATTTTATTCTCGGGGGAAGATAAACAGTTAAAGATACACTTCATACGATTAAAGGGGCAAGGATATATCCCTGCAGTCAAAAAGTTTCTTTTTTTCAAAAAACTCTTGACAAATTTCTCCTTTTCTGTTATCATATCATCCGTGGTTAGCCGAAGCTAACTCAAAAAGAAGACTATGGAGGCAACCGATGAACACGTTAAAGGATGTAAAGGTTGGCAAGAGCTGTAAGGTAGTTAAGGTGCACGGTGAGGGAGCGCTTCGCCGCCGTATCATGGATATGGGCATTACCAAGGGCGTGGAGATATACGTCCGCAAGGTAGCACCTCTGGGCGATCCCCTTGAGCTTTCGGTAAGAGGATACGAGCTTTCTATCCGTAAGTCCGAAGCCGAAAAAATAGAGATCGTATAATTTTTTATAGAAATGGGTTAGCACAGACTAACTCAAAGGAGAAGAGAATTAATGGCAGAGATCAAGATAGCCTTGGCGGGCAACCCCAACAGTGGTAAGACGACGCTGTTCAATGCCCTGACAGGCTCAAATCAGTTTGTGGGAAACTGGCCCGGTGTAACCGTGGAAAAGAAGGAAGGCAGACTTAAAAAGTCTGACGGCGTGACCGTAGTTGACCTTCCCGGTATATATTCGCTCTCACCCTATACTCCCGAGGAGATAGTTGCAAGAAATTTTCTTGTAGGTGAGCGTCCCGACGTAATACTGAATATCGTTGACGGTACCAACCTTGAGCGTAACCTCTACCTCACCACTCAGCTTATTGAGCTTGGTATCCCTGTGGTAGTAGCCATCAATATGATGGACGTGGTAAACAAGCAGGGTGACCGTATCGATATAGAAAAGCTCTCAGGCGAGCTTGGATGTAAGATAGTTGAGATCTCCGCGCTCAAGGAGACGGGTATCATAGAGGCGGCGGATGCTGCAATAGTTGCGGCAGGCAGAGGAGTGGCAGGCTATCAGCCCTTCTTCTCAGGTATCGTGGAGCATGCTCTTGCCCATATCGAGGAGGCAACCGTTCACGAAAAGCCTCAGTCCCAGCAGAGATGGTATTCGCTTAAGATATTTGAGCGTGATACAAAGGTGCTTGAGGAATTAAAGCTTGATAAGAGAATTCTTGACCATATAGAGGCGGATATCACCGCCGTAGAGAAAAAGCTTGACGATGATGCGGAGAGTATCATAATAAACGAGCGTTATCTCTACATAGAGGACGTGGTAAGCCGTTGCTATACCAAGAAAAACAAAGGCAAGCTCTCGGTATCCGACCGTATAGACAGAGTTCTTACCAACCGTGTACTTGCTCTTCCCATCTTTGCGGTGATCATGTTCCTTGTATATTATATTTCGGTATCTACCGTAGGAACCTGGGCGACCGACTGGGCAAACGACGGCCTCTTTGGCGAGGGCTGGAGCTTCTTTGGACTTAACGTCCCCGGCATTCCCGTGCTTATCGAGTCTATACTTCCCGCAAACTGTCCCGTATGGCTCCACAGCCTTATTATCGACGGTATCGTTGCAGGTGTGGGCGGTGTGCTTGGCTTCGTTCCTCAGATGCTTGTGCTCTTCCTCATGCTCTCCTTCCTTGAGGCTTGCGGATATATGGCGCGTATAGCATTCTTTATGGACCGTATTTTCAGAAAGTTCGGTCTCTCCGGAAAGTCCTTTATTCCGATCCTTGTAGGAACAGGCTGCGGAGTTCCCGGTATCATGGCGTCACGTACCATCGAGAACGAAAACGACCGCCGTATGACTATCATCACCACCACCTTTATCCCCTGCGGAGCAAAGCTGCCTATCATTGCACTTATTGCGGCTCAGCTCTTCGGCGGTGCATGGTGGGTTGCCCCCAGCGCTTATTTCATCGGTATTGCGGCTATAATCATATCGGGTATTATGCTCAAAAAGACCAAGCTTTTTGCGGGCGAGACCGCTCCCTTTGTTATGGAGCTTCCCGCATACCATATGCCTACCTTCTCTAACGTAATGAGAGCAACATGGGAGCGTGGCTGGTCCTTTATCAAGAAGGCGGGTACCATCATTCTTCTTTCCACCGTTATTATCTGGGGTCTGTCCCGCTTTGGCATGACGGAGGGCGGCTTTGGCTTTGACGTGGATATGGACCTTGCCGACAGTATACTTGGTATGATCGGTACTGCGGTTGCATGGATCTTTGCGCCTCTCGGCTTTGGTGCACCCGAGGCTGCGGTAGCTACCGTAATGGGTCTTATGGCAAAGGAAGAGGTTGTAGCGGTATTTGAGGTACTTAACTTCGACGGTCTCACACCTCTTGCCGGATATTCTTTCCTTGTATTCAACCTCCTCTGTGCACCCTGTTTTGCGGCTATGGGCGCCATCCGCCGTGAGATGAACAGCGGAAAGTGGACAGCCTTTGCTATAGGTTATCAGTGCGCGTTTGCCTATGCAATATCACTTATGGTATATCAGATAGGTTCGGCTCTCAGTGGCGGTCTTAACCTCATCGGACTTATAGCGGCATTGACGGTAATGGCATTTATGCTCTTTATGATATTCAGAAAGGGTAAGAAAGCATGAATTGGATAATTAATAATTTAGGCAATATAGCTATCGTAGCGGTAGTCGCTTTGATAATTGCACTTATTATCGTAAAGATGGTTAAGGATAAAAAAAGCGGCAACGGCGGCTGCGGATGCGGATGCAGCTCCTGCGCTATGAAGGACGAATGTCACAAGAAGTAAATATACGACTAAGAAAAGGGGTCTACGGACTCCTTTTCTTGACTTAACGGGCAAAATATTATATAATCTTTATATATAGATATAGGAGCTTTGATATGATAAATTTAGCAGTTATAGGCAGAAATTTCGTCGTTGACGAAATGCTTAGTGCCACAAGACTTTTTGATGAGATAAACCTTTACGCTATATATTCAAGAAAGGAAGACACCGGCAGAGCTTATGCCGATAAGTGGGGCTTTGATAAGGTCTATACCGACCTTGACGCTATGGCTTCGGACAAGGATATCGACGCAGTTTATATCGCCAGTCCCAACTACGCTCACGAGGAACAGGCAGTTAAAATGATGCAGGCAGGTAAGCACGTTCTCTGCGAAAAGCCTATGCACAAAAATTATATAGGTGCTATGAATATGATAAACACAGCAAGGGAAAATAAGGTTGTGTTTATGGAGGCCATGATGTCTGCCCACGTACCGGGAACCTATAAGATCATGGAGCTGCTGCCCCGTATCGGCAAGGTGAGACGAGTCAATTTGTCCTTCTGCCAGTATTCGTCAAGATACGACAAATTTAAAAACGGAATCGTAGAAAACGCCTTTGACCCCACCCTCTGGAACGGCTCCTTTATGGATCTGGGCGTTTATCCCGTCAGCCTTATGCTTCAGCTCTTCGGTGAGCCGATTGACTTTATGTCAAAGGCGGTGTTCTTACCCCACAGCATTGACGGACAGGGCACTATGATATGCTCATATCCCGATATGACCGTAACCCTTATGTGGTCAAAGATAACACAGGGTCAACTTCCCTCCGAGATACAGGGCGAGGACGGAAGCATTATTATCGATAAGGTTTCTAAGCCTACAGATATCACCCTCGTTCTGCGGGACGGAACAACATCGGTATATGAAACACTTTGCGATAAGCCTGTAATGTACTATGAGTTAAGAGATTTTCTCAGACAGATAGCCGGTAAGGATATGCCGGAGTTTAACCGCAACTCCCTGCTTGAAGCCAAGCTTATGGAGAAGGCAAGAGAACAGATGGGCATAGATTTTTCAAAAAATAAAGGAGAGTAGATTTTTATGAATAAAGATATAGTTATCGTTGGCGCAGGTCCTGCAGGTATATTTACCGCTCTTGAGATGCTCCGCCGAGGAAGCAAAAGAAATATCCTTATCGTTGAAAAGGGCAGAGCTATAGAAAACCGCCATTGTCCTAAATCAAAGACCAAGAAATGTGTTAACTGCAAGCCCTATTGTCATATTACCACAGGCTTTTCGGGGGCAGGTGCTTTCTCTGACGGAAAGCTCAGTCTCTCCTCTGAAGTAGGGGGAAACCTCCCCGAGCTTATAGGCGAGGATCTGGCGCAGGAGACTATAAACTATACCGACAAGATATATCTGGAGTTCGGTGCGGATACCCATATCGAGGGTATAGAGAACACCGACGAGGTCAAGGAGATCAGAAAACGTGCTATACAGGCGGGACTTCGTCTGGTGGACTGTCCTATCCGCCATCTCGGCACAGAGAAAGCTCAGGATCTATACTACGCTATCGAACAGTATCTCCTTGAAAACGGCGTTGAGATGATGTTCGGCTATGAGTGTACCAATATCATCTTAAACGGCGACCGTTGTGAGGGTGTGTATATCAGCAACGGCAAGGAAGAGCACGAGATCCGTTGCAATAAGGTGGTGGTAGCCACAGGCAGAAGAGGTGCAGAGTGGCTTGAGCATATATGCGCCGAGCATAATATTGCCCATCAGCCCGGTACCGTTGATATCGGCGTCCGTGTTGAAGTGCGTAACGAGATCATGGAAACGGTAAACAAGGTGCTTTACGAGTCCAAGCTTATCGGTTATCCCCAGCCCTTTAAGAACAAGGTGCGTACCTTCTGTCAGAATCCCGGTGGCTTTGTAAGTCAGGAGAACTACGATAACGATCTTGCGGTGGTCAACGGCCACAGCTATAAGGATACAAAGTCGGACAACACCAACCTTGCCATCCTTGTATCCCACAACTTCTCATCCCCCTTCAATCAGCCTATCGCATATGCTCAGAAGGTGGGAGAGCTGACAAATATGCTGGGAGCAGGTCATATCATGGTACAGCGCTTCGGTGACATACTTGACGGCAAGCGTACCTGGCAAAAGGAGCTTAATCAGTCTAACATCAAGCCCACACTTCCCGATGCGGTGGCGGGAGACATTACGGCGGCAATGCCCTACAGAGCCATGATGAATATAATCAATTTCATTCAGGCTATGGATCACGTGGTTCCCGGCTTTGCTTCTACCGAGACCCTGCTTTACTCCCCCGAGCTTAAGTTCTATTCTAACCGTATCAAGATGGACGAGAACTTTAATACCAACGTCAAGGGACTTCATTGCCTGGGTGACTCCAGCGGTTGGACAAGAGGACTTATGATGGCGTCTGTTATGGGCGTTCTTATGGGAAGAAAGATAGCAGAAGAGAAGACCGAGTGATGAAAAGGATAATATCAGCGTTAGTATGCGCAGTAACGGTTTTATCCCTATGCTCCTGCACGGCAAAAAGAGAAAGGCTGCCTACAAATTACGACGAGTTGACCGACAAGCTTTCGCAGACGGTGAAGGCTCTGTTTGAAACTGATTTTGAAGAAAAGCTTGAAGCAGGTGAGTACCGTTGCCCTACGGGAGAGCAGTCTGAAAACTGGAACAGTATGCTCCGTGATGCCAAGACGGATCATCCCGACGTAGACAAAAAGCACTTTGGCTATAAGATCATAGACATAAATTCGGACAGTATTCCCGAGCTTTTCTTTATGCGCTCGGACGGAACCGTTCTTGCAATATTCAATATAGACGAGGGCAGACCTCGGCTTTTGGAATGCTTTAACGGTACATACCGATGTGTGGTTATGGACAGCGGAGAACTGTATACCGTCAACACCCGCAAGGACGGCGTTGAATATAAGATATCCACTCTTCTTCCCGCAGGAGGACTTGCGGTAACGGTAAGCTTTGGTACAGAGGGCGAGATCTGCTACGAGCTTGTGGGCGGAGAAAAAGATAGCGTTACGGCAGAGCGTATAACAGAGCTTTGTGCCATCTATCCCTTTGAGAGCTCGGAGATATTTACAGAGCTTCAATTATATATGTTTTAAACAAAAAGATCGGTTGCCCTTTGGCAACCGATCTTTAATTACTTATCAGTACAAGATACATCTTGACTATCGCAAACATCTCTCTGAGCCAATAGGTGGGAAGTGTTCCGGGATTGGTCTTACAGTTGAGAGCGTAAGCGTTAAGTCCCGCCTCTTTTGCATACAGCGAAGCGCGGTACTGGTGGAAGGACTGGGTTATGACAACCACGTTTGTGTCAAGCCCTTCTTTTTTTATTATCTCGGCAGAATATTCCATATTCTGCTCCGTGTTGTGGGAGTCGGGCTCAACGTATAGTCTGTGGGGGTCAACTCCCTTGGCTACAAGATAGTTAAACATAGCCTCGGCTTCAGGCATTACCTCGTCAGGTCCCTGTCCCCCCGACATTATGGCAACGGCGTCGGAATTTTCTTCAAGGTAAGCGTAAGCCTTGTCAAGACGCTGTCTTAGCATTTTTGAGGGACGCTCACCCTTGATCTGACAGCCTAAAACTATCACCGTGTCAGAGTCCTTTGTTCTTCGCATTCCTGCCGCTAACAGAACTACCGAGCAGTACGCCGCCCAAAGAAGGGCAAGTATAAGGAATATGCATATCAGCGCTTTTATCACCTTGTGCTTTTTAAGGTAACCAAGCACCTTTGGCATAAATACTCCAAAAAGGAATATCAGTATACCTATCGTCATACCCAGAACCGACATTCCCGTAAAAACAAGGGAAATAACCGGGGTAAAGGCTATGAACACAAGGATGCCGAAGATGGCTATCAGTTTTTGTGATTTTAAATTTTTCATTGTGGAGTAAATTTATTCTTTTCGTGTGATTTGAAAAGCTAAACTATCGGGCAAAGCTTGGTTAGAGCACTTCTCCGTTCATAATTTAATATGATTAAAGCTTATACCCAGATCAGCCATACGCTTTGCATCTCTGGTCTGGCTTGTGAAAATAAGTGACTGCATATTTTCATCTGCCATAACCGAGAAGAAGTTATCCATACGTCTGTCATCCAGTCGGGCAAAGCTTTCGTCAAAGATAACGGGAGGCAGCTCGTTTTTGTAGAGCAGGCGGATAAGCGAAAGTCTGAGAGCATAGTACGCAAGGTCACGGGTACCTGCGCTCATATACTCAAGGTCGCGGTTCTTGCCCTCTGCCTCGTATTTCATATCAAGATCCTTCGTCACGCCTATACGGTCGTATCTGCCGTCTGTCATACGGCCAAGCAGAGCCGCCGCATTTTCGGCAAGTCTGGGAGAAACGCCTGAACGCAGTATCTCGGACGCCTCGGTAAGCTTTTCGTATGCAAGGGTATAACCGTTGAGCTTTTTGGTAAGGTCTGCTATAGTTACGCTCAGCTCGTTGACACGGTCGTTCAAGAGGGTAGGATCTTCACGGGTAGCGTGGAGCACAGCCAGCTCCTTTTCAAGAGCGGCAGCGTTGTTCTTAAGGTGTTCGGTAGTCTTTGTGTAGAAGTCGTTTTCACGCAGGGCCTCGTTGACTGCGTTCATATCAAAGACGTCCTCGGTATAGGGTCTGCCTGCCAGAGCTTCCTTTACGGCAACGGGATCTATAGCCTCGGCCTGTTCCTTAAAGGCGTCACGGGCAATAGCATATTTTTCTGCCTCGTTTTTGTTTTCTTCAATGAGCTTGAGCACCTCTTTAGCCTTACGCAGAGCTTCCTCTCGGTCGTTCTTGCCCCAACGGAAAGCCTCGGACATAGCGGCATCCTCTTTTTCCTGCCTTGCTCGCAGCACCTTGTTGTACTTATCTTCAAGGTCGCGTACACGGGAGTTGTGGAGCGAGAGCTTGTTCTCGTCTGTCACAAAGCGGTTTACCGCATCAATGAAGTCTCTCTTGGAGTCTACGTCAAGCTCGGCAAGGAACTCGTTTTCGTCTATCTTCTGTCTTGTGGAACAAACCACCAGTATAAGGCCTATAAGCAGTAAGGAGAGCGCACCCAGACCTCCGTATACCAAAAGAGAGGCGATATCCTTGTGGAACATCACGGTAAAAACCCCAAGTGCTGCGGCAAGTATAAAGCTCAGTACAGCGGTAAGGGTCATGGTATTTTTACGCTTTCCTATCTTTTTAAAGCCGCGAACCACCTCGTCTATACCGCCTCGCTCATTTACACGGTCGATAAAGAGGGACATTTCAAAGAGGTCGCTGTTACGCAGTCTCTGCTGCTCTGCCTCACGGTGGAGCTCGTTTGCGGCATCATCCAGACGGGATATCTCGTCTTCAAGGCTCTGCAGTCTTTCGATATACGCAGCATCCGGTAAAAATCCCTCGTGGGTATAGCTTGCCTTAAGAGCCTCGTTTAAGGTCTCAAGCTCTGCCGCCTTTTTCTTCAGCGTGCGGTATTTTTTGTATGTACGGTAAGCCTTGGCGCTTTCATAGTACTCCAAAAGCTCTTTATGATCGTTTAACTTTTTCTCGTTTGCTTCGATGGTTTTTTTGGTATCGCGGAGCGTTCCTTCCTTTTCGATGATACCGCTGTTTGCCGCCTTTGCCGCATCAAGACGGCGGATCAGAGTATCTCTTTCTTCTGACAGCTCGTATATCCTTCCGCCTTTGCCTCGCTTATGCTGAAGCATAACTCTGGCATCGTCCAGTCTCTTAAGCGACTTTGAGGTATCAACGCTCTCGTCTGCGGAGAAGAGGATGTTTTCTATAGAAGCAGAGATCTTTTTACCTCCTACGTAACCGCCTGCAACCTGTCCTACGTAAGCGGTATGGTTGAAGATTTCGCCCGAAACGGCAAAGAACATCTCTTCAGGCTTTTTGCCCGAATCTACGGGGAGGTTGGTGTCAAGGTCTATTATCTTAACCTTGTCACCGGTAGTCTCTATATGCTCACGCTCGATACGGTATCTTTTGTTACCGCATACCACAGTCATAGTACCCGAAGCCGAGGTAGTGCCCCAGCTGTAGTATCTCTTACGCTGAGACTTGTCCGCGAAGCCGTAGAGCATAAAGCTGATAAAGGATGCAATGGTAGACTTACCGCTTTCGTTTGCACCTTCTATTATATTGACTTTGTTTTCAAAGGCAATATCACGGTTACAGGTACCGCCAAAATCACCTATGTGTAAGCTCTCTATATACATTTTCGGCTCCTTTAAAAATCAATAATGTCGTTGTTGTCTATTGCGGCAAGACCGTAACGCAGCGCCAGAGCCGCCGCCTCTCTCTGCTCGGGATCTCCGCCCTCAAGTAAGGGCAGCAGAGCCTCAAAGAAAGCTCCCTTTATGGTAGGATCGTTTTTCAGAGCCTGTGCGTCGTAGAGAGGAAGGGTAGAATCTATCAGCTCAAAGGTGTAGAGGTTTCGTATGCCCGACTCCACTCTGCTCTGGGATATAACAAGATCGGGGGATACGTTACCTTCAAGGGTAATACGAAGCAGGGTGTCCTCGCCGTAACCTTTGTCTATTATCTTCTTGGCTACCGCCTCGGTGACCTCTTCTACGGTATGAGCGCCGGTCACGTTGAGACGGTGGGATGCGTATCTTCTTCTGGAAAAACGGATAGGTCTGATATTATGTCTGAATCCGTTTTCGTCCTTTATAAATTCACCGTACAGAGCTCCCTTGTGTCCTGCCTCAGAGTAGTCTCTGCCCTCAAGACATCCGCAGTAAGCATAAACGGTGTCACCCACCTTTGTGGGCTCCTTGCCTGTGTGGATATGACCCAGAGCCACGTAATCGTAGCCGCTGTCGGCAATGTCCGCCTCGGTTATGGGACAGTATCTTGATATGGGGGAGGAGGTGTCACCGTGAGCGCAAAGTATATTCATACGCTCGGGGTGAAGGGGCTTTTTGCCTATAAAGGGATTACGCTCCATAGAGGGGGAGGTAAAGGCGTAGCCGTAGACGTCCACTCCGATATCGTCAAAGGAGAATACCGACATGGTAGGCTCGGTAAATATATATACGTTCTCGGGGAACTGACATTTTTTATATACGCTGTTAGGGGTATAGGGGTCGTGGTTACCGGGGGATATGATTATACGGCACTGAGGTACCTTTTCAAACTCTCTTACCGCAAGGGCAATAGTTTCCTTTGTGGCATATTCGTGCTCAAACATATCGCCTGCGATAAGCAGTATATCTATATTATTGTCCTTGACGTACATCATAAGGGCAGAAAAAGCAGAGCGCAGGTCTGCTCTTCTCGCCTCTGAAAGTGAGGCGTCCATAAGGGTAAAAGGACTGTCCAGATGCATGTCCGCTGTGTGAAGTATCTTTATCATATTGATCTCCATATAATTATTTATAATAATATTATATAATATTATATATTTTTTTGCAATAATATTTGATAATTTTGATTTTTTATGATAGAATATATCTAACGTATAAATTGAAAGGTGAAATTATGGCTAATTACAGAAGAGGAAGAGTCAACGAGGCTATGGCAAAGGAGCTTATGCGTATCCTGCCCACAGTTAAGGATCCCCGTGTAAGCACTGCGTTTTTCAGCATCACAGCAGTTGACTGTACCCCCGATCTTAAATTTGCAAAGGTATATTATTCTACAATGGGAGGCAAGGACGGCGAAGAGGGTGTTGCTCAGGGCCTTAAGAGTGCGGTCGGTTATATCCGCCGTGAGCTTGCTCATATATTAAATCTTCGTCAGACTCCCGAGCTTACCTTTATCCGTGATAACTCTGTTGAGCACGGCGCCCATATCTCCAAGCTTCTTGACGAGGTAAGACCCAAGGAGACCGAGGATGGAGAATAACATCACCCTTGATGGTGTAAGAGAGCTTCTTGAAAAATGGGATGATATCCTTATCATCACCCACCAAAGTCCGGATGCAGATACACTTGGCTCTGCCTTTGGTATCAAGAACGCTTATCCCCAAAAGAATATCCGTGTGGTATGCGCAGAGGCGGTCCCCGACAGACTTAAGTTTATATGCGACGGCGAACCCACCCATATTCCCGAAGAGGAATACGCTCATATTATGACGGTGGATTGCGCTCAGCTTCATCTGACAGGTGAGGCAGGCAAAAAATATGCCGACCGAATTGAGTTAAAGATAGACCATCACCGTACAGGCGACCCCTATGCAAAGTATAACTATACCGAGGAGACGGTAGGCGCTGCGGGTGAGATAGTTTATAAGATAGTTAAGGACAGACTTAACCAAAAGGCTGCCGACTCTCTCTATGCGGCAATATCATCGGATACGGGATGCTTCAGATACTCTAACGTTTCTGCCGAGACTCACCGTACAGCGGCAGAGCTTATCGAGGCGGGTGCTGACCACAGCCGTATAAACACAAGGCTTTTTGAAAACAAGCCCAAGGCGGAGATTGCGGCAACACGTCTTGCTCTCAATAACCTTGAATATTACGATGACGGCAGAGTTGCCCTGGTTTGCTTTACCAATAAGCAAAAAGAAGAAAACGGCATAGACGACGATGCTCTTGGCGCTATAAGCTCACTTACCCGTGAGATAGAGGGTGTAGAGCTTGGCATCGTGATAAAGGAAAAGACGGGCAAGACCGGAGTTTATAAGATATCTATGCGAAGCGGTGAGACGGTAGACTGCTCGGCTATCTGTCAGTTACTGGGCGGCGGCGGACATATGCGCGCTTCGGGTGGAGCGGTATCTGCCGAAACCGTTGAAGAAGCGGTTGAGCTTGTAATGAATGCAGTAAGGGAGATCTTGGTATGAGCGAACCTTCAGGCGTTCTTATAATAGACAAGCCTCGTGATATGACCTCTCACGATGCGGTCAATATAATGCGAAAGCTTTTTAACACCAAAAAGGTGGGACACACAGGCACCCTTGACCCTATGGCGACGGGACTGCTTGTGGTACTTATAGGCAGAGCCGCAAAGGCTGCCGAATATCTTGTATCCGACGAAAAGAAATACGAAGCAGGACTTCTTCTCGGTGTCAAGTATGACACGGGAGATATAACAGGTACGGTTATCGAAGAATCAAGCGATATCCCCGAAAGAGAAAAGGTACTCAAAGTAATAAATTCCTTTGTAGGCAAGGGTCAGCAGATACCCCCTATGTACTCTGCCTTAAAGGTTGACGGACAAAAATTAGTCAACCTTGCCCGTAAGGGAAAGACGGTAGAGCGTAAGCCGAGAGATATAGAGATATTCTCTATAGAGGCAGAGGGTGAGGACAAAGACTATACCCTCAAGGTGCATTGCAGTAAGGGTACTTATATGCGTACGCTCTGCGAGGACATCGGCGAAAAATTAGGCTGCCCCGCTACTATGAGCTCACTTCGACGCTTTGCTTCCGGCAACTTTGAGCTGACAAAGGGATATACCATAGATGAGCTTCGGGAGATGGAATACGAGGACAGAGTCAAGCTTCTGTTACCTACCGAAAGCCTTTTTGAAGAGCTTCCCGTAGTTACCTTAAACGGATTTTTCTTAAAGCTTTTCAGATCGGGTCAGGAAATATATCAGAAAAAAATAAAGACTCATTACTCTGTAGGACAGAGGGTAAGAGTCTATGACGAAAACGGATTTTTTGCGCTGGGCGAGGTCATGGAATATGAGGACGGCTCAGCCATAAAGAGTATAAAACAATTTGTTTTGGAGGAAAAATAAATGTATCTTATAGGTAGTGATATCGGTACCAGCGGTACCAAAACAGTTTTATTTGACCTTGAAGGTAATACTGTAGCATCCGCTCTCAGCGAGTATCCCCTTTATCAGCCCAAGAACGGCTGGGCAGAGCAGGATCCCCGCGACTGGTGGAACGCAGTATGCGAGACCATCAAAGCAGTTATAACCAAGTCCGGAGTTAACCCCAAAGACATTAAGGGTGTAGGTCTTTCCGGACAGATGCACGGCCTTGTAATGCTTGATAAGGATGACAACGTTATCCGTCCCTCTATCATCTGGTGCGACCAGCGTACAGGTAAGGAATGTGTGGAGATGACCGAAAAGGTGGGCGCAGACAAGCTCATCGAGATCACCGCAAACCCTGCTATGACAGGCTTTACCGCATCCAAGATCATGTGGGTAAAGAACAACGAGCCCGAAAACTTCGAGAAGTGTGCCAAGATCATGCTTCCCAAGGACTATATCAGATATATGCTTACAGGCGAGTTTGCCACCGAGGTATCCGATGCTTCGGGTATGCAGCTCCTTGACGTTCCGAAAAGAGACTGGTCTCCCTACGTTCTTGATAAGCTGGGCATCGACAGAAGTCTCCTCGGCAAGATGTACGAATCCTCGGAGGACACAGGCCACGTAACAAAGAAGGCGGCTGAGCTTACAGGTCTTCGTGAGGGCACCATCGTTGCAGGCGGCGCAGGCGACCAGGCTGCAGGCGGTGTAGGTAACGGCATCGTTCGTGAGGGCGTTATCTCCGCTACCATCGGTACCTCCGGCGTTGTATTTGCTCATACAGATAAGATCTCCATCGACCCTAAGGGACGTGTACATACCCTTTGCCATGCAGTTCCCGGCTGTTGGCATATCATGGGCGTTACTCAGGGCGCAGGTCTTTCCTTCAAGTGGATGCGTGATAACTTCTTCGAGGGTGAAAAGGCTACTGCCGCACTCCTCGGCGAAGACCCCAACTATATTATGGACAAGATCGCTATGACCTCTCCCGCAGGTGCAAACGGACTGGTTTACCTGCCCTACCTTATGGGTGAGCGTACTCCCCACCTTGACCCCGACTGCCGCGGTGTGTTCTTTGGTCTTAGCGCTATGCATACAAAGAAGGATATGCTCCGTGCGGTAATGGAAGGCGTTATCTTCTCCCTTACCAACTGTATGGATATCATCAAGGATATGACCGGAACTACTCCCGAAACAGTTTATGCTTCGGGCGGCGGAGGAAACTCCTCTCTCTGGCGCGGTATGATGGCAGACAGCTTTAATATGCCTATCTCCCGTAACAACTCTAAGGAGGGCGGCGCTCTTGGTGTTGCTATCCTTGCAGGTGTTGCCGCAGGTCTCTATAAGAGCGTTCCCGATGCTTGTGCGGCTCTCATCCGTGAAAAGGATGCTACCGCTCCCACAGCGGCAAACACAGAGGTTTACAAGAAGTACTATGCTCTTTACAATAAGCTCTATACCGATCTTAAGGATTCATTCAAGATGCTTTAATAGAAAAAACAAGCTATCATTTCGATAGCTTGTTTTAGCGTATCGATAAACCTATCGATACGCTGTTAGACTTCGAAAAAGGAAGTGTAGGTTTTCGTGAAAAGGGTCCGTAGATCTCGTTGACACCAACAACTCCTACCTCGCTCCGTGAAGTCGCTCGTACTCGTCGGGTATCT